>NZ_JBEPKL010000002.1:0-288768 GCF_040544655.1 Sphingomonas sp. 1185
GTTGGGGGCCGTGCGGAGGACGTGGTGTGGCGGTGTTCCGCCGCCAGCTGCCGGGCGAGCAGCTGCACGAGTTCGGCCAAAGCCTTCTCGCTTTTTGCATTTTTCACCCACGAGATCCGCGCAATGGCCATGGGGCGGTGATAGGAAGACAAAAATCAGGCGTGCATCAACGATACACAATCGTTAGATCGTATTTCGATGGCCCATCGAAAGCCCGCCCGGATGCGCCTCCCGCCTGGCTATGCCAGGCTCAAGGACAACCTTGGCCAGATCATCCGGGCGCACCGGCTGGCCGGCACCGGCACAGATGGGCCTCTGCCGCCCAAGCTCTTCGCACACCGCGTCGGCATTAGCCGGGTAACGCTGTCGCGGATTGAGCATGACCGAGCCTGGCCACGCTCCGAGACGCTGGAGGCAATCATCGACATTTTCGGGATCGACTGGTCTGATGTTGCCGAGCCCGGTGTGACGCGCTCACCACCTCGGCGGATACCCTCATCGTCGAACTGCGAATAATAATAGCGCTCGAACCCGGTCGACCCCGGGCGCTGCCGGAAGGGCCGGGCAGGATCGTCCTTGCGGAAAACCTGCAGCTGCCCCGAGCCATCGCAAAAATTCTTCAGATAAGTGACCGGCACATAATGGTGACGTTTCGGCATCGAGAAGAACATAGCCAAAACATCGGCGCGCTGCGAGGCTGATTCTGGCCGCGTCGATCATTTGGGATCAAATTGAACGGCTTAGGCGCTGCGAAAAAGGCGGCGTGCGCATCTTCAACGGCGCGACACACTGGGCGATCCGGCTCGATACCGGTGACCTCATTTCAGGCCGACTATAAGGCGTGGCTGGCGGCCGAGCCGAAGGTGCCGTTGGCTATCTTCCGGTAGAGCGTGGACCGGCAAAGCCCGGTCTGGCCGAGGACGGCCTTCAGACGCAGGATGCGGTCGGGGTTGGCGGACATGGCATCACCTCGCAGTTCTTTGGAAGGGAGCCGGCAAGGTCCTACTTTTCCATGATTGGCAGGAGAGCTTCGCTGGGGTCCTGACGGCACTGTCGAGGGACATTCAGACAGCAGAGCGATGCCGTCTCCTGCGATGCCGCAGGACCGGGCTCTACGCCGCTGGCGCGTCGCCGAGCCGTGCCGTCTCGGCCCATGCGGGTTGCGATCCCTGACGGGTGACGGTGCGGCCTCCGCACCGTCAGCGGACAGCGTGGGGGGCACGCTGGCGTTGCGCGCCTGGCGCGTCTGGCGAGGGTGGGCGTCACGGCCCTGTAGTCCCGCCGCGGCGTGCTGCAACCGGCTGCGCCGGTCCTCCACTTCGTTTCGGCCCATTGGGTGCAGCCAGCCTCGTATCGGCGGGACTGTCGGTCCGCTCCTGCCGCCCACCCCCGCCATTCCGGCCGGGCTGCGGTGGTTTTGAAGGAGTGAGGATCATGTCCAGGACCATCGACCACCGTCAGACCCTCTATGCCGAGGTGACGGCATCCGGGGCGGCAAGCAGGGGGGCAGCATCGTGCGACAGGGCGACGCGATCGTCGCCGATGTCGCGCAGGTGGATCCGGGATTCTTCGATGTCTTCGACCTGCCGATGCTGCGCGGCGACGGGCGGCGCGCGCTGGCGGACCCGTCCGGCGCGCTGCTCAGCCGGACCGAGGCGCGCAGGCTGTTCGGGGATGCCGACCCCATCGGACAGAGCCTGACCATCGCGGTCGATACCCCCGAAAGCTACCGGGTCGCGGGGATCTTCGAGGATCTGCCCCGGAACAGCGACCTGCAAATCTCGATCCTGATTCCGATGCCGCGCAAGCCGCCGCCCGCGCGGTGGGATTGGTATAAATGGGGCACGGTCGATGCGATGACCTATCTGCGCTTTCCCGATGCCGTGACCGCGCGCGCGTTCGAGGCGCGGATGCCCGCCTTCATCCGGCGCCATGCCGGACAGGATCTGGGCCCCGATCCCGCCAAGGTGATTTCCCTGCCGCTGCTGCCCATCGCGCGCTTCCATCTCGAGCCGCCGGGCGGCGCCGAGGTCGGCGCGCGCAAGCTGACCGTGGTGACGCTGGGGCTGGTCGGGCTGCTGACCCTGCTGATCGCGATCATCAACCATGTGAATCTGGCGACCGCGCAGTCTGGGCTTCGGGCGCGCGAAGTGGCGATGCGCAAGGTGCTGGGGGCGGATCGCGCCCGGCTGATCCGCCAGTTCCTGGGCGAGGCGGTGGCGATGGCGGCGGTCGCGACGCTGGCGGGCATGATCCTGGCCGAGCTGAGCCTGCCGCTGGTCAATGCGGCGGGCGGATTGTCGCTGGCCTTTCCCTATGCGCTGGCCCTGCCGATCCTGGCAGGCATGGCGCTGGCCGTCGGGGTGATGGCGGGCGTCTATCCGGCGATGGTCCTGTCGCGCTTCCCGGCGGCGGCGGTCCTGGCCTCCGCGCACGCGCCGGGGGGCGGGCGGGCGGGGATGCGCGGTCGTGAGGCGCTGGTCGTGATCCAGTTCGGGCTCGCCATCGCCTTCCTGATCGCCACGACGGTCCTGGTCGCGCAGACGCTGCATGTGCGGCGATCCGATCTGGGCTTTCGGCGCGAGGGGCTGATGCTCATTCCCTCGCTCGCCGACAAGCGCATCTTTCCGGATCAGGCACGCCCGATCCTGGCGGCCTTTCGCCGCCTGCCCGGTGTCGTCTCGGTCGGGGCAGCTTCCTCGGCGCCGGGGGGCGGATCGGAGAATGTGGACATGCTCGACCTGCCGGGGCGAGCGCCGCTGACGATCGGCAATCTGATCGTCGGGCCCGATTTCTTCCGGACCTATGCCCCCATATTGCTCGCCGGGCGCGTGTTCGACGATGCCCACCGCGCCGACGACGCCAGCGACTGGACCCGGTGGAAGGACGGACGCAACGTCGTCATCAACCGGCCCGCCGCGCGCGCGCTGGGTTTCCGCAGCCCGGCGGAGGCGATCGGCAAGACCGTGGGGCGCGGCAATCCCCGGACGATCATCGGAGTGATCGACCAGCTGCGCTTCGGCTCGCCCCGCGCGCCTGACATGGTCACCTTCTATCAATATCACCGCGACGGGCCGCCGAATGCGATCGCGGCCATCCGCTATACCGGGGACGCGTCGGTCATGCTGGCGCGGGTGCGGGCGACCTGGCGTCGGCTGGCACCTCAGATACCGCTGGACGCGCGGACCGCCGACCAGCGGCTGGCGGAATTCTATACGAGCGACGATCAGGCGGCCCGCCTGTTCGCGATCGGGGCGGCCATGTCGGTTCTGATCGCCTGTGTCGGCCTATGGGGCCTTGCCTCGTTCGACACCGCGCGGCGGGTGCGGGAGATCGGTATCCGCAAGACCCTGGGGGCGTCGTCGGCGGATATCGTGCGGTTGCTGCTGCTCCGCTTCCTCCGGCCGATCCTGATCGCGAACCTGCTGGCCTGGCCGCTGGCCTATGTGGCGCTGCGCCTGTGGCTGGCGGGGTTCGGCGACCGGATCGCATTGTCGCCGCTCCATTTCGTCGCGCCCAGCCTGGGGGCGATCGTCATCGCCGTGGCGACGGTGCTGGGGCAGGCCGTGCGCGCCAGCCGGGCGACTCCGGCCTGGGCGCTGCGTCAGGGGTGAGCGGCGGTGCCCCCCGGCCTGCGCCGGGGGGGCTCGACGTTTATTCCGCCGCGACCCGCATGGGCTCGGCACCTTCCATCGGCTTCAGGCCCAGTTTGGCGAACAGCGCAGCGTCGGCATCGTCGCCCGCATTGCCCGCGGTCAGCAGCTTGTCGCCGGTGAAGATCGAGTTCGCCCCCGCCAGGAAACAGAGCGCTTGCGTCGCCGCCGACATGCTCTCGCGCCCCGCCGACAGGCGGACCATGCTCATCGGCATGGTGATGCGCGCGACGGCGACCGTGCGGACGAACTCGATGTCATCGATCCGCGCCAGCGGCGTGTCGGCGAGCATGTCGCCCAGCACCGTGCCCTTGACCGGGACCAGCGCATTGACCGGCACGCTTTCCGGGTGGCACGGCAGGGTGGCGAGCGCATGGACGAAGCCGACGCGATCGCCGCGCGTCTCGCCCATGCCGACGATACCGCCGCAGCACACCGAAATGCCCGCCTCGCGCACGTTGGACAGCGTCTCCAGCCGGTCCTCGAAGCAGCGCGTCGTGATGACGTTGGCGTAGTTCTCGGGGGAAGTGTCGATATTGTGGTTGTAATAGTCGAGCCCCGCTGCGGCCAGCCGCTGCGCCTGGGGGGCGTCGAGCATCCCCAGCGTCATGCAGGTCTCCAGCCCCATGGCCTTCACGCCTTCGACCATGGCGACGACCTTGTCCATGTCGCGCTCCTTCGGGCTCCGCCAGGCCGCCCCCATGCAGAAACGCTGCGAACCCGCCGCCTTGGCCTCGGCGGCGGCCGCCAGCACCGCCTGCACGTCCATCAGCTTTTCCGCCTTCACGTCGCTCTCCGCCGAGGCGCTCTGCGAGCAATATCCGCAATCCTCGGGGCAGCCGCCGGTCTTGATCGAGCACAAAGTGCATAGCTGCACCTCGTCGGCGGCATGATGCGCGCGGTGGACCTCGGCGGCGCGAAACAGCAGTTCGGTGAAGGGCAGGTCGAACAGCGCGGCGATCTCGGCGCGGGTCCAGTCGGTGCGCAAATGCGCCTCGGGGCGAAGCGCTATGGTCGTCGTCATTACGTCTGGTCCTGTCCTTCGCCCGTCTCGGGCGGCATGTTATGGCCGAGCAGCCTCAGCCCGTCCTCGGCCGCGTCGCAGGGCGCCTGATAGTCTCGCCATGGGGCAAGGTCACCCGGTATGTCCCGGTTTTCTTCCGGCAATCCGGCCTAGCAACCTTGGCACGCCGCGTGATAGGACGCGTTTTCATCTTTGTTAAGATGTCCAATTTAATGACGGTTCGTTATCGATCGGCGGTGGGGGCCGCAAAAATTGCTGTCCATGTTCAAAGCGCTGCGGCTGGTCATGCTGGCCGTCCTGATCGGCCTTGCGCCGGGAATCGCGTCGGCCGCCGGCGTCGATCTCCATCGCTCGGTGTGCAGCGCGGCGCTGCCGGACAAGGCGGGCGATGCCGCGATCGCCGCCGCGTCCTATCGCTGCGGCGCCGAGGCCCCGACCGACAGCGACCAGTGGCTGTGGCTGCGGCTGGACCCGTCGCATCTCGGGGGGCTGGCCTCGCCGTGGAGCCTGCTGGTCGACCAGGTGCGATTCGACCGCATCGCCGTGCTGAGCGTGACCGACCGGGGCATGACGCGCCGGAGCTGGTCATCCTCCGAGCTGGGAGGCAACTGGGCGCCGGGGGGGCTGCTGAAATTCCCGATGACGGTGCCCGGTCGTGACATTCGCGGCCTGTATCTGGGCTTTCGGCGGATCGACGACCTGTCGCTGATGCGCAAGGTCGTGGCGATGCCGGGTTCGGCGCTGACCACGGGCGAGGTGAAGTGGCTGTTGCTGATCGGGCTCTTCACCGGGACGCTGCTCTCGGCCTTCCTCTACAATCTCGTCATCCATACCGGGCGGCGTCTGGCGTTTCAGCGCTGGTATCTGCTCTGGGTCTCCGTCTCGCTCGCTTATGGGCTGGTCTGGACCAATGCGGCGGCCTTTGTGGTGCCGCAGCTGGTCGGCCCGGTGGCGTTCCGGCTGGATTATGTGCTGGTCGGGCTGATGGTGGCGGCGTGCAACATGTTCTTTTTCTCGGTGATCGAGGAGGGGATATTGCCGCGCGGCTTCGTCCGGGCGGGGCGCGTGCTGGCCGTGGCGGGGGCGGTGATGGGCTTCGTGGCGGCGGCGGACATGTGGTTTCCGGTCATCCTCACCGACCGCCTGCTCAACTATGTGATCGCGGGAACCTCGGCGATCATCGCGCTGTCCTGCGGCATCGCGGTGCGGCGCGGCAGCCGGGTCATCTGGTTCTACATGATCGGCTGGGGGCCGGTCATCTGCCTGTTCCTGCTCCGTCTCGCGCGCAATCTGGGCTTCGCACCCCAGAACGACCTGGTCGACCTGGCGACCTTCGCCGCGCTGGCCTTCGAGGCGCTGGTCCTGTCGCTGGCGATCGCCGACCGGTTCCGCCTGATCCGCCACCAGCTCGAACTCGCGCGCCAGCGCCGCGAGGTCGACATGGCGGAGACCAAGACGCTGCGGATCGCCGCGCATACCGACTTCCTGACCGCGCTGGGCAACCGCGCCGCGTTCCAGCAGCACGCCAACGACCTCATCAAGGGCCATGTCCCGTTCAGCCTGTTCCTCATCGACGTCGATTATCTGAAGGACGTCAACGACCGGCTGGGCCATGCCAGCGGCGATGCCCTGCTGCTCAGCGTCGGCTCGGCCTTGTCCCAGGCCACTAGGCTGTTGCCCGACGTCCGGGTGGCGCGGATCGGCGGCGACGAATTCGCCATATTGTGTCCCGGATCGGTCGAGGCCGAAACCGCGCTGTCCGAGGCGATCATGACCATCCAGGGCGACCGCTGGCACCCGACCGACAGCAACTGCACCCTGTCGCTCAGCATCGGCGCGGCGCGCTATCCGGACGATGCCGACGCGCTCGACATGCTGTATCAGAATGCCGATCTGGCGCTCTATACCGCCAAGCGGCTCGGACGCGCGCGCTATATCCGGTTCGATCCGTTGCAGCGCAGCCTGCGCGACCTGCAACTGGAATTCACCAGCGATGTCGAGGCCGCGCTCCAGCGGGGCGAGTTCCAGCTCTATCTCCAGCCGATCGTCTCGCTGGAGACCACGCGGGTCTGCGGCTATGAAGCGCTGCTCCGCTGGAACCACCCACGTTACGGCCTGATGGCGCCCGACCGCTTCGCCGATGTGCTGGTGGCGGAACGGATCGGCCTGCGCATCCAGGAACATGTCCTCGAACTCGCGCTGCTCCAGCTACGCGAGCATGGCGAGCGGATGGGCGTGCTGAGCGTGAACTTCACCTCGGCCCAGCTCTCGGGCCCGCGCTCGGCGCGCAATGTCCTCGACCGGCTCGCGCATCACGGTATCGCGGCGTCGCGACTGTGCGTCGAGGTGACCGAAGGGGTGATGCTCGACCGGACGGCGGACACGATATTGGCCAATCTCCGTATCCTGCACGATGCGGGCGTGACGATCGCGCTCGACGATTTCGGCACCGGCTATGCCTCGCTGGTGCATCTCCGCCGGTTGCCGGTGGACCGGATCAAGATCGACTGCTCCTTTGTGTCGAGCATCGAGCAGTCCGAGGGGGGGACGATGGCGATCGTCCGGGCGATCGTCGGCATGGGCACCGGTCTGGGCAAGGTCGTGGTCGCCGAAGGGATCGAGAGCGAGGCGCAGGCGCTGTGCCTACGCGACCTGGGGTGTCAGCTGGGGCAGGGGTTCCTCTATGGCCGCCCCGCACCCGGCCTGGTGGCGGATCCCCTGCGCGTGGCCGCCGGACCGGCCGCAGCCAATGACGTGGCGCAGGTGGCGGCGGCCCACCACTAAGCCCGAATGGCGGGCGGCCTGCCCCCGAGTGGGACAAACCGGCCCTTTCGGCCGCAAATGGCGATGCGGTATTCCGCGTTAACATAGTTTATGGAGGCGGCCGTCGCGCTCGGCCTCGGGCGGGCCTGACCCTTTCTCCCGCTTTTCTTGGAACCAGGATCGCCTCTTGGCTGCATGCTCTATGGACGGATCGGACGTGGACGGCGGCACGGCGCTTTCCCGCTTCTGCGCGCTGGCCCGGCAGCTTTTCGCCATGCCCCATGCCTTTGTCCTGCTGGAAGAGGGGGGCGAATACCGCCTCGTCGCAGGATCGCGGGGCGAGGATCGGGATGACGAACGCATTCTGCACGACGAGGTGATGCGTCGTCGCGCGGTGAAAGTGCTCGAAGTGCAGGAAGACGGCGGCACCACGGCCTTTCGGGCTGCGGCACCGCTGATGCGCGCGGATGGCGGATGCGCGGGGGTGCTGGCGCTCGGCGACCGGGGGCCACGGCGTTGGGACGCGCGGTCGTCAGCACTGCTCGAACGGCTGGCGGCGGACGCGGCAGCCCTGTGGCAGCGCGAGGCGGAGAGCGCCGCCACCACCGCCCGGCTGCGCGATCAGCTGGCCGAGACGCGGCAGGAACTGCACGAACTGGCGGATCATGGCGCGCATGCCCGCATGTTGAGCCGCCAGATGCCCTGGACCGCCGATCCGAACGGCAGCATCCGCGAGGTGGACCCGCGCTGGCTGACCCTGACCGGGCGCACGGCCGAACAGATATTGGGCGAGGGCTGGACCAGCGCGGTTCACCCCGACGACCTGCCCGTCATCGCCGCGGCGTGGCAGCGGGCCCTGTCGACCGGAGCCTCGACGGGGGTCGATGCGCGCGTGCGGATGCAGGACGGGGCCTATCGCTGGTTCAACACCCGCTCCGCCCCGCGTCTGGGGGAGGATGGTTCGATCTATCGCTGGTACGGGACGATCGAGGATATCCATGATCGCGTCATGGCCGAGCAGGCGCTGAGCGAAAGCGCGGCCTTTACCCGCAACGTGCTGGAAAGCACGACCGATTGCGTGGTCGTCATCGATCGCGACTGGCGGATCACCTATCTGAATGCGCGGGCGTCGAAATTCTTTCGCCCGTTCCGCGCGGCGGCGGTCGGCGACGCGGTCTGGGATCGCTTCGCCGAGTATCGCAAGAGCGACCTGGCCCAGCGCCTGAAGGTGGCGATCGGCACCGGCCAGCCCAAGCGGTTCGAGATGCACCTGTCCGACCCCGATATCTGGCTGCATATCCACGCCTGTCCGGTCGCCGAGGGACTGGCGATCTTCTTTCGCAACATCACCAAAAGGATACGCGACCGCGAGCGGCTCGTCCGGCTGGCGCATTGCGACCCGCTGACCGGGCTGGCAAACCGGACCTTGTTCAACCAGGTGCTGGAAAGCGCCTTTGCCGGGCGGACCGAACGGCCGGTCGATGTCCTCATGCTCGACCTCGATTTGTTCAAGGAGGTCAACGACACGCTGGGCCATCCGGTCGGCGATGCGGTATTGTGCGCGGTCGCGGAGCGGTTTCGGTCGGTGATGGGCGAGGGGGACGTGCTCGCGCGGCTGGGCGGTGACGAGTTCGCGGTCATCCACTGGCCCGATCCGGCGGGGGGCAGCGCGATCGCGCTGGCGCATCGGCTGCTTGCCTGCTTCGCCGCGCCCTTCCCGCTGGAGGATACGGCGATCCGGCTGGCGGCCAGTATCGGCGTGGCGTCCTCGGTTCAGGCGCAAGGCTCGGCGAACGAGCTGTTCAAATCGGCCGATATCGCGCTCTACCGCGCCAAGGAGGCGGGAAGGGGAACGATCCGCGTCTTCGACTGCCCGATGGCGGCGCGCGTGCGCGACCGTCAGGTCATGAAATATGATCTGGAAGCGGCGCTGTCGCGTGACGAATTGCGGCTGGTCTATCAACCGCTGCTCGACCTGAAATCCGGTCGGATCACGGGGGCCGAGGCGCTGCTCCGCTGGCATCATCCGACCCGTGGCGAGGTGCTGCCCGCCGATTTCGTCCCGCTGGCCGAGGAAACCGGCCAGATCGTGGCGATCGGCGACTGGGTCGTGGCGACGGCATGCCGCGATGCCGTGAAATGGCCCGGCGATGCGACCGTCGCGGTCAATCTGTCGGGCGTGCAGTTGCGCGACGACCTGCTGCCGTCGCGGGTGCTGTCCGCGCTGTCGCGATCGGGGCTGGCGGCGGAGCGGCTGGAGCTGGAAATCACCGAGTCGATCCTGATGAGCGACAGCGACGGCACCATGGAAAAGCTGCATCGCCTGCGCCGGCATGGCGTTCGCATCGCACTCGACGATTTCGGGACGGGCTATTCCTCGCTCTCCTATCTGCGTCGTTTCCGTTTCGACAAGCTGAAGCTCGATCGTTGCTTCGTCGATGACATCGGCCGATCGCCCCAGTCGGACTCGATCGTGCGCGCGGCGTGCGAAATGGGACGCGCCTTTGCGATGACGATGACGGCGGAAGGCGTGCAGACGCCCGAACAGCTCGAATGGCTGCGCGCGCATGGCTGGTCGCAGGCACAGGGTTACCTGATCGCCCGCCCCCTGGAGGCGGACGCGTTCCTGCGTCACATGGTGGCGTACAACCGCTAGGTCGGATCGCCGTTACAGGCGTCATGCCTGATCGTCCCGCCCCGAACCGACCCGTTACCGCCCGGCGGCGCAATGCCGGGCGATGAAGTCGGCATGGGCGGGGATATGGCCGACCGCCGCGCGGGTCACGGTCGCGATCCGCTCCAGCCGCGCGCGCAGTTCCTCGATCGGGATGCCCGCCGCGATCGGGTCATAGGTGCCGGGGTGAAGTCCCTGTCCATCCATCACCGCCAGCCAGCTCGTCTTGGTGAACAGTTCGTCGCCCTCGCGGAACACGCGCCCGGTGCGGTCGTAGATCGCGATCCGCTCGGCCAGCGAGTCCGGGATCGGCATCGCCGCCAGCTGCCGCCAATAGGGGGTGTCGCGCCGTTCGGTCGCGTGGAAATGCAGGATCAGGAAGTCGCGGATGCTTTCGAACTCGGCCGCCATCAGCCGGTTGTAACGCCGGGTATCCGCCGCCTCGAACGCACGGGTCGGCAGCATTTCTAGCAGGCGCGCGATCCCCGCCTGGATCAGGTGGATGCTGGTCGACTCGAGCGGCTCCATGAACCCGCTCGCCAGCCCCAGCGCCACGCAATTGCCGATCCAGAAACGGTCGCGGCGCCCGGTGCGGAACCGGAGCAGTCGCGGTTCGGCCAGCGGCTCGCCGTCCAGATGTGCGAGCAGCGTCGCGGTCGCCTCGTCGTCGGAGATATGACGGCTGGCATAGACATGGCCGTTGCCCGTCCGGTGCTGAAGCGGGATGCGCCACTGCCATCCCGAACCATGCGCGGTGGAGCGGGTGAAGGGGACAGGCGGTCCCGCCGGAGCGGTCGGCACCGCCACCGCGCGGTCGTTGGGCAGCCAATGGCCCCAATCCTCGAACCCCGCGCCCAGCGTCTCCCCGATCAGCAAGCCGCGAAAGCCGGTGCAGTCGATGAACAGATCCGCGGCGATACGGGTGCCGTCGGCCAGCACGACCGCCGCGATGCGCTCCGGCCGGGCGTCGCGCGCCACCTCGACCACGCGGCCCTCTTGCCGGACCACGCCCTGCGCTTCGGCATGGCTGCGCAGGAACCGCGCATAGAGCGCCGCGTCGAAGTGAAAGGCATAGCCGATATGGGCCAGCGGAGTATTGCCCGGCTGCGGCCGCATGAACCGTCCCGCCCGGGCCGCCGCCGCGCAGATCGAATAGGCCTCTAGCGGCGCGGCTTCGCCCGCCAGCCGCAACCGCTGCCACATCGCCTCGAACGGCACCGCGCCCCGGTCGACGCCGTGCACGCCGAAGGGGTGGAAATAGCGATGGCCGGGACGCAGCCAGTCGACGAACTCGATGCCCAGCTTGAACGTGCCCTGCGTGGCGCGGACGAAGCTGTCCTCGTCGATGCCGAGCAGCGCGTTGAACGCCTGGATCGGGGGGATGGTCGCTTCGCCGACGCCGACGGTGCCGATCTCCTCGGACTCGACCAGCGTGATGGCCGGGCCCCGCGGTCCCAGCACGCGGGCCAGCGCGGCGGCGGCCATCCATCCGGCGGTCCCGCCGCCGATGATCGCGATCCGGGCGATCGGTCCGTCCTGGTCGTCGCGTCGGCTCATGCGTCCATCCGGCATTGCAGGAAGAGATTGCCGGTCAACCGGCCATGGCGCGGGTCCGCCGCCCTATCGGGCAGCGCGGTGATCTGGCCCGAATGGAGCAGCGCCGCGCGGTAGAGGATCAGCCGGTCGGGCCGGGCGGGGATCGCCTCGATCCGCACGAAGGCCGGGTCGTCGCCGGTGCAATAGCCCGGCGGCGGGGCGGGGTCCGTCGCCCGCGCCGCCTGATAGGCAGGCAGGCGCGCGGCATCGATGGTCTCGAACCCCGTCGCGCGGTGGCGGAAAAAGGCGGTGCCATCCGCTTGGTCGGCCGACAGGAAATGCACGGTCGCGAATTGCAGGCGGTCGGCGGTGTCGACATGCGGCGCGCGCTGATCCTCGCTCAGATCGGCGGCGGGCGTGGTGACGAGCGAGAAATTGCCGCGGGCACGGGCCGGACGAACCGGCGCGCCGGTGAAATGCGCGGCGATCAGCGGCAGCACCGCGCGCACCATCGCATCGATATAGGCGACCGGCGCAGGTCCCAGCAGGCCGGGATAGCCGCTGCTTACCGATGCAGCGGGCGCGAAGGCGGAGCGGCTGGCGGCGAAATCGCGCAGCGCCGCCATCTGCCCCGACGCCCGGTCGACGATCAGCACGGGTTCGCGCTCCCGCCCGATCCGCAACAGGGTGAAGGCGGCCTCGGCGCCGAAGAAGGAGAATGCCGGGGGCGGCAAGGTGGCCATGGCGATCGTCCCGCAAAAAATACCGGCATGTCCTTGCGATAAGGACATGCCGGCAGTCGGGGATCAATAGGTCGCGCGCAGCGACAGGCCGAAGCGGCGGTCGTTCAGCTGATATTGCAGCGGCTGGCCGATGGTACCGATATAGGTGACGTTCATGCGGTTTGTCAGGTTCACCGCATCCGCCGACAGCGCGATATGGCTGTTCACATTGACGCTGACCGAGGCGTCGAGCGAGGCATAGGGCTTGGCATATTGCGGCTGGTTGGTGCCCGCGCCGAAGGTCTGGTCGAGATAGCTCGACCGCCAGTTATAGGCGAGGCGCGCGGTCAGCGGCCCCTTTTCGTACAGGCCGATCAGATTGTAATTATGCTTGGACAGCTTCTCCAGCGGCAGCTGGGTCGACATGCCCGATCCGGCGACCGCGAACGGGTTGGTCACGTTGGAGTCGACATAGGTATAGTTGGCCTGCACGCCGAACCCGCTGAGCAGCCCCGGCAGGAAGTCGAAGAATTGCTGATAGCCGATCTCGGCACCCTTGATCGTGCCCTTGCCCGAATTCAGCACCGTGCTGACGTCATAGGCGCGCCCCTGGAAATTCTGGACGACCACGCCGCTGGCCAGGAAGCCGTCGACCTTCTTGTAGAACAGGCCGCCGGTCAGCGAGCCGGTCGGCGCGAAATACCATTCCGCCGTCAGGTCGAAATTGCCCGAAGAGATCGGGTTCAGGCGCGGATTGCCCGAGCTGGCGCTGGGGCGGCCGGTGATCGGGTTGACCTGGTTGGGATTGTTCAGCGTCAGGTTGGTCGATAGCTGGTCGAAGTTCGGCCGCGCCAGCCCCTTGGAATAGGCGAAGCGCATCTGGAACTCGTCGGTCAGCCGGGCGCGGATGTTCACGCTGGGCAGCGCGCGGGTATAGCTTTTCTGGACCGCCAGCGGCGAGGTGGTGCCGTTGGAATTGAACTGGGTCCCGAACGAGGTCAGGTCGGTCTTGACCAGCCGGACGCCCGCGCCGCCGTCGAAGCGCACGCCGCCCGCCGTGAATGCGAAGTCGCCCGCGCCCCAGACCGTATAGGTCTTTTCGGTCTGCGCATTCAGGTCGCCCGGCGTGAACGCGTCCTTCGTCTTGGCGCCGAACAGCGCATAGAGCGCCTTGGTCTGCGCCCAGACCCCGTCGCCCGCCGGGAAGGCGGGATAGAGCAGCCCGCCGGTGACGGTGCGTCCGTCGAAGAAATTCTTGGACGGGCCCTGCATCGCCAGCTGCGGATTGCGGCTGAGCGGGATGAGCGCGGTGCCGTCGGGGGCCGAGCAGGACGGGTCGGGGCCGGTGGCGTACAGGCAGACGCCGTTCCAGGTGCCGCGCAGGTTGATCGAATTGTCCGAATAGCGCGCGCCGCCGCGCAGCTTCTGCAGGAAGCCGCCCTCCAGGTCATAGTCGATGTCATAGGCCAGCGCGAGCGTGTCGGCGTCGTTCCGCTGCAACGCGTCGGCGATATAGGGGGTGGCGTAATTGGCCGGGTTGGTCAGCAGCGCCTTGTCACGGACATCCCATTGTGGACGGCTGCCGCGCAGGTCGAAATCGATGGTCGACGGATGCGGCGATCCGGTCGTCGTATTCTGGCCGGTCGCGGTGAACAGCGTCAGGACATGGCCGTTGCGATCGGCGTTGTAATAGCTCTTCAGATACTGGACGTCGAAATGCACCTTGGCGCGGTCTGTCGCCTGCCAGTCGGCGCCCAGCGTGAAATTCTGGCTCTGGCTCCACAGCTGCTGGTCGAAGCGACCCGACTCGAAATTCTGGCCCTGGAGCGACCCCGATGTGGCGTAGCCATCCTTGTTGAAGGTGAAATTGGACCCCGGCAGCGGGCTCGACTGGCTGCCGCCATTGACGGTGTAGAAATAGGCGCCGCGCCGGTTGAACCAGTATTTGGCGAGCTGATACTGGCCGGTGATCAGCAGATTGTCGGCGGCGCGCCACTGGATCGCGGTCGCGACGCCTAGGCGGCGGCGGTCGCCCAGATCGTCATAGACCTGCATGCCCATCGGCGCCTTGGCATTGGCGGGCGCGCCCGCGATCGATCCGGCGGGGATCGGCTGCTGCGGATTGGCGAGGATGCCGTCCTGACGGTAATAGCTGGTCGAATAGACCGCGTTCACCAGCAAGCCGATCTCGCCGATGCCGGTGTCGAACCGGTTGCTGTACAGGCCCGAGGTGGAATAGCCGAACTTGTCCGCACGGTCATAGTAATTGCCGCGAATGGTGCCGCTGATCGTCTGGCCGGGCTTGTCGAAGGGCAGGCGGGTGCGCAGGTTCACCGCGGCGCCCACACCGCCCTCGATGATGTTGGCGGGGGCGTTCTTGTACACGTCGATGCCCGCCAGCAATTCGGGCGGAATCCCCTCCAGATCGAAGGCGCGACCGCCCGAGGCGGAATAGATGGCGCGGCCGTCGAGGAAGTTCTGCACCTGGGTCAGGCCGCGCACGGTGATGGCGGGTGAGGTGCGGTGGTCGAAATCGGTCGCGCCTTCGCCGTAACGGCGCTGGATCTGGACGCCGGTGATGCGCTGCAACGCCTCGGTCGTGTTGGCGTCGGGCAGCTTGCCGATATCCTGCGCCTGCACCGAGTCGACGATCTGATTGGCGTTGCGCTTGAGCGCCTGCGCCGACCGAAGGGACTCGCGCACGCCGGTGACGACGATGTCCTGGTCGGAGACGCCCTGCGCGACCTGGGTGGCGTTCAGTGCGCCCGTGGGCTTGGTCGGGTCGCGGCCCGCCTCGACGCGCAGGCCGCCGCCCTGCATCGGTGTCGCGTCGCCGGTCTGCGCCTGTGCGCCACCGCTGAACCCGCTTATGGCCAGAGCCGCCATGGATGCACCGATCAGCCAGCGCGATTGCAAATCTCGCATATATCCTCCCCCAATGTCCGGCCGCTCTTCGCGGCTCGACTGGGATCATGCCATATCGGCAAATGACTGACAAATAGAAGTTGCGGCCCGTCACCTGCTCAGATTAAGGATGGGGAAGCAAATCGCTCATTTTTCAGCAGAAAAATTGTGAAAACGGCTGTGTCTTGCGCATAGTGGCGAGCGTCGCTGATGTTCCTGCCGACCATCTGCGAGTGCCGATGAAGCGGAAATGAGTCGTTGCAGCCTTTTCATCAGACAAAATAACACGGTTGGGTCACCGGGCACGACAACGCGATTCGGCGGCGCGGTCGACCCGGTCGGCCGTTCGCGTTCGGCATGGCGCCCGGTCATGAAAGCATGCCGGATGGCGATCCGTGAGTGGGGCGCGGCGCTGCTGATGCCGGACCGCGCCGGACGGCTTTATCCATGCCAGCCCGGGCGGAGCGCCACGCGCAGGATGCGGTCGTTCGCCGCCAGGAACAACGCGCGGCCGCCCTCGCCAAAGGCGCAGTTGGCGATCGGCGCGTCCTGTTCGATCAGACCGAGCGGCTCGGCCTCCGGTGTCATCAGCATCATGCCGCCGGGCACCGAGCAGACCAGCGTGCCGTCGCGCGCGACCTTCATGCCGTCGGGCAGTCCGGCGCCGCCCGCCGCCAGCATCGACCGCGCATCGAGCAGCACGCGCCGCCCGCGCGCCATGCCCTTGGCGTCCAGATCATAGACCATGATCCGGGGCGCGGCTTCGTCCGAAACCGAGACATAGAGGCGGCGCTCGTTGGGCGACAAGGCGATGCCGTTGGGGCGGGTCAGATCGCCGTCGATCAGGTCGATCCGGCCATCGGGGCGGCGGCGATAGACGCCGTTGACCGTCTGTTCCTTCAGCGCCGACGTGTCGCCGTCCTTCAGGCCATAGGGTGGATCGGTGAACCAGATCGTCCCGTCGCGCGCGACATGCAGATCGTTGGGGCTGTTGAAGCGCTTGCCCGCATGGCGATCGGCCAGCACGATGCGGCGGCCGGTGGTCAGGTCGACCCGGTCGATCGATCGCCCGCCGCTATTGGCGATCAACAGCGCGCCGTCCCCGTCCAGCGCCAGCCCGTTGGCGCCGGGCTCGCGGACCAGCGCCGGATCGGTGCCCGGTGCGCCCGACGGATCGAGCACGACCGACACCGCGCGGCCGCGCTGCCACCGGCGGACGATATTGGCGGGCGGATCGGAGAAGAGGAGATAGCCGCCACGCGGCACCCATAAGGGCCCCTCGGCCCAGCGTATGCCGGTCGCGATCACCTCCGGCTCGCTCCCCGGCGCGATCATCCGGTCGAGCCGCGGCGAAAGGCGGCGGAGGCGCGGGGTCGTCTCCGCACCCGCGGGCGCGGCGAGCATGGCGAGACCGGCGGCAAGCACGGAGCGGCGGGAGAGTGTCATGATTTCGGCAGCTTGCGGGAAAAGCGGTCACCCGGCAAGCGGGCGGACCGGGGCGTCATCGCCGGGCCTTGCCGCGCGTGACCGTCACCCGCATCGTCACGCTCCGCTGCGACGGCGCGACCTCCTCGTCACGGGTCATGTCGAGGACGGGGCGACCATCGGCGGCCCAATGGACCCGGCGCAGGCGCGTGTCGCGACCATTGCCGCCCACCCCGTCGCCCCAGCTGTGATAGACGTAGAGCGGATTCCCGTCCTCGTCGGTGGTGAATGCGCCGTGGCCGACCCCTTGTTCGTACCGGCGATAGTCGACGACGCCCTTGGGCATCGGCTCGCTATGCTGGAGCGGCGCGTTCCATTTGTGCCAGTTGTCGATCCGCGTCGGGTCCTCCCCGTCGCGGAGCCATGCGCCGCCGACGACATAGGTCGGGCTGACCCCCGAGCTGGAATAGATCAGATGGGTGCGTCCGCCATGATGGAGGGCAAAGGCCCCTTCGGACAGATTTTCCTCGAAGGACCGTGTCGGCGCGACGATCGGGCGCGGGGTGGAGGTGAGGCGGGTGGGATGCGCCGGATCGACCCGTGCGATCCAGGTCAGCGGATCGCCCAGCGGGCCCTGGCCGGGCAGATAGCGCTGCGACCAGGTGTAATAGGCCTTCCCGCCGATCGTGACATAGGACATGTCGAGGCTGATGTTGCGGGCGAATTCGGCGCGACCCAGCGGTGATCCGTCCGCCTTTCGAATGGCGGCGGGCCGCGACCAGTCGGCGGGGTCGGCGGGATCGCCGCCGGGCCGCAACTGCATGATATGCGACGCCACCCGGTCCCAGGCGCCGTCCTTGTTCGACTGATCGTCCTTGGGGTTGAAGCAGGGCGCGAACAGGATGGACAGCCGCCCGCCAATCTCGTGCAGTTCGGGCGCCCAATAGCATCCGGCGATCACGCGTCCCTCGGCGGTACGGTCGCGCCGGGTCAGGCGGTTGAGCAGGTCGACCTCGCGCCCCCGCCCGCCATGGTCGTCGGCCAGCGCCGCGATGCTGTCCGCGACCCGGATCGGCAGATGGACCGATCCGACATTGTCGTTGTTCGTATCGTCGGTCGCGATGAACAGATAACGGACCCGGCCGTCCCGTGCGTAGGGATAGATGACCGGATCGGCGCGGTTATAGGCGAAGATGGCCGGATAGACGGGCTGGCGGACGGTCCCCCGCACGACATAATGCCCCGGCCCGCCGCGGGCGACCCGCGCCAGATCGGCGGAGTCCCAGTCGACGCCCCGTGTCGCGGACGATCCGTCCGAATAGGTGAGGCGCGCCCGCGCTTTCGCCAGCTGGGGGATTTGCGCGATCGTGATGCGGCGCGGGTCGACCATGGCTCGCAGATTGACGATCCGGCCATAGCGATCGGCCAGCGCGGCGGCGGTCCGGCTGTCGAGCGGCAGGGCGGCGTCGTCCTCCGCCATTCCGGCGACCTCGCCCGCCTGCACCGCACCGACATTGCCCGCCGCGACGATGCGCATCCGGCGTCCATCATGATCGGGGAAGAAGGGCGTCGCCACCCGCTCGGTCCGTGCCAGATCGGCGACGCTGGCCCAATGCGGCTTGCCCGCATCGTCACGCCAGGCGACCCGATAGCGCCGCGCGGCACTGTCCCAGATCGCACGCGGGGCGACGACGCCGCCGGTCGTGCCAAGGTCGATCAGCCCCAGTTCGGTGAAGTCGGCGGGACTGGCGGGATCGCTCTTGAACACCAGCGCGCTCGACCGCTGCGACTTATCCGGCTTTCCCGCCAGATCGACCCGCGTTGCGATGACGCCCAGGCTGCCATCGGCGAAATGGAACAGCGAAGGGGTGACGATCCCGCGATGCTCGACCCGGTCGACCCCGACATATTCGCCGATGGGAAAGAGGATGCCGTAATTCGCGTTGAGCGGGGTTGCGGCGCCATCGCCGGTGGCAAGCGCCAGATGGACCGAGCGGGCGATGATCGGCTGGTTCGCGTCATGCGCATCGGTCGGGCTGCGACCATAGGCCGACAGGCGCGGCGCGGATCGGGGCAGGAGGGTGACGGTGAAGCGCTTCTCCTCGGCCCCGGCCCCGGCCGTGACGCGACGCCCGGTCAGCGTGACGCGAACCGGCCGATCGCCGCGAAGGACCAGGCGATCGCCATCCAGCACCGGTCGGTCGGCGGACCAGCGTATCGCTCCCTCGGGCGAGACGGGCAGGCGGCTGCCCGATGCCATGACCGGCGGCACGATCCAGGGGGACGCTTGCGCCGCGACCGGCTGGGCGGAGCCGGGGGCGGCCATGACGATCAGCGGCCAGGCGGCGGCGCGAAGCAACCCGCTCATCGCTCCGCACCGCTGGTCGGCGCGGCGGGGCTCCAGCGGGCGACCAGCGCGTCCCGTTCCTTGGCGGTGATCGACAGGACCGAGCCGTGACGCGGCGAGGCGGGCAGGCGGAAATCCTTGGGATAGGTCCATCGGATGGTGCCGCGCAGCGACCGGGTGGCGAGCGGGATGTAACCGACGCCGCCATAATTATCGACCCAGAGGAAATATCGGAACCCGCTGGTGTCGCCCGGATTGGCGACGAAGGCGCTCGGCCCCTCGACCTCGGGCGTCCCCGCCTTTCGGCCGATGCAGCGGTCGATGGTGTGCCACGCACCCGAATGGCCGGTAGCGCGCAGCGTGCGGGAACGCTGACCCATGATGTCCGACGAAGGACAGCCCGACACCTCCGACACCTTGGTGAAGCGGTAATAGTCCGCGCCGTCCTTGAGCACGGTGGAGTCGATCATGCCCTTGTCTTTCACCAGAAAGGGCAGGTCGGCGGCCTTGAACCAGGGGCGGGGCGGGGTGAAATGGCGGAAGTCGCGGGTGGTGGAGATCAGGATTTGCGGCCCATTGCCGTCACTGGTCCGGTGGCTGGCATCGGTGAACAGGGTCGATGTCCAATAGACGACATAGGCCTGGATCGTCGGGTCATAGGTCGCCTCGGGCGCCCAGGTCATGCCCGCTTGGGGAAGGTTGACCTTCACATGACGCTGCTCGCTCCAGTGGACGAGGTCGGTCGATTCCCAGATTTCCAGGTAATGGCTGCCCTTGTCGGTCGCGCCGCCCCAGCCGCTGCGCCCCACCGACAGGTCGGTCGCCAGCAGGAAGAAGCGGTCGCCCTCCGCCGATCGCAGGATGAACGGATCGCGCAGGCCCATCGTGCCCTTGCTCGACTCCAGGACCGGCCGTGCGCCGTTCAGCTCCCGCCATCGCAGCGCATTGTTGCCGTCCGAAACCGCAAAGCGCAGCTTCTCGCCCTCCACCGTGTCGGAATGGAAATAGACGAACATATAGGCGCTCATGTCGGCGGGACGCGGCGCGGCGGCGGCCAGGACCGTCAGGTCGAGCGGGACCATGACCGGCGCGGCCCCCGGCGCGGTGACGGTCGCGGTCAGCCGAACCCGGCGGTCGGTCCGGCCGCGATGGACCACGCCCTTGCGGACCCGAACGTCGCCCCGGCCCCGGTCGCTGTCCGACAGGATCGCCGGGGCCGACGAGCGCCAGCCTATCGTGACGAGACGGGCCTGCGGGTCGTCGGATGTGGCGGCAAGATCGGCGGCGGTATCGGGCAGGGTGATGCTGCCCCGGATCGGCACGGTCAGCGCGGGATCGCGACGGATCGCATCCGCCACCCGGTACACCAGCGCCGTCGCGTCATCGGCGGGCACTGCCACTGGAGGGGTCGGTGCGGCGGGCATCGCCCATGTCGGAGTGATGGCGACGCTGGCCAACGCCAGCAAAAGCCCTTGCCCGCGCCCCAATCCCGGTATCCTGCCCGACATTCCCGCTCCCCGATGCTGTGATTTCGAGGCAGGATCGATTATTATGTCCTACAAGTAAAGCGGCAAGGTTGCCCTATTCGCCGGGTATGGCCAGTGCGAATGTCGTCGTCGCCACCGGCAACAGCGTCAGGTCGCCGCCATGCGCGCGGGCGATGCGGCGGGCCAGGGTCAGGCCGATGCCCGACCCGTCGGGTTTGGTGGTGTGGAAGGGGCGGAAGATCCGCGCGCGCTCCGGCCCCGCTACGCCGCCGCCGCTGTCGGTAATCGCAAAGCGCAGGCTAGGCCCGTCCATCGCGGCGGTCAGCGTCACCTGCGGCGCGACCGCTCCGCCCAGCGCCGCCTCGGCCGCGTTTTGCAGGAGTGCCCAGAGCGCTTGCGTCATCTGATCGCGGTCGCACCGCCCGATCAGTCCGTCCGGCACCGCCATGGAGAGCGCGACCCCGCTTCCGAAGCGCTGCTCGAACAACCGCGCCAGATCGACGGCCAACTCAGCGACCTTGAACGGATTGCGGACCGGATCGGGCAGCCGGGCCAGCGTGCGATAGGCGCGGGTGAACCGCTCCAGCCCCTCGATCCGCCTTGCAAGGGTGGCGAGGATGCCGTGCAGTCGCGCATCCTGCCGCTCCGCCGCCATCACCGCGCTGTCGGCCAGCGACACGATCGGCGACAGGCCGTTCAGCAGCTCGTGCCCCAATATGTCGATCATCTCGCTATCGGCATGCGCCTCGGCGGTGCGGCGCTCCGCCTCGACATCGATCAGCATGGCCAGCGCGCGCTCGGGTCCGGCCTCGACTCGTTCGATCCGCCAGCTTCGCCCCTCATGCCGCAACCGGCTTTCCTGCGGCTCGAACAGCGCGGGCGGCGGCGATGGCAGGCGGTCGTCGGTCGCGAACAGCGTCCGGCCGGCACGGTTGAGCGCCCGCGCCGATCGCCCCTCGATCCGCAGTAGCGGCAAGGGGATCTGGTCGAACAGCGCATGGAGCGGCGGCCCGCGCGGCGCCATGTCGGCGGGCGCGGGGGCGGGGGGCAGGAGGGGTGTCCGCGCGGCGGCCCAGCCGATCGCCCCGATCAGCCAGCCGGTGCCCAGGCCCAGCCCCAGCATCGACCCCAGCATGCCGTTCTGCCACGCCACCACCATCAGCCCGCCGAACAGCGTCAGCATCAGTCCCGACAGGAGGATGGCGACGACCCGCCGGGTGGGCGCGTCAAAGACCATGGCGCGCCATGCGACGATATAGCGCACCCCGGCTGAGCCCCAGGGCCTGGGCGGCATGGGTGACGTTGTGATGATGCTCGATCAGCGCCGCCTCGATCATCCCCCGCTCGGTTTCGTCCAGGTCGAAGCTGGAGCGCGGGGCGGCGGCGACGACCGGCGCGGCGGGGGCGAGCAGCGCCGCCTCGATCACGCCACCATCCCCCAGCAGCAGCGCCCGCTCGATCGCGGCGGACAGGCCGCGCGCCTCGTCGGGCCATGGCGCGGAGATCAGCAGCGCCTCCGCCGCCGGGGTGAAGCGTGGGGCGGGGCGACCATGCCGCTCGGCCGCGATCCGGGCGAAATGGCGCGCGAGCAGGGGAATGTCCGCCTGACGCCGGGCGAGCGAGGGGGCGGCGATCTCCACCGTCGCGATCCGCCGCGCCAGCGCCGGGGTGATCCCGCCCGGATCGTCGGCGATCGCGATGAAGCGCGCCGCCATTGGCAGCCGATCGAGCAGCCGCGCCTGCGCGACCTCGTCCAGCCGGTCGGGATGGCGCAACAGCCAGGTCCCGGCCTCTTCACCGGCCAGCCGGTCCCACGCCGCCATATCGCGCAGGTCCAGCCGCGCCATCGGCCGGTCCGCATCACCGGAGGCGGCGTGGACCGCCTGGGCGATCAGCGTCCGCCCCGCGCCCGACGGGCCGGTGACGACGATCCCCGCCCGGGTCGGCCCGACGCGGCGGATCAGCGCGCGCACCTGCTCGATCGCGGGACTGTCCCCCAACAGCCGGGCGGGTTCGCCGCCGGGGACCTCGCCGCCATAGACATGGGGACGATCGGAGCGCGGGGCGGCGCGGGCGGCGGCGACCTCGATCTTGGCGATCAGCTCGGCATTGCGCCACGGCTTCATGACGAAATCGCGCGCGCCCGCCTGCATCGCGGCGACGGCCAGGCGTATGCCGCTGTGGGCGGTGATGACGATGATGCAGGCCGCCGGATCGTCGGCGAGCAGCCGCGCGAGCATGGCCAGCCCCTCCGCGCCATCGGTGCGTCCGGCGGCATAGTTGAGGTCGAGCAGGATCGCGTCGTACCGCTGCGCCGCCAGGCGGGAAAAGCCCTCTTCCGGCCCCGATGCGATATCCAGCCGGTGTCCGGCCATCTCGATCGCGATGCCCAGCGATTCGGCGATGCGCGGATTGTCGTCAATGACCAGGATCGACAGCGCGCTTGACGACACCCCGCACCGTCCATTTCCGGACAGGCTGTCCGGACGCGAACGGTCGGATTCGGCGGTCGGCGGGGAAAGTGGCGGTTTCATAGGGCTTTAGGTTTTTCGGCCGTCCTGGGTGACATTCGTCCCATGATGACCGAACAGATGACAGGCGCAATCACTTCCGCCAGCGGGGATGGCGGAGGCGTTTCGGGGACCCCGCCGGGGGCCGCGATGGACCGGCGGATCGCGCGAAAGCCCGTCCCCTGGTGGCGTCGCCGCGCGGTCGTGATCGCCATGCTGGTGGTGATCGGCGCGGGGCTGGTCTGGCACTTCCTGCCCGCCGCCGGATCGACCGACATCGCCGCCGCCAATGTCGACACGGGCGAGGTCACGCGCGCCGCGTTCGACGATTACCTGCCGGTCCGCGCCACGGTGACGCCGCGCGTCACCACGCTGGTCGGCGTGCTGGCGGGCGGACAGGTCGAGAAGCTGCTGGCGCAGGACGGCGACATGGTTCGCGAGGGACAGCCGCTCGCCACCCTCGCCAATCCGCAGCTCAAGCTCGACGTGCTCACCCGCGAGGCGCAGATCGCCAGCCAGCTGGGCGGCGTGGCGAGCGAGGGGCTGGGGATCGAGCGCAACAAGCTCGACCGCGCGGGGCAGGTGGCGCAGGCCGAATATGACCTCATCAAGGCGCGGCGCGACCTGGGTATCCGGCGCCAGCTTCACGATCAGGGCTTTCTGTCGGATGCGGGCGTCCGCAGCTTCGAGGAGGAGGCCGCCTATCAGGAAAAGCGCCTCGCCCAGCTCAGGTCCGGCCGCGCGACCGAGGCGCGGATCACCGCGACCCAATCCGCGCGGCTGTCCGACACACAGACGCGGCTGTCGGGCAATCTGGCGGCGGTTCGCGCCGGACTGGAGGCGCTGACCATCCGCGCGCCGACAGGCGGACGGCTGACCAATTTCACGATCCAGCCGGGCCAGACGCTCAAGCCCGGCGATCCGGCGGGCCAGGTCGATAGCGAGGGGTCGTGGAAGCTCGTCGCGCAGGTCGACGAATATTATCTGGGCCGTGTTGCGGTGGGCCAGAAGGCGACGACCTCGGAGGGCGTCGGGCTGACCGTGTCGAAGGTGCTGCCCGCGGTGAAGGACGGGCGGTTCCAGGTCGAGCTGACCTTCGACCGCGCGCCCGCCGGGCTCAATCGCGGGCAGACGATCGACATCCGCATCACGCTGGGCGCCGCGAGCCGCGCGCTGGTCGCCCCGGTCGGCGGCTGGCTGGAGGCGGGCGGCAGCTCGGCCTTCATCCTCGATCCCGACGGCGCGCATGCCCGCCGCCGCACCGTGCGCATCGGCCGCCGCAATCCCGAACAGGTGGAGATCCTGTCCGGCCTCAACCCCGGCGAGCGCATCGTCACCAGCAACACATCGTCCGTGAAGGGCGACATACTGAACATCCGATAAGGGGGACCGACAGATGATCCGACTGGAAGGCATTCAGCGCCGCTATGTCTCCGACGAGGTGGAGACGACCGCGCTGCACGATATCGACCTGCATGTGGCGGCGGGCGAGTTCCTGGCCATCATGGGCCCCTCGGGTTGTGGCAAGTCGACCTTGCTCAACACGCTGGGCACGGTCGACCGGCCGACGGGCGGGCGATACCTGTTCGGCGACCGCGATCTGGCGGCGATGGACGAAAAGGAACTGGCGAAGTTCCGTGCCGAGACGCTGGGCTTCGTCTTCCAGAGCTTCAACCTGATCGACGAGCTGACCATCGAGGAGAATGTCGCGCTCGGCCTCGCCTATCGCAGCGATGCGGGGGATCGTCGCGGCCGGGTGGCGGCGGCGATGGACAAGGTCGGCATCGCCCACCGCGCGCGCCACTTCCCGCACCAGTTGTCGGGCGGTCAGCAGCAGCGCGCCGCCATCGCCCGCGCGATCGTCGGCGACCCCAAGCTGATCCTGGCGGACGAGCCGACCGGCAATCTCGACACCGCCAATGGCGAGCAGGTGATGAACATCCTGACCGGCCTGAACGATGCGGGCGCGACCATCGTGATGGTCACCCACTCGCCCAGCCATGCCGACCTCGCCAAGCGCCGCATCGACATGCTCGACGGCCGCATCGTCGCCAGCGCCATGCGCGCGATCTGAAAGGATTTGTGATGAAGACCATGATCCCCGCCATCGCCCTGCTCTCGCTCGCCGCCGTTGGCGCCTCCGCGCAGGACAATGCCCAGACCTCGCGCAGCTTCGATGTGCGCGGGTTCGACCGGATTTCCCTCGAAGGGTGTGACAGTGCCGTGGTCACGATCGGCTCCGACTTTTCGGTCAGGGCGATCGGGCCATCCATATCCCTGGCCGTCATCCGCGCCGAGGTGCGGGGGCAAAAGCTGATCGTCGACCGCCCCGAGCATATGTGCGACAGCCGCGCCAGGCGGCCGGGCGTCACGCTCGAAATCACGCTGCCGCGCCTGCGGGCGGTCGAGTCGGAGGGCACCGGCTCCTTTCGGCTTCGCCCCTTCGAGGCGGCGGAGTTCCAGGCGGACATGACGGGCACCGGCAACCTGACCGTCGAGGGCCTGCGAAGTCAGCGCGTGGGGATCGTCATGTCCGGAACAGGGAACGCCATGCTTCAGGGCATCCGGATTGCCAGGCTGTCGCTCGAGCTGAACGGGACCGGCTCGATCCGAGGGGCGGGCGCGGTCGAAGCCTTGGCGATCGACAGCAGCGGCACCGGCAATGTCGATACCACCGCCATGTCCGCCCGCAACCTGTCGGTCGATGCCAGCGGAACGGGCGGCGTGCGGGCGCAAGCCGACGGACCGGCGACCATCGACGCCAGCGGTATGACCCGTGTCGTCGTGAGCGGCCGCCCGCAATGCAGCATCGACAAGAGCGGCTTTGCCCGCGTCACCTGCGGCTGAGCCGGGATTATCGGGGGGGCTGTCATCATGAACCGCTACGCACTTCTCTCGCTCTATCGCTCGCTTGTGCGCCACAAGCTCTATGCCGCGCTCAACATCGGGGGGCTGGCGGTGGGCATCGCCGTGTTCCTGGTGCTGGGCCTCTATGTTCGGTTCGAGACGGGGTATGAGAAATGGCTGCCGAACCATGACAAGATTTATCTGGTCGAGACCGTATGGAATCTGAAGGGCAGCGAGTTCAACGGTCCGTCGGCCGAGACGATGGGTGGTCTGCTCGACCAGTTGCGGGGTGATTTTCCCGGCGTCATCGGCACGCGACTGAGCGGCGGCAAGGGGGGCGGCAGCGTGCTGGTCAACGGCGTCGCCACACAGGAGGATGTCGCGCAAGTCGACCCGTCCTTCTTCGATGTATTCGACCTGCCGATGGTGCGGGGAAACGGGCGTCAGGGTCTTGCAAGCCCGACGGGTACGCTCATCAGCGAAAGTCTCGCGCGCAAATATTTCGGCAACCAAGACCCTATCGGCCGAACCATGACGATCGTCGGGGATGCGCCGAAGCAATATCGGGTCAACGGTGTGTTCCGGGACCTGCCCCATGCGACCGAACAGCAATTCACGATTCTCGTCCCCTTGCCGCGCACGCCTCATTCTCCCCAATGGACTCATTGGGGCAGCACGGCGCTGACGACCTATCTGCGTTTCGATACGTCGGCAGCGGCACGGAGTTTCGAGCAGAAAATGCCCGGCTTCATCGATCGGCATGGCGCGAACGATTTGGATGGTCGTCCATCGGATCAGATCGGCATTGCGCTTTACCCCTTGGCCAAAGTCCATCTGGCCCCGGATGTCGGCGAAGGGCAGCGCATGACCGTGGTGACGCTGGGTGTCGTCGGCGTCGTGACGCTGCTCATCGCGCTGGTCAACTATGTGAACCTTGCGACTGCGCGATCAGGACTGCGGGCCCGTGAAGTTGCGATGCGCAAGGTGCTCGGTGCCGATCGCTTCGCGCTGATCCGCCAGTTTCTCGGCGAGGCCATATCGATGGTTGCCTTGGCCGCATTGTTCGGCCTGATCCTCGCCGAACTAGGCCTGCCGCTGGTCAATGCCGCGGGCGGCCTGTCACTGACCATACCGTATCGGCTTGTGCTGCCCGCGCTGGCGTTGCTGGTGGTCGTTACCGGTGTCACGGCGGGCTTCTATCCTGCAATGGTTCTTGCCCAATTTCCCGCCGCCTCGGTTCTCGCTTCGTCGCGTACACCCGGTGGCGGCCGTTCCGGCACACGAACGCGTGAGGCTTTGGTCGTCTTTCAGTTTGGTCTGGCGATCGCGTTCATGATCGGTACGGCCGTGCTGGTGGCGCAGACCTGGCATGTCCGCAACGCTGACCGGGGTTTTCGGCGCGACGGCCTTCTGATCATTCCGTCGTTATCGAGCGATCAGATCGGACCGACGCGTGCCGACGCGATCATTGCGGCGATCAGGGCATTGCCGAACGTACGCGCCGTCGGCGTATCCAATTTCGTGCCGGGCGGTAGCGGCAGCAAAAGCAGCGACAATGTGCCGTTGCCAGGTGTGGCTGGAAACGGACCCATGCTGAATTGGGTCGATGTCGGTCGCGATTTTTTCAAGACGCAGGGTGTCAGCCCTATCGCCGGCCGATTGTTCGACGACGCGCATCGTAGCGACGATCGTAGTCTGGTGGCCGACGGCGGCGGGAATAACATCGTCATCAACCAGAAGGCGGTCAGCACACTTGGCTTCAAGTCGCCTGAGCAGGCGGTCGGCAAGACGGTGGGGGGTGATCGTCCACGCACGATCATCGGCGTCATTCCCAATGTCCGCTTTGAATCGCCACATGATCCGACGGCCGCAACCTATTATTACTATACGACAAAGGCGCCATCCTCCGTTACCGTCGCAAGCGTTCGGGTGTCGGGCGATCCGCGTGCGACCTTGGCGCAGATCCGCAGCATCTGGCAGCGATTGGCGCCCCAGGTACCGTTCGGTGGCCAGACAGCGGATGAGCGTCTCGACCGCTATTACAAGGCCGACGAGCACGCGGCCCGCTTGTTCGGCATCGGAGCGGGCTTAGCCGTCCTGATCGGCTGCGTCGGCCTCTGGGGTCTGGCCTCGTTCAACACCCAGCGGCGGGTGAAGGAGATCGGGATCCGCAAGACGCTGGGCGCGTCGTCGGCTGCCATCGTGAAGCTGCTGGTCGGACAGTTCCTGCGGCCCGTCATCCTGGCCAATCTCCTCGCCTGGCCGCTCGCCTATGTCGCGATGCGGACATGGCTGGCGGGGTTCGAGGATCGCATCAGCCTGTCGCCGCTCTATTTCCTCGCCGCCACCGCGCTGGCGCTGACCATCGCGGTGCTGACCGTGCTGGGTCAGTCGCTGCGGGCCAGCCGGGCGGCACCGGCCTGGGCGCTGCGTCATGACTAGGCGGTGGCTTCTGGCTGGGGCGGCGCTGGCCCTGGCCGTGCCCGCGTCGGGCGAAACCCTGCGCGATGCCATTGCCGCGGCATGGGACGGCAATCCCCAACTCGCCGCCGCGCGCGCCCGGCAGGAGGCGCTGGCCGAGACGCCCAACCAGGCGCGCGCGACCGGGCGGCTGACCGCGGCGGCGACGGGCGGCGCGGGTTATGACCGGCTGGGCTATGACGACACGGGCAGGCGTTCGGGCGCGTCGAGCGGGACCGGCGCGGTGACGGCGACCTTGCCGATCTGGACCGGCGGGCGGGTGCGCGCGGCGGTGCGTGCGGCGGACGGCGATGTCGCGGCGGGGGGCGAGGCGCTGCGCGATGTCGAGGCCGATGTGCTCGAGCGTGTCGTCGGCGCCTATGCCGACCTGCTCTATACGCAACAGGCGGTGGAGATCGCGCGGGTCGGGATCGAGCGGCTCGACCGACAGGTGGCGGAGGCCCGCTCGCGCTATGGCCTGGGGCAGGCGACGCGCACCGACATCGCCCAGCTGGAGGCGCAGCGGGCCAGCGTCGTCTCCAACCTCGTCGATGCCGAAGGGGCGGCGGCGACGGCGGCGGCGAGCTATCGCGCGGTCGTGGGGCGCGACGCGGGGGCGCTCGACGCGACGATCGCGCCGCCCACGGCCTTGCCCCGCACCCTGGCCGATGCGCGCGGCGCGGCGGAGGCGGCCAATCCGCTGCTGCTGGCGCAGCGACAGCGGGTGGAGGCGGCGTCGGCGCGGGTCGATCAGGCCCGCGCCGAACGCGCACCCGCGCTCGACCTGACCGGAAATTACGGGCGCGGGGTGCAGGTGGCGGGCGGCCGCTGGACCGGCTTCGACAGCGCCGCGAGCGCGGGGCTGGGCCTGCGGGTGCCGCTGTTGACCGGGGGGCTGGTCGCATCGCATGTCCGGCAGGCGGAGGCGGTGCGGCGGGCGGAGCGTTTCGATGTCGAGACGGCCGCGCGCAATGCGGTCCGGAGCGCGGATACCGCCTGGGCCTCGCTGATCGCGGCCGAGGGACGGCTGAAGGCCAGTGTGGAGGGGCTGTCCGCCGCCGACCTCGCGCTGAAGGGCGTGCGCGCCGAATATGGGTTCGGGCTCCGTTCGACCATTGACATTCTGGTCGCCGATCAGAGCTATCGCTCGGCGCAGCTGGCGGTGGCGCGGGCGAAGGTCGATGTGCTGACGGCGCAGGCCGCGCTGCTGCGCGCGACCG
Organism: Sphingomonas sp. 1185; assembly: GCF_040544655.1. Taxonomy (NCBI): domain Bacteria; kingdom Pseudomonadati; phylum Pseudomonadota; class Alphaproteobacteria; order Sphingomonadales; family Sphingomonadaceae; genus Sphingomonas; species Sphingomonas sp. 1185. The sequence continues at coordinate 29,573 of NZ_JBEPKL010000002.1, forward strand.
GGCGGATGGGACGGGGCGCGTTCGACTGAGCGCGGACCCGCCTCAACTGGCTTCGCGGTCGCCTTCGCTGGGGCCTGATACCGCCATCGACAGCGTGCGGCGGAGCAGCGAGGGCGAGCAGGGCTTGCCGCACACCGCCGAGCCCGGATAGCGATTTTGCAGCGCCTGCTCATCGGCATGACCCGAATGGAAGATCAACGGCACGCCCGCCTCGCGCAGCCGCTCGGCCGCCGGAAAGACCTCGCCGTCGCGCAGCCGGACGTCCAGAATCGCGCAGGCCAGGTTGGGACGATCGCCGTCGAGATGCGCCAGCACCTCCTCGACGCTGACATAAGGACCGTCGACCTCATAGCCGCCGTCTTCGATGATAGTCTGGATATCCAGGGCTACGAAAAATTCGTCTTCGACCAGCAAAATCGTTTTAGTCATGCGCGAGGACCGTTTCAGGTAGAGCTAAGTTAAGAATGAAACGCCCATCGGCGTAATTCCGCTCCAGCCGCGCACCCAATTGTCGTGAGGAAGTCTGGACGAGAAGTGTCCCGAAACCGTGCGCCGCGCCGCTGTCGGTCGGCGAACCGCCGGTTTCGACCCACTCGATGGACAGCGTGCCCCCGGCCAGCGTCCAATGGATGGACAACTCGCCCAGTCGGTGCGCCAGCGCGCCATATTTGACCGAGTTGGTCGCCCATTCGTGCAGGATCAACGCCAGCGGCGACAGGCAGCGGCGGTCGACCAGCAGGCGCGGGCCGTCGATGGCGATCTTCGACTGGCCGCTATAGGGTGCGATCGTCGCCTCCACCAAGGCGCGCAGCTCGATCGCCTGCTGCTCGCCCGCGGGCGAGGCCAGCGAATGCGCGCGGCCCAGCGTCGCGATGCGCTCGCGGACATCGTCGGCCAGCTCGGTGACATCCTCATGCGAACGCGCCGCCGCCGACACGATCCCCGAGATGATCGCGAACAGGTTCTTCACCCGGTGGTTCATCTCGCGCAGCATCAGCTCGCGCGTCTCGGCGATGGCATATTCGGCGGTCACGTCGATCGACACGCCGACCATGCGGTGCGGCGGACTGGTGGTGACGCGGCGGCCGAAGCCCTTGATCCAGCGCTGGGTGCCGTCGATGTCGAGGCGGAAGGTCATCTCGAAATCGCCGTTCCCGGCCATCGCCTCGGCCATGCCCAGTTCGACCCCGGCGCGATCCTCAGGCATGATCCGCTCCAGCCAGCGGCCCATCCGGGCCCCGTCATCCTCCGCGCCCAGGCCGAACAGCGCGCGGCCGGTGTCGTCCAGAAAGGTCTCGCCGGTGTCGCCGCGATATTCCCAGACGCCGATGCCGCCCGCCTTGATCGCCAGGTCCAGCCGCTCGCGCTCGGCGGCCAGCGCGCGTTCCATGCCGAGCGCCTCGGTGATGTCGGTCAGGACCAGCGTCGCCCCCTCGATGCCGTCCGACTGGGTGCGATAGGGCAGGATGCGCAGCGACAGCGTCCGCGCGCCGTCGCGGGTCGTGACGCGCTGCTGCGACGGCGATCCGCCCGCCGCGATCGATGCCGCGCCGTCGAGATAGTCGGTGTTGCTCAGCCGGGTCGACACATCGGCCAGCAGGCGCCCCCGGTCGCTGGGTTGCAGCGGGAAGATCGAGCGCGCCGCCTCGGTATAGCTGCGCACGCGCAGATGCCGGTCGAGCACCACCACCGCCAGGTCGGTCGATTCGAAGAAATTGCGCAGGTCGGAATTGGCGACGGTCAGCTGGTCGACCTTGGTCTTCAGCTCGTCATTGACGGTCGACAATTCCTCGTTGGTCGATTGAAGCTCCTCGTTCATCGACATCATTTCTTCGTTGGAGCTTTTCAGCTCCTCGTTCGCCGTCTCCAGTTCCTCGACCGTCGAGCGCAGGCGGTGGCGGGTCAGGCGAAGTTCGTCCTCCAGCGCCTCGATATGATCGTCGCCGGGTTCCAGATCGGCCAGGTCGCTCGCCTCGATCGGGCTGAACGGCTCGGTATCGCGGAACAGGAACAGCAGCGATCCGTCGGTCAGCGGATCGCAGATCACCTCGACCTTCTGGACGCCATATTCGGTCGTCACCGCGACGTCGCGCGCGGCGATCCGCTTGCGGGCGTCGCGCGCCTGGCGGAGCATCGGGCCGATCACTTCGCGCAGGCCGGTCCGCGCCAGCGTCACCGCGCTCGATCCGCCCGCGCGGGTGACGGGGAAGTTGAAATAGCGGCTGAGCTTGCCGAACGCGGCCAGGATGCCGCCGTCCTGATCGACCACCATGCTGGGCGGGGCATAGCGATCGACGATGCGGCGGGCCGCCAGGCTCTCCTCGCCCATCGGCGCGCCATGGTCCCGCTCGCCGCGCTCGCCGCGCCGCCGGATGCTGCGGCTCGTCCCGCCGGGCAGGTCGATCGGATAGGAGGGGGAGCCCGGCGAGCGCTCGAACAGGCGGGCATGGCCGTCGATCGCGGGGAAGAGATGGTCGAACCGCCCGACGCTCTCGGACGGACCCAGGAACAGATAGCCGCCCGGCCGCAGCGCATAATGCAGCAGCGGCAACACCGATTGCTGCAACCGATCGTCGAAATAGATCAGCAGGTTGCGGCACGACACCAGGTCGATCCGCGAAAAGGGCGGGTCCTTGACCAGGCTGTGGTTGGAGAAGCGGATCATGTCGCGGATCTGCGCGCTGATCGTGAACCGCTCGGCATGCGGCATCGTGTAGCGTTCGCGCAACGCTGCCGGAATGTCGGCCAGCGCGGCGGCGGGATAGCTGCCCTCGCGCGCGATCTGGAGCATCTGCTCGTCTATGTCGGTCGCGAAGATCTGCACCGCCAGCGGCTGTCCGCTTTCGCGCGCGGCCTCGGCGAAGAGCATCGCGATGCTATAGGCTTCCTCGCCGCTGGAGCAGCCGGGAATCCAGATGCGGATATCCTCGTCCGGGTCGCGCGCGCGGGTCAGCGGCAGGATCGCCTTGGCCTTCAGCGTATCGAACAGCTCGGCATCGCGGAAGAAGCGGGTGACGTTGATCAGCAGGTCGCGGAACAGCGCCTCGCACTCGTCGGCATCCTGCTTGACCCGCGCCAGATAGGCTGAACCCGTCGCGATGCCCAGAACGTGCATCCGCCGCTCGACCCGACGGACCAGCGTGGTGCGCTTATAGCCCGAAAAGTCATGGCCGATGGCGTTGCGCAGCACCCGGCACAGATCGTCGATATGATCGGCGACGACCTCGGCCTCTTCCTCCTTGGGATCGCCGGAACGACGCGCGAAAAAGGCGTGGAGACAATCCAGTATCTCGCCTGCGGGCTTTACGAAATCGACCAGGCCGGTACCGACCGCCGAAAGCGGCATGCCGTCATAGCGGGCGCTTTCGGGTTTCTGGACGACGCTGACCCCGCCATTTTCCTTGATCGCGCGCAGCCCGGTCGTGCCGTCCGCGCCGGTGCCCGACAGGATGACGCAGGCGGCATTGGCCTGCTGGTCGCTGGCCAGCGACAGGAAGAAATCGTCGATCGGGCGGCGCAGCCCGCGCGGCTGGATGAAGTCGGTCAGCTCCAGCACGCCGCCGCGTATCGCCAGTCCCCGGCCGGGCGGAATGATATAGACGTGATCGGGCTCGATCCGCTCCAACCCCTCGCACTGACGCACCGCCAGATTGGTGTGCCGGTCGAGCAGTTGCGCCAGCATGCTCTCATGATTGGGGTCGAGATGCTGGACGACGACAAAGGCCATGCCGGTCGGCGCGCGCGCCGGGGTCAGCATCTCGCGAAGCGCCTCCAGCCCGCCCGCCGAGGCGCCGATGCCGACCACCGGCACGCTCAGGCTGTCATGGTTCGGCATGTCGTGATCCCCGGCGGCGGGCTGCCCCGCATTCACGGAAAGGGCGCTCGGTCGAGGTCCGAAAGCGTCAGCTTGGCCTGGGCGATGGTCGCTGCGGTATTGGCGATCGCGGTCAGCGATCCCTCCAGGACCATGCCGCTTTCCGCCAGGATCGGGGTCAGCCGTCCCAGCGTGCGTCCCAGCTCGGCGTCATAGGCGGACAGCCGGTCGGGATGCGAACGGCTGATGTCGAATTGCGAGGCGAAGATATAGGGCATGTCGCCGCCCAGTTGGCGCAGCTTCGACATGTACAGAAGGTTGACGAAGGGCGAGCCGTCCTTGCGGAAGTTGATCAGCGTCGTGCGGACATTGACCTGACGATCATTGGCCAGAAATTCGCGGATCCGGTCGCGCGCCTCGCGATTGTCGGCATGGCGTTGCAGCATCCGGCAATTCTCGCCGATCACCTCTTCGCTGGTATAGCCGGTCAGTTCGCGAAACCCGTGATTGATGAAGATCAACGGATTGTCGTCGCGCGCATCGGCTAGTGCCAGGGCAATCGGGGACTGGTCCAGATACGCGGCCAGTTGGGTCGGAATGTCGAGATTGTGCAGCAAAACTGGCTCCCTGACGCGCATTCGCATGGCGCCTGCCCCATCGCAAGGGCCGTGAACGCGGCTGGCCCCGAAAAAAGACACATGGATAAACTTCCCGGATCGGAAATCCGTTCCCGATCCGAAACGACATCATCCCGTCGTCTTGGCGGGCGATGCGGGGGCCGTGCCGACCGATGTTTCGCCCAGCCAGGATCGACGGAACCGGACTTGCGCGGGCGTCAGGGGCCGGCCGAGCGTCTCGTCGGGCACGATCTGCATCGTGGGATCGGTGCCGAGCGTCAGCGTAGTGCGGCGCTCGGCACCGCGCTGGCGATAGACGATGGGCAGGCGGTCGCCCGGCGCATGGGCGGCGAGCAGGGCGGTCCATGTCCCGGCATCGGCCAGCGGCTTGCCGTCGAGGCTGACGATCCGGTCGCCCTTGTCGAGCCCGGCGTCATAGAGCGGCGTGCCCGGTGCGGTGGCGCTGGCCAGGGTCAGGCCGTCTTCCCCCGCGACCGGCGTCGCGCCAGCCCAGGCGGCGTCGGCATGGGCCGGGCGCAGGGTCAGTCCGGCCTGCGCCAGAAGCGGCGCGAAGTCGGGCAGCCCGCTGGCCGTCACGCTGCGCGCGAAGAAGCGGTCGGCAAAGCCCTGGTCGCCGGTCACCTGTGCCAGCGCCCGGCGGAGATCGTCGGGGCGATAGGGGCGCTCGTTCCGGCCGTGGTTCCGCCACAGCTGGCGCATGTAATCGTCCAGCGTCAGCCGCGGAAAGGCCTGGCGCAGCTCCAGGTCGAGCGCGAGCGCGATGACCGCGCCGTAAGGGTAATAGGAAACGAAGATATTGGGATTGGTCGGATCGATCGACTGCGCCGCATCGACGAAGGGCGCGCGCAGGCTCATCTCCTGCGGCCCGCCATAGCGGCGCGCGGGGGTGTTCAGCAGGCCGTTCAACGTTCCCGACAATTGCCGGATATAATCCGCCAGCGGCATCTCGCCCGCGCGCAGCACCGCCAGCGGGCCGTAATATTGGGTGAAGCCCTCCGCCAGCCAGAGCGACGGCGTGGCGTTGGCGCGGGTGAAGTCGAACGGCTCCAGTTCGGCGGGGCGGATGCGCTCGACATTCCAGGCGTGGAAGAATTCGTGGCTGAGCGTCTGGATCTGCTGGAAATTCGCGGCCGCCAGCGAGCGGGGCATGCTGATGACGGTCGAGTTGCGATGCTCCATCCCGTCGCCGCTGATCTGCGGCATATAGTCGGCCAGGAAGGTATAGGTGCCATAGTCGAAGGGCGGCGGCGCGCCGAAGATCGCGATCTGCTGGGCGACGACCTTCTTGGCCATCGCGGCGAAGCGGTCGACATCGGCGGCGCTGCCGTCGTGATGCACGGTCAGCCGGATGGTATAGCGCTTGGCCCCGTCCGCCACCGTCCAGCTGCGCACGTCATGCGCGGACAGTTCGACCGGGCTGTCCATGAAATATTGCAGGTCGCGCGCGGTGAAGACGGCCGGATCGTCGGTCGGGGCGAGCTGGGTCGCGATCTTCCAGTCGGGCCGGGGGTGGAAACGGACGCGGATCGGGCGGTCGTCCTGTCCGGTTGCCCAGAGGAAGGTCGCAGGGATGTTCAGCCGGGCATGGGTCGGATCGATCTGCGCATAGGTGCCGTCGCCGCGATCGCCGAACAGCGTGTAGCGGACCGTGACCGTCCCGTCATGCCCCGCGACCGTCCAGCCATAGGGATCGGTGCGCGTCACGGTCAGCGGGCGGCCCGCGCCGTCAGTGGCGGATAGCGTATAGACGTTCTTGGCGAATTCGTGGAGCGCGTAGCGGCCGGGCGAGGACCGCGCCATCTGGAAGCGGACGGGGGCGCTGTCCAGCCCGCGATAGGTGACGCTGACCTGCGCCTCGTGATGCTCGGGGTGGGGGAAGGCGATGTCATAGTCGACCGGCGCGCGCGTCGTGGCTGCCGCGGCCGTGTCGCGCGCCCGGGCCGTGGCGGGTGCCAGTCCGCCCAGCGCCAGCGCGATCGTCGCGGCCATCGTTACGTTGCGCATATATCCCCCTGCAAAGCGTCGAGAAACCCGATCTAGGCGCTGCGGGGCGACGGGGTCCATCGCTTTTCCGAACCGGCATGGCGAGGGGGGCAGGGCAGGAGCGGGCGGCATATCCCCGTCCGGGGCAGGTATCGCTGCCCGCCCGCATCGTTCGTCCATTTCCAGGGGAAACTGGAGGCGCGACCGGGAATCGAACCCGGGTGCAAGGATTTGCAGTCCTCTGCGTCACCACTCCGCCATCGCGCCTCGATGCGGTGAGGCGCGCCCTTTGCGCAGCTTTTGGGGCGGCGTCAACCGCTCATTCATCCAAATGTCGCATTCTTGGCAAAACCCGCTAGGTCATGACCCCGCATTGATCGCGTACTCCGCTTGGCGAGGGCGGGCCCGCGCGATAGAAGCGGCAGGATTGATTTAGTGTATTGCACGGCTAAAACGGTTGTGCGACAGGGATGGGCCATGATGACGATCAGCAATGATTCCTCGAATTTCGACGCGATGCGCCACGCGATGGTGGTGAGCCAGCTGCGCACCACGGCAGTCAGCGACCAGCGCGTCGTCGCCGCGATGGCCCGCGTGCCGCGCGAAACCTTCGTGCCCGAGGCGCTTCGTCCCGTGGCTTACCGCGACGGGACGCTCGATCTGGGCCAGGGGCGCGCGATCAACCTGCCGATGGCGACCGGCCGCCTGCTGACCGAGGCCTATCTGGAGGCGGGCGACCGCGTGCTGCTGATCGGCGCGGCGACCGGCTATACCGCCACGCTGCTGGCCGAGATCGTGGCCGAGGTGGTCGCGGTCGAGGAACAGGGTGATCTGGTCGCCGCCGCGCGCACCGCGCTGGCCGGGCAGGGCAAGGTCACGCTGGTCGAGGGCCCGCTCAAGGCCGGTCATGCCGCCGGTGCGCCCTATGACGTGCTGATCGTCGACGGCGCGGTCGAGGAGCTGCCCGCCGCCCTGGTCGAGCAGGTCAAGGTCGATGGCCGCATCGTCACGGGTCTGGTCGAAAACGGCGTTACCCGGCTGGCCAGCGGTCGCCGGACCGAGGGCGGCCACGGCGTGCGTCCCTTCGCCGATGCCGAATGCACCATCCTGCCGGGCTTTGCCCGTCCCCGCGCCTTCCAATTCTGAGTGTCTATGCGCCCGTATCTTAACCTCGGCCTGACCTCTGGTGTCCTGATCGGGGCGGCGCTGCTCGGCAGCACCGCTTCGGCGGAGACGTTGCGCGAGGCGATGCTACGGGCGTATCAAAGCAATCCGACGATCACCGGCCAGCGCGCGGCGCAGCGTGCGACGGACGAGAATGTCCCGATCGCGCGGGCCAGCGGGCTGCCCTCGCTCCAGTCGACCGGGCAGATCACCGACAATGTCGTGGTTGCCAACAACAACTTCCTGAACCCCGAACGGACGGCGACCGGCGCGGTGCAGCTGTCGGTGCCGCTCTATCAGGGCGGGGCGGTCAAGAATGCGGTGCGCGCGGCCGAGACGCGGGTGGATGCGGGCCGGGCGCAGCTGCGCGGGGTCGAGGCCAATCTGTTCACCAATGTGGTGGGCGCCTATATGAACGTCATCCGGGACGAGGCGATCGTCAACCTCAACACCCGGAACGTCAATGTGCTGGAGACGAACCTGCGCGCCTCGCGCGACCGGTTCCAGGTCGGCGACCTGACCCGCACCGACGTCGCCCAGTCCGAGGCGCGTCTGGCGCAGGCCCGCGCGCAGCTGCAATCGGCGCAGGCCAATCTGATTTCCAGCCGCGAGAATTACATCAACATCGTCGGGGTCGAGCCGGTCGGGCTGGAACAGCCGCCCGCGCTGCCCAGCCTGCCCGCCTCGCCCAATGCGGCGGTCGGCATCGCGCTCGATCAGAATCCGCAGCTGATCGCGGCGCGTCGCAGCGCGGACGCCACCCGCTATGACATCGACGTCGCGCGCGCCAACCGGCTGCCCCGCGTGTCGGCGGTGTCGAGCGGCAACTATTTCAACTATCTGGGCTCGCTGAACGTCGCCACCGTGCCCTCCTCGGGCGTCAACGCGACGGTCGGCCTGCAGCTGTCGATGCCTTTGTTCCAGGGCGGCCGCCCGGCGGCGCAGGTCCGCCAGGCCGAGGCGCTGCGCGGACAGGCGCTGGAGAATGCGACCGCGACCGAGCGGCAGGTCGTCGCGCAGGTCCGCTCCGCCTATGCCGTGTGGCAATCCTCGCAAGAGGTGATCCTGTCGGCCGAATCGGCGGTGCGCGCCAACTCGCTGTCGCTGGAGGGCGTGCGCGCCGAGAATAGCGTCGGCACCCGCACCGTGCTCGACATCCTGAACGCCGAGCAGGAGCTGCTGAACAGCCAGGTGACGCTCGTCACCGCGCGCCGCGATGCCTATGTCGCCGGTTTCGCGCTGATTGCCGCGATGGGCAATGCCGAGGCGCGCGACCTGGGGCTGGACGGCGGAGCGCTCTACGACCCGGTCGCCAACTACAAGCGGGTGCGCAACAAGATCAACGACTGGGGCGGCGATGGCGAGCCCGCGCCGGTGGCCTCGACCACCGCCGGAACGCCCGCCCAGACGGCGGTCATCACCCGTCCGCTCGACCCCGATGTCAACGCCCCTGTTGACAGAAGCCCCGCATTAACCACAGGTGCATCGGCACCAAGCCGGCAATAAGGTCGGCTGCGGCCTTTGGGGGCCTTGGGGGGCTGAAATGGGGTTTGCGGTCATGGGTGATATCAGCGCCGAACCGTCGATGGAGGAGATCCTCTCCTCGATCAAACGCATCATCGCCGAAGAAGGGGAGGCCCCGACGCGCCAGCGTCGCCCTGCGCGCCCCGTGCCGTCACCGGCCGTCGAGGAGGATTCGCCCGAGGTCCTCGAACTCAGCGACCCGATGCCGCTGCGCATGAAGGTGGAGGCCGCCGCCGCGCGCGCCGCCGAATCGACGTTGCGCGCCGAACTCGCACCCCGTCCCGCGCCCGAACCGGTGGCGGCCAAGCCCGAGCCGGTCGCCCCGGCCCCCGTTCCCGCACCCGCAGCCCCCGTGGCGGCGCAGAACGGGATCGAGGCGGATGACGGCGAGGAAGCGATCGTCAGCCCTCGCGCGGCGGAGGCCAGCCGTGGTTCCCTGGAGGCGCTCAGCCGTATGATGGTCAAGCCCGAACCGAGCAGCGACGGCACCCTGGAGGGGCTGGTCCGCGACATGCTGCGCCCGATGCTGCGCGACTGGCTCGACGCGAACCTGCCCGAGATGGTCGAGGCGATGGTCGCGCGCGAGATTGCCCGGATCACTCGCGAAGGGCGCTGAGCCACGCAATTCCCGTCGATTTCCGCCCGTGCCGTTGCGCGGGCGGAACCCGCGTGACCTGACCGGGTTCGATAGCGCATGGCCGCGAGAGACGAGACGCCCGAGATGGAAAAATCGCCGCGCTCGCTCGTGTCGTCACCGCCCATCTCGGACGCGCGGCAACCGCATACGGGCCAGTCGGACATTTTCTTCGCGGCGGTCAAGACGACGCGCATGCCGATGATCGTCACCGATCCGCGCCAGCCCGACAATCCGATCGTCTTCTGCAACGAAGCCTTCAGTTTCATGACCGGCTATTCCGAGGATGAGATCCTCGGCACCAATTGTCGTTTCCTGCAGGGGCCGGAAACCGACCGCGACGTGGTGGCGCAGGTCCGTGCGGCGGTCGAACGCCGCGACGAGATCGCGGTCGAACTGCTCAATTATCGCAAGAACGGCTCAACCTTCTGGAACGCGCTGTTCGTCTCGCCAGTCTATGACGATGCGGGCGAGCTGGTCTATTTCTTCAGCAGCCAGCTCGACATCTCGCGCCGTCGTGAGGCCGAGGATGCCTTGCACGAGGCGCAGAAGATGGAGGCGGTCGGCAAGTTGACCGGCGGCATCGCGCATGACTTCAACAATCTGCTGCAAGTCATTCTGGGATATGCCGATATTCTGGAGGCCCGCGTCGATCAGGGCGACCGAAGCGGGCGGCGCGCGGTCGAGGCGATCGCGGCGGCGGCGGCACGCGGCGCGACGCTGACCCAGCAGCTGCTCGCCTTTGCCCGCAAGCAGGAGCTGCGCGACCGGCTGCTCAACTTCAACCAGCTGATCGAGGATTTCCGGCCGATCATCAACCGCACGGCGGGCGAGGGGCTGGCGGTCCGCCAGAAGCTGGAGGAAAATCTCTGGAATTGCCGGATCGACCCGGTCCAGGCGGAAATGGCGCTGATCAACATCGTGACCAATGCGCGCGAGGCGATCGCGCGCAACCAGGGTCATGGCGAGATCATGCTGTCCACCCGCAACATGATCCAGTCCGCCGACCAGCCCGAGGGACCGGCCAATCTGGAACCCGGCGAATATGTGATGGTCCGCATCGGCGACAATGGTCCCGGCATCGATCCGGCCATCGCCGACAAGGTCTTCGATCCCTTCTTCACCACCAAGGAGATGGGGAAGGGGGCCGGGTTGGGCCTGGCGATGGTCTATGGCTTCATGCGCCAGTCGGGGGGGCTCGCCTCGGTGGAGGCGGGCGAGGAGGGCGGCGCGGTGCTGTCGCTCTATTTCCCCCGCGCGGCGGGCGTGACCGAGCGGCGGCCCTCGCCGACCCAGCCCGCGCACAGCGGCGGGGTCGAACGCGTCCTGATGGTTGAGGATCAGGAGGATGTCGGCGATCTGGGCAAGTCGATGCTTGAGGATCTGGGCTATGACGTGGTCCTGACCCGCAGCGCGCGCGAGGCGCTCGACCATCTGGCCGAGGACAGCGACTTCTCGCTGCTGTTCACCGATATCCTCATGCCCGGCGGGATGAACGGGGTGGCGTTGGCGCAGGCGGTGCGGCGGGATTATCCGCGCCTGTCGGTGCTCTTGACCACGGGCTTTGCCGACGAGGCGATCGACGAGGGCGCGCGCTCCTACGAACTGATCCGCAAGCCCTATCGCCGCGCCGAGCTCAACGAGCGGATCCGCGCCGTGCTCGACCGGCCGGGCGCGCGGACCTGATAGCATCTGGCGTCCCAGCCTCAGGCTGATTAAGGCAGCGTCATGACTGAGCTGCCCAAGACGTTCGACCCCGCCGCAATCGAAGCCCGCTGGTATGGCCATTGGGAGGAAAAGGGCCTGTTCCGCCCCGACCGCCCGAATGCCGAGCCCTGGACGATCGTCAACCCGCCGCCCAACGTCACCGGCAACCTGCATATCGGCCATGCGCTCGACAACACGCTGCAGGATATTCTCGTCCGCCATGCCCGACTGAAGGGCAAGGATGCGCTGTGGGTGGTCGGCACCGACCATGCGGGCATCGCGACCCAGATGGTGGTCGAGCGCCAGATGAACGCGAAGGGGCAGAAGCGCACCGACTTCACCCGCGACCAGTTCCTCGAAAAGGTCTGGACGTGGAAGGCGGAGAGCGGCGGCCAGATCACCGGCCAGCTGCGCCGCCTGGGCTGCTCGATGGACTGGGCCAATGAGCGCTTCACCATGGACGAGGGCTTCAGCAAGGCGGTGCTGAAGGTCTTTGTCGACCTGTACCGTCAGGGGCTGCTCTACCGCGACAAGCGGCTGGTCAACTGGGACGCCGGGCTCGGCACGGCGATCAGCGACCTGGAGGTCGAGACGCGCGAAGTGAAGGGCAGCTTCTGGCGCCTGCGCTATCCGCTCGCCGATGGGTCGGGCTTTATCGAGGTCGCGACGACCCGGCCGGAGACGATGCTCGCCGACATGGCGGTCGCGGTGCACCCGGACGATGCGCGCTACACCGCGCTGATCGGCAAGCAGGTGCGCCTGCCAATCACCGGCCGCCTGATCCCGATCGTCGCCGACGAACATGCCGACCCCGAACTGGGATCGGGCGCGGTCAAGATCACGCCGGGCCACGACTTCAACGATTTCGAGGTCGGCCGCCGCGCCGGTATCGAAGCGCGCGACATGCTCAACATGCTCGATGCCAAGGCGTGCATCGTCCAGACCGCCGACGGCCTGATCCCTGACGCCTTCATGGGCCTGTCGACCGCCGAAGCGCGCAAGGCCGTCGTCGCGCGGCTGAAGGACGAAGGCGTCCTGATCCCGCATATCGACAAGGACGGCGAGGAGCACGACGCCGAGCCGCGCACGATCCAGACCCCGTTCGGCGACCGCTCCGGCGTGGTGATCGAGCCGTGGCTGACCGACCAATGGTATGTCGATGCCAAGACGCTGGCCCAGCCAGCGATCCAGGCGGTGCGCGGCGGCGATATCAAGATCGTGCCGCAGGCGTGGGAGAAGACCTTCTTCAACTGGATGGAGAATATCCAGCCCTGGTGCGTCAGCCGGCAGCTCTGGTGGGGCCACCAGATTCCGGCCTGGTTCGCCGAGGATGGCCGCGTGTTCGTCGCCGAGAGCGAGGAAGAGGCGCAGGCGGAAGCGGGGGAGGGCGTCACCCTGACCCGCGACCCGGACGTGCTCGACACTTGGTTCTCCTCCGCGCTCTGGCCCTTCGCGACGCTCGGCTGGCCGGACAATGGCGACAAGACGCTGGCGGGGCGCTACCCGAACGACGTCCTGATTTCCGGCTTCGACATCCTGTTCTTCTGGGACGCGCGGATGATGATGCAGGGCCTGCACTTCATGGAAGATGTGCCCTTCAAGACCCTGTATCTTCACGGTCTTGTCCGCGCCGCCGACGGCTCGAAAATGTCGAAGTCGAAGGGCAACACGGTCGATCCGCTGGGTCTGATCGACCAGTATGGCGCCGACGCGCTGCGCTTCTTCATGGCGGCGATGGAGAGCCAGGGCCGCGACATCAAGATGGATGAACGCCGCGTCGAGGGCTATCGCAACTTCGCGACCAAGCTGTGGAATGCGGCGCGCTTCGCCCAGGCCAACGGCATCGGCGCGTCGGCGACGCTGGAGGCGCCGAACGCCACGCTGGCGGTCAACAAGTGGATCATCGCCGAGACGGTGAAGACCGTGCAGGCGGTCGACCTTGCGCTGGCCGATTACCGCTTCGACGGGGCGGCGAACGCGATCTACCAGTTCGTCTGGAGCCGTTTCTGCGACTGGTATCTCGAACTCATCAAGCCGGTGCTCCAGGGCGGCGAAGCGGGTGGCGAGGAAACCCGCGCGGTCGCGGGCTGGGTGCTCGATCAGATCCTGGTCCTGCTCCACCCCTTCATGCCGTTCATCACCGAGGAATTGTGGCACGCCATGGGCGCGCGCGATCATGACCTGATCGTCGCGCATTGGCCGATGGCCGATGCCCGCGCGCTCGACCCCGAGGCGGAGCGCGAGATCGACTGGCTGATCCGTCTGGTCAGCGAGATCCGGGCGGCGCGGACCGAGCTGAACGTGCCGCCGGGCGCACGGCTGCCGATGCATGTCCGCGATGCGAATGAGGCGACGACGGCGCGGCTGATTCGCCAGGCCTCGGCGCTGGCGCGCCTCGCGCGCGTCGACGCGGCCGATGGCGAAGTGTCGGGCGGCGCGGCGCAGGTGGTGGTGGACGAAGCGACCTTCGTCCTGCCGCTGGAAGGCGTGATCGATCTCGACGCCGAACGCCAGCGGCTGACCAAGACAATCGCGGCGGTCGAAAAGGAACGCGACGCGCTGGGCGGTCGGCTGAGCAATGCCAGCTTCGTCGAACGCGCCAAGCCCGAAGCGGTCGAAAAGGCCCGCGCCGACCATGCCGACAAGATGGCCGAGGCCGCCCGGTTGCACGCCGCCCTGGGCCGCCTGGGCTGACCTCTGAAATCCTCCCCATGCGCAGCATGGGGAGGGGGACCGCGCCCGCAGGGCGTGGTGGAGGGGCATGACGCCATCCGTCTCGCCCCTTCGCTGACGCGACGGTCTCCCTCCCCAGGCATGGCTTGGGGAGGATCGGCTCCTACCCCTGTTCCCCCAGCCGCCGCAGCCGCCGAATGCGCGGTTCGCGTTGCAGCTGTGCCTCGCGCCGGATGACCTGGCGCAGTTCGTCGCGCTTCTCATGGATCGATGCGATCACCGGCCCCATCGCGACGCCCAGGTCGACCAGCACCGCCTCCGACAATTGCAGCGAGCTTTCCAGCGTTTCGGGCACCGCCTCGCTGACGCCCGCGCGATAGAGTTCGGTGGCATGCGCCATGTCGCGCGCACGGGCGATGATCGGCAGGTCGGGCGCCGCCTCGCGGATGCGCCGTGCCAGCCGCACCGTCAGCACGGGGTCGTCCATCGTCAGGATCAGCGCGCGGGCGGCGGGCAGGTTGAGCCGGTCGACCAGTTCCGCGCGTGCGACATCGCCGAACAGCACCGGATAGCCTGCACGCCGGGCGTCGCTGACCGAATCGATATCGGCCTCGACCGCGACATAGGATTGGCCGTGCACGGTCAGCATGTCGGCGATCATCTTGCCGACGCGGCCAAAGCCGATGATGACGGTCCGGCCGCCGTCATGCTCGAGTTCGGGCGGGGCAGGGCCATCGGTGCTGCGCGCCTCGATCCGGCGGGAGATGACGCGACCCGCTTTCGCGAGCAGCGGCGTGATGGTCAGGCCGATCGCGGTCACGGTCTGCCAGAAGGCGGCGGTCGAGGGCAGGATCAACTGTGCCTGCGCTGCGGTGCCCAGCACGATCAGCGTGGTTTCGGACGGGCTGCCCATCAGCAGCCCGGTCTCCGCCGCGACCCCGCGCCGCGCATGGGCGACGCGCAGCAGCAGATAGGTGACGATCGCCTTCACCGCGACGACCCCGATCACCGCGAGCAGCAGCGTATCCCAGTTCCGCGCGATCAGCCGCAGGTCCAGGCTCATGCCGACGGTGATCAGGAACACCCCCAGCGCCAGCCCCTTGAAGGGGGCGGTCATCACCTCGACCTCCGAATGATATTCGGTCTCGGCGATCAGCAGACCGGCGAGCAGCGCGCCGACGATCGGCGAAAGGCCAGCGGCGGTCGTCGCGACGCTCGCGACGATGACGACGAGCAGCGAGGCGGCCAGGAACAGCTCGGGGCTCTTGGTCCGCGCGGCTTGGGCGAACAGGCGCGGCAGGACGAACTTGCCGCCCAGATACATCGCCACCACGGTCAACCCGCCGCGCAGCGCCACGCCCGCAATCCCGACCCAGCCCTCATCGCTCGCGGTCGGTGCCATGGCGCCCAGTGCGAAGATGATCGGCACGAGCGCCAGATCCTCGAACAACAGCATCGCGAATGCCCCGCGACCGACCGGGCTGGTCGTGCCGACCAGCGGCAACACCAAGGCGGTCGAGGAAAGCGTCAGCGCCAGCCCCAGCCCGATCGCCCCGGCCCAGCCCTGTCCCAGCAGGTTCAACGCCGTCCCGATCAGCACCGCCGATCCGAGCAACTCGGCCACGCCGGTTCCGAAGACCAGCCGTCGCATCGCCCATAGCCTGCGAAAAGATAGCTCCAAGCCAATGGAAAACAGCAATAATATGATGCCGAACTCGGCAAAGGGCTCGATCGACTCCGGGTTGGAGATCGTCAGATAATAGAGCCATGGTGCTTGGGGGACGAGCGATCCCAACCCGGCGGGGCCGACCAGCAGGCCGACCAGGATGAAGCCGATGATCGGGCTGACCCGGAAACGGGCGAAGGCCGGGATGACGATCCCCGCCGACCCGAGGATGACGAGCGCGTCGGAGAAACCCTGATTGTCGAGCCGTAATGCCATGACGGCAACCTAACCCGGGTTGGTCGCGCTTGTCAGGTCGTTAATCGGGCGAAACGGTGATGGGACGATCGGTCCACTGACGGCGGGCGTCTCCCGAGGCTAGGGGGCGGCGATGACCAAGCCCTTTCGTTTCGCTTTCCTGCCTCTTTTGTCGATGCTTGTCCTGACAGGATGTGGGGATGGCGACCGCGAGGCGCGGCTGAAAGCGGCGGGTCCTAACCCTTCGCTCGATGCGTTGATGCGGGTGGCCAATGCCGATGCGGGGGCGAAGACGTTCGGCCAGTGCCTGGCCTGCCACACGATCGGCAAGGGCGAACTCGATCGCGGCGGGCCCAATCTCCACGGTATCATGGGCAAGCCGGTGGCGGGCGGCAGCGAACGCTTCGGCTATACCGCGGCGCTGATGGGGGTCGGTGGGCGTTGGGACCGGGCGACGATGGATCGCTGGCTCACCTCGCCGCAACGCTTCGCGCCGGGGACCAGAATGACCTTTGCGGGCCTGCCCGATCCGCTCGCGCGGGCGGATGTGATTGCCTATCTGGAGCGGGAAGGGCGGGAGTAACGGCCGATCTAGGGTCGATCGCCATTCGGCGATGCTCTTCCTTCCCTCGCCCCTCGCAGAGGGGAGAGGGTTGTGCAGACTTGGTCTTTGCGAAAGCAAAGGCTTAGTCGGAGCTGGGTGAGGGGTGAGCGCTCGCGAAGCGAGCGCGCGAGCCTTTGGGCTCGCTCAACCCCTCACCCAAGCTGCGCTAGCCAGCAGGCTGGCAAGCTTCGCTAACCAGCAGGCTGGCAAGCTTCGCTAACCCTCTCCCCTGTCCAGGGGAGAGGGGAAGAAGACGCAATCGTGAATGTCGATCGGCCCTGGGCAGCGAGGGCTGGGCGTGCGCTTCGACTTCGCTCAGCGTGAACGGAGGTTCCGTCAAGCGGACATTCGGTGATATCCCCATCGTTCAGCCCGAGCCGCTTGGCTGGCCACTCGGAATAGAATTCGGGGCGAAGATCCTGTGACGTTGTTCGCGCAGAGGCGCGGAGGGCGCAGAGAAGGTTTTGCTCTCGGCCTGCGTCCGGGTGGAAGGAGGTTCGTAGGGGGGGGCTTCTTCTCAGCGTCCTCTGCGCCTCTGCGCGAAACAGGATTATTTCTTCGGCCTTTGGCCTCACGCAACTTGGGCGGAACGAAAAAGGGCCCGGAGACAATGCCTCCGAGCCCCTTCTACGCAACAGGCGACAGGATTACTGCCAGTTGCCCATTTCGGTTTCAAGGTTGACGCGGATCGCCTCGAAGAACTGCTCGGTGGTCATCCAGGGCTGGTCCGGGCCGATCAGGATGGCGAGGTCCTTGGTCATCTGGCCGTTCTCGACGGTCTTGATGCAGACCTTTTCCAGCGTCTCGGCGAAGCGGACGACGTCGGGCGTGTTGTCGAACTTGCCGCGATACTTCAGGCCGCCGGTCCAGGCGAAGATCGACGCGATCGGGTTGGTCGAGGTCGCCTTGCCCTGCTGGTGCTGGCGATAGTGACGGGTCACCGTGCCGTGCGCCGCTTCCGCCTCGATCGTCTTGCCGTCCGGGGTCATCAGCACCGAGGTCATCAGGCCCAGCGAGCCAAAGCCCTGCGCCACCTGGTCCGACTGCACGTCGCCGTCATAGTTCTTGCACGCCCAGACGAACTCGCCATGCCACTTCAGCGCCGAGGCGACCATGTCGTCGATCAGGCGGTGCTGATATTCGATGCCCGCCGTCTTGAACTGGTCGGCGAACTCGGTCTCGTACACCTCCTGGAAGATGTCCTTGAAGCGGCCGTCATAGGCCTTGAGGATGGTGTTCTTGGTCGACAGATAGACCGGCCAGCCGCGACCCAGGCCATAGTTCATCGAAGCGCGCGCGAAGTCGCGGATCGATTCGTCCAGATTGTACATGCCCATGGCGACGCCCGAGCTGGGGAAGTTGAACACTTCCTCTTCGATCGTCTCGCCATTCTCGCCTTCCCACTTCATGGTCAGCTTGCCCTTGCCGGGCACCTTGAAGTCGGTCGCCTTATACTGGTCGCCAAAGGCGTGACGGCCGACGACGATCGGGTGGGTCCAGCCGGGGATCAGGCGGGGAACGTTCTTGATGACGATCGGCTCGCGGAAGACCACGCCGCCCAGGATGTTGCGGATCGTGCCGTTGGGCGACTTCCACATCTTCTTCAGGCCGAATTCCTCGACGCGCTGTTCGTCGGGGGTGATGGTCGCGCACTTGATCGCGACGCCGTACTTCTGGGTCGCATGGGCGCTGTCGATCGTCACCTGGTCGCTGGTGGCGTCGCGATTCTGCACCGACAGGTCGTAATAGGCCAGTTCGATGTCGAGATACGGCTTGATCAGGCGTTCGCGAATCCACTCCCAGATGATCCGGGTCATTTCGTCGCCGTCGATCTCCACGACGGGCGTGTTCACCTTGATCTTCGCCATATGCGCATCCTTAGATTTGGCAGGTTTGGCAACGCGTCTAGGGGAGGGGGCGCGGCGGATCAACCACCCTGCGCGATCCGCGAAAGGGCCGGGGCGAACCGAAAAGATTGTGCGATGGCCGGTGGACGGGTAGACAGGCCCGATGCCTTCGCTTGAAAAGCCTCCCATCGCCACCACCACGGTCAAGTGGCGTTTTCCCGCCGTCCATCCCGAAGGGCGCAAATATGTGCTGATCGGGGCGGGCCTGACCCTGCTCGCCACGCTGATCACCAAGGTGCTGTTCTGGCCGTTCGTCGGCCTGTGCATCTGGATCGCCGCATTCTTCCGCGATCCCGTCCGCACCACGCCGCAGGGCGACGACCTGATCGTCGCGCCCGCCGATGGCCTGGTCACCATGATCCAGCGCGTCGCGATCCCGCGCGAGCTGGTCGGCGAGCTGGGCGAGGCGCCGCTGGTCCGCGTGTCGATCTTCATGTCGGTGTTCGACGTGCACATCAACCGCACGCCGATCGCGGGCGTCATTCGCCAGGTCGTCTATATCTCGGGCAAGTTCCTCAACGCCGACCTCGACAAGGCGTCGGACGAGAATGAGCGCCAGCATTTCGTGGTCGAGGGGCGGGACGGTCGCAAGATCGGCTTCACCCAGATCGCCGGCCTCGTCGCGCGGCGCATCGTCGGCTTCGTGAAGCCCGGGGACATGGTCGCCGCCGGACAGCGGGTCGGCCTGATCCGGTTCGGCAGCCGGGTCGACGTGTATCTGCCCGACGACGTCACGCCGCAGGTCTGCCTGGGCCAGCGGTCGGTCGCGGGCGAGACGGTGCTGGGGCGTGTCGGCGGCAAGCCGATGAGCGGCATCGCGCAATAACCGATCCGGTGGCCATCTCCCCCCGCTTCGCCCGTCGAGGCCCGCCGCGCGGCCTGCCGCTCCGGGCCATCGCGCCCAATGCCGTCACCGCGCTGGCGCTCTGCTCCGGCCTGACCGGCGTGAAGTTTGCCATTGCGGGGTCGTGGGAAGCGGCGGTCACGATGATCATGGTCGCGGCGGCGCTCGATGGCCTGGACGGGCGGATCGCGCGGCTGCTGCGCGGGGAGAGCCGGTTCGGTGCCGAGCTGGACTCGCTCTCGGACGCGATTTCGTTCGGCGTCGCGCCTGCGCTCATCCTCTATCTCTGGTCGCTGCAGAACCTGCCTCGCATCGGCTGGATCTGCGCGCTGCTCCAGGCGGTATTCTGTGCGCTTCGGCTGGCGCGGTTCAATTCCCAGCTCGATGTGATCGACCAGCCGCGCAAGACGGCGGGTTTCTTCACCGGGGTTCCCGCGCCCGCCGGAGCGGGGCTGGCGATGCTGCCTCTCTATCTCTGGTTCTGGACCGGCGAGCCGATCTTCGCCTCGCCATTGCTCGTCGCGCCATGGGTGGCCTTTGTCGCGCTGCTGATGGTGTCCAGCATCGCCACCCTGTCATGGACCTCGTTCCGGTTGCGGCGTCATATCCGGTTCGAGGCGCTTGCCATCATCGTCCTGGTCGGAGTGGCGCTGATCTCGGCGCCCTGGCATGCCCTGACGGCGATATGCCTTGCCTATCTGGCGAGCATCCCCTTCACCATGTTCGCCTATGCCCGCATCAAGCGGCCGCGCGGCGGCGGACCAGCGAAGGGGCAGGCGAGTTCGCCGCCCAGCGCCTGACCGCGATCCGCCGCTCGGCCACCACCAGCGTGGCGAGCGGCGTGAAGGCCGGTTCGGCATGTCCGGTCGCCAGATGCAGAATACGCCGCCATTGGGGGGCAACCATCATGACGATGGTGCCGAGCGAGGCGACCAGCGCGCCCATGAAAACCAGAACACTCACCACGATCATCATGATGCCTGCCTCCTGCCGTTCCCATACGGTGCGGCCATTAACCGAACCGTAACCGTTGATTTTTTCGTCCGGTTCCGTCGCCATCGCGGCAACATCAGGGCGAGTCGTGCCAAAACCCCGATGTTGCGAATCCGTGATGAGGCGATTCGTCCCGTTTCCCTGTTGTGGTCATCTTATGTTCCATCGATGTTCCGGAGTCAATCGGCGACGGAACAAAAGTGAACGCAAAGGGTGGCTTGCCAAGCGGTCGGCCATCGTCTAAGGGCGCGCACCTCAACACCGCATGGGAAGCATCATATTTCGGTGCGCATGGGCTTTGCCCGCCGCGTCATCCGCTTCCCAGAGGACCAACCGGAAGGAATATCACTATGGCGGCACCCGTCGTCACCATGCAGCAGCTGGTCGAGACCGGCGCGCACTTCGGCCACCAGACCCACCGCTGGAACCCGAAGATGAAGCCCTACATCTTTGGCGACCGCAACGGCGTCCACATCCTCGACCTGTCGCAGACCGTGCCGCTCTTCGCGCGCGCTCTGGAGTTCATCAGCTCGACCGTCGCTGGCGGTGGCAAGGTCCTGTTCGTCGGCACCAAGCGCCAGGCGCAGGAGCCGGTCGCCGAGGCCGCTCGTCGCGCGGGCCAGCATTTCGTCAACCATCGCTGGCTGGGCGGCATGCTCACCAACTGGAAGACGATCTCGAACTCGATCAAGCGCCTCAAGACCCTTGAGGAGCAGCTGTCGGGCGACACGCACGGCCTGACCAAGAAGGAAGTGCTGAACCTGACCCGCGAGCGCGACAAGCTCGAGCTGTCGCTGGGCGGCATCCGCGACATGGGCGGCATCCCGGACGTGATGTTCGTGATCGACGCCAACAAGGAAGAGCTGGCGATCAAGGAAGCCAACACGCTGGGCATCCCCGTCGTCGCGATCCTCGATTCGAACGTCTCGCCCGACGGCATCGCGTTCCCGGTTCCCGCGAATGACGACGCCAGCCGCGCGATCCGCCTGTACTGCGAAGCCGTTGCCATCGCCGCGACCCGTGGCGGTCACGAGCAGCAGCGCCGTGGCGGTGCGGACTTCGGCGCGATGGCCGAGCCGCCCGTCGAGGAAGCGCTGACCGTCGCCCCGGCGGACGTCGCCGAGCAGGCGGTCGAGGCCGAGCGCCAGATCGACGCGTAATCGCGTGAGAAAGCCCCGCGGTGCGGGCGGGGCGATCATCGACCGGATGGGGCAACCCGTCGGTCGATGACATCGGCTTGACATGCAAGCCGTGCTAAGGGCCGCCTCCGATGGGGCGGCCCTACCCGCATCCCCCTTTTCAGACAGAGGAAATCAGACAATGGCCGATATCACCGCAGCGATGGTCAAGGACCTGCGCGAAAAGAGCGGCGCGGGCATGATGGACTGCAAGAAGGCGCTGGCCGAGACGAATGGCGACATGGACGCCGCGCTGGACTGGCTGCGCACGAAGGGCCTTGCGGCCGCGCAGAAGAAGTCGAGCCGTACCGCAGCCGAGGGCCTGGTCGGCGTCGCCACCAGCGGCACCGTCGGCGCGGCCGTCGAAGTGAACTCGGAAACCGACTTCGTCGCCAAGAACGACCAGTTCCAGTCGTTCGTGAAGGACGTCACCGCGATCGCGCTGAAGTCGACCGACGATGTCGAGGCGCTGAAGAACGAAGCGATGCCGCAGGGCGGCACCGTCGCCGAAGTGCTGACCAACAACGTCGCGACGATCGGTGAGAACCAGTCGCTGCGTCGCGCCAAGCGCCTCGAAGTGTCGAAGGGCGCGGTCGTGTCCTATGTCCACAACCAGCAGGCGCCGGGCCTGGGCAAGATCGGCGTGCTCGTCGCGCTCGAATCGGACGCGTCGGACGAGGTCCTGCAGAAGCTGGGCAAGGACCTGGCCATGCACGTCGCGGCCGCCTTCCCCAAGGCGCTGAACGAGGAAGACCTGGACGAGGCCGAGATCGAGCGTGAGCGCGCGATCGCGACCGAAAAGGCCGCCGAATCGGGCAAGCCCGCCGACATCATCGCCAAGATGGTCGAGGGCGGCATCGCCAAGTACCGCAAGGAGCACGCGCTGGTCAGCCAGCTGTTCGTGATGGACGGCAAGACCAAGATCAGCGACGTGGTGGCCAAGGCCGCCAAGGACGCCGGTGCCGAGATCAAGCTGGTGGACTATGTCCGCTTCCAGCTGGGCGAGGGCATCGAGAAGGAAGCGTCGGACTTCGCCGCCGAAGTCGCCGCGGCCTCGGGCGTTCCGCAGAAGGCGTAACGATCCACTCCGTCCCTCGATGGGACGGTGGCGGCAAAGGGGAGCGGTCGCCGCGAGGTGGTCGCTCCCTTTGCGTTTGGGGGTGGGCGATCGCTCCCGCCCCTTTGTTCGCCCTGGGCGAAATCGAAGGGCGCGGGGGCAGCGGAGCTCCATGGGCTTCGACGTCGCGCCGCCTGAACGGGGCGGGGGCCGAAATGCCGAGTCGCTTTTGTGAGACACTGCAGGCCCACGAAAATCCCCGCGATCCGCCGCTCCACGGTTGCCCGCCGCCCGCCCGCCGCCTAAGGTCCGCGGCACTTTCACCATCAAGATCCGAGAAACGATGACCAGCCCGCGCTTCAAACGTATCCTATTGAAACTTTCGGGCGAGGTGCTGATGGGCGAGGGGGGGCTGTCCATCTCCCCCGAGATCACCGCGCGCGTGGCGCAGGAGATCGCCGACGTCCGCGCGCAGGGTTACGAACTGTGCATCGTGGTCGGTGGCGGCAACATCTTCCGCGGCCTGTCGGCGGCGGCCAAGGGGTTCGAGCGCGCGACCGCGGACTATATGGGCATGTTGGCGACCGTCATGAATGCGCTGGCGGTCCAGAATGCGCTGGAACAGATCGGCGTCGACACGCGCGTCCAGTCGGCCATTCCGATGGCCAGCGTCTGCGAACCCTTCATCCGTCGTCGCGCCGAGCGGCATCTGGAAAAGGGCCGGGTGGTGATCTTCGCGGCGGGCGTCGGATCGCCCTTCTTCACCACCGACAGCGGTGCCGCGCTGCGCGCCGCCGAGATGAAGTGCGACGCGCTGTTCAAGGGCACCAGCGTCGACGGTGTCTATGACGCCGATCCCAAGAAGGTGCCGACCGCCACTCGTTACGAAACCGTCAGCTATTCTAAGGTTTTGTCCGACGACCTGAAGGTCATGGACGCCTCGGCCATCGCGCTGTGCCGCGACAACAATATCCCGATCGTCGTCTTCAACATCCGCGAACATGGCAATTTCGGTGCCGTGCTCGCCGGTCAGGGTGTGTCGACGGTCGTTCAGAACGCAGGAGCTTAACCCATGCCAGCCTATGACAAGTCCGATCTCGAGCGCCGTATGCAGGGCGCGGTCGAATCGCTGAAGCACGACCTGAACGGTCTGCGCACCGGTCGCGCGTCGACCGCCTTGCTCGATCCGGTGACGGTCGAGGTCTATGGCAGCCATATGCCGCTGAACCAGGTCGCGACCGTCTCGGCGCCCGAGCCGCGCATGCTGTCGGTGCAGGTGTGGGACAAGTCGAACGTGTCGTCGGTCGAAAAGGCGATCCGCTCGGCGGGTCTGGGCCTGAACCCGATCAATGACGGCCAGACTCTGCGCCTGCCGATCCCCGACCTGACCGAGGAGCGCCGCAAGGAGCTCGCCAAGCTGGCGAACAAATATGCCGAGGGCGCGCGCATCGCGGTGCGCAATGTCCGCCGCGACGGCATGGACAGCCTGAAGACCGACGAGAAGAAGGGCGTCTTCGGCGAGGACGAGCGCAAGCGTCACGAGACCGAGGTCCAGAAGCTGACCGACGCGACCGTCGCCGAGCTGGATGCGGCGGCGGCGGCCAAGGAAAAGGAAATCCTGGGCAAGTGAGTCCTCCGGCCGCCTCGGCCCAGACGGCTCTGGGGTCGCTGGTGGCCGTGCCCGATACGGGTGCGGTCCCGCGTCACGTCGCGATCATCATGGACGGCAATGGCCGCTGGGCCAAACGCCGTCTGCTGCCCCGCTTCGCCGGTCACAAGGCTGGGGTGGATGCCGTGCGTCGCATCGCGCGCGCGGCGCGGGCAATGGGGATCGAGGCGCTGACGCTCTACGCCTTTTCCTCGGAAAACTGGCGGCGGCCCGAAACCGAGATCAGCGACCTGATGGGGCTGCTCCGCATCTTCCTGCGCAAGGACTTGGCGGAGCTGGTGTCGGACAATGTCCGGCTGCGCGTGATCGGCGACTATCGCCGCTTCGCGCCCGATCTGGTCGCGATGATCGACGACGCCATTGCCCGGACCTCGGTCAATAGCGGGCCGGTGCTGGCCATCGCGCTGAACTATGGCGCGCAGGCCGAGCTGGTCGAGGCGACGAAACGGCTGGCGATGAAGGTCGCGGCCGGCGAGATGCCCGCCGACGCCATCACGCCCGAGGCGATCGAGGGCGAGTTGCAGACCAACGGCCTGCCGCCGCTCGACCTGGTCATCCGCACCTCGGGCGAACAGCGGCTGTCCAACTTCCTGTTGTGGCAGGCCGCCTATGCCGAGCTGATGTTCGTCGACACGCTCTGGCCCGATTTCGACGAGGCCGCGCTGGCCGATGCGGTGGCCGCCTTCGGACAACGGCACAGGCGTTTCGGCGGCCTGTGATCGATCCCGATTCCGAACCCGCGGCAAGGCCGGTCGAGCCCGCCGCCAAGCCGATGTCCAACCTGACCAAGCGGGTGTTGGCCAGCATCGTGATGATCGCGTTGGCCAGCCTGTGCCTGGCGCTGGGCGATCTGGCCTTCTGGTTGCTGGCGGTGGTCGTCGGCCTGTTCATGATGGCCGAATGGTCCGACCTGTTGAAGGTTGACGCCAAGCAAAAGCGACTGGCGCAGTTCGCGTTGTCGGTGCCGCTGGCGATCATGGCGCCGGGACTGGCGGCCGGGCCGGGCTTTTTCGCGCTGGGCCTGATCGCGGCGACCTTCTTCTTCCTGACCATCGTGTCGCGGCGACCCGCATTCGGGGCCGGTGCCTTCTATGTCGGTCTGCCGGTCTTCTCGCTGCTGGCGATCCGTCTGCATGACGATGGGCTGGCGCTGTCGCTCTGGGCGATGGCGCTGGTCTGGGCCTGTGACAGCGGGGCGTTCTTCGCCGGGCGGCAGTTCGGCGGACCCAAGCTCGCGCCGAGCATTAGCCCGGCCAAGACCTGGTCGGGGCTGATCGGCGGCGTGGCGGCGGCGACCCTGCTGGCGGTGCTGATGCGTGCCTATCACGGCCTGCCTTTGCACCTCGTCATCGCGACCCCGGTGCTGGCGGTGCTGGCGCAGATCGGCGACCTGTTCGAAAGCGGGCTGAAGCGGCGGGCGGGGGTGAAGGACAGCGGCAATGTCCTGCCCGGCCATGGCGGCGTCATGGACCGGCTCGACGGTATCGTGCCCGTGGCCCCGATCGCGGCTCTCCTGATCTTTCTGCCGGACCTGTTCTGATGCGAAGCGTGACGATTCTCGGCGCGACCGGCTCGGTCGGCACCTCGACGCTGGACCTGATCGAGCGCGAGCCCGATCGCTACCGCGTCCGCGCGCTGACCGCCAATGGCGATGTCGCCAAGCTGGCGGCGGCGGCGAAGCGGACCGGAGCCGAGCTGGCGGTGGTCGCCGACGAACGCTGCCTGCCCGATCTGCGCGAGGCACTGGCGGGGACCGGGACGCGGGTGGCGGGCGGCCGCGCGGCGGTGATCGAGGCAGCGGCGAGCGGCGCGGACTGGACGATGGGGGCGATCGTCGGGTGCGCAGGGTTGGAGCCCGCCATGGCCGCGATCGCCCAGGGCGGCACGGTGGTGCTGGCCAACAAGGAGCCGCTCGTCTCGGCGGGCGAAGTGGTGCTGGCGGCGGCCGCGAAGACGGGGGCGACGCTGTTGCCCGCCGACAGCGAGCACAACGCCATCTACCAATGTTTCGACTTTGCGCGGCCCGAGCGGGTGCGCCGCATCGTCCTGACCGCCAGCGGCGGCCCGTTCCGCACCTGGACCACCGAGGCCATGCGCCAAGTCACCCCCGAACAGGCGGTGGCGCATCCCAACTGGTCGATGGGCGCGAAGATCTCGGTCGATTCGGCGACGATGATGAACAAAGGGCTGGAGCTGATCGAGGCGGCCCGGCTGTTCCCGGTGCCCTCCGACCGGATCGAGATCGTGTTGCATCCCCAATCGGTGATCCATTCGGCGGTCGATTATGTCGACGGCTCGATGCTGGCGCAGCTGGGGCCGTCCGACATGCGGGTGCCGATCGCGCATTGCTTGGCTTGGCCGGACCGGATGCCGACGCCGATGGCGCCGCTCGATCTGGTCGCGCTGGGCCGGATGGACTTCGCCGCGCCCGACCCGGTGCGCTTTCCCGCGCTGCGACTGGCGCGTGCCGCGCTGGAGGCGGGTGGGGCGGCTCCGGCCATTCTGAATGCAGCCAATGAGGTCGCGGTCGCGGCTTTTCTTGCGCGTCGCATCGGCTTCCTCGAAATTGCCGCAATCGTTGAGGATATTCTCCATCGCTACGACCCGGCCCCGCCGGAAACGCTCGACGCGGTGATCGCGATCGATGCGGAGACGCGGGAGCTGGCGGGCGAGCGCGTTGAGGATTGCGTCGTTTGATCGAAACCCCCGGCCTGTTATTGACCATCCTGGCCTTTGTTCTCGCCATCGGTCCGCTCGTGTTCGTGCACGAGATGGGCCATTACCTCGCCGGGCGCTGGTTCGGGGTGAAGGCGGAAACCTTCGCGATCGGCTTCGGGCACGAGGTGTTCGGGCTGACCGACCGGCGCGATACGCGGTGGAAGATCGGGTGGCTGCCGCTGGGCGGCTATGTGAAGTTCGCCGGCGACATGAACCCCGCCAGCCAGCCCGACGCGGCCTGGCTCTCGCTGCCCCCCGAGGAGCGCGCACGGACGTTCCAGGCCAAGCCGGTATGGCAGCGCGCGATCATCGTCGCGGCGGGCCCCGCGATCAATTTCGTCGCGGCGATCCTGATCCTGGCGGGCTTTGCCTGTGCCTATGGCGAGGCGGTGATCCCGCCGGTGGTGGGTGAGGTCGTGACGGGTAGTGCGGCTGCCGCCTCGACGCTGCGTCAGGGCGACCGGGTGACGGCGATCGACGGGCGCTCCGTCACCGACTTCGCCGATATCGCGCGCTATGTGCAGATCCGCGCCGGACAGCGGGTGACGATCGAGGCGACGCGCGGCGGCGTGCCGTTCACGACCGACGTCACCGTCGGCACCGACGAGCAGCGCGATCGCTTCGGCAACCGCTATCGCATCGGCCGCCTGGGCGTGCGCGGCACCGGCACGGTCGATGTCCGCCCGGTCGGTCTTCTCCGCGCGCCCGTGGTAGCGGTGAAGCGCACCGGCGAAATCGTCCGCATGATGGTCGAGACGCTGGGACAGGTGATTTCGGGCCGCCGCTCGGTCAAGGAACTGGGCGGGCCGGTGTCGATCGCCAAGGTGTCGGGCGAGCAGATGGCGCTGGGCCTCGACGCCTTTGTTTTCTTCGTGGCGCTGGTGTCCATCAATCTGGGGTTCATCAACCTCTTGCCAGTGCCGATGCTGGATGGCGGTCATCTTCTCTTCTATGCGATCGAAGCGGTGCGACGTCGCCCCCTGGAGCCGGCAGCCCAGGAATGGGCGTTCCGTGGCGGTTTGGTGGCGATCCTGGCCCTGATGCTCTTCGTGACGTTCAACGATCTGGGCAATTTGGGGCTTTGGAAAAATATCGCTGGCTTGATCGGCTGACGCCGATGGGGCAGGGCGCGAGGACGACAGGGGTCGGTTCGACTTTTCTGGGGTGGGTTTGGTGACAGCAATGACGGGTATCAAGACTGTGCGCGCAGGCGCCTTATTGCTGGCGGGCACGATGCTGTCGGGCGTCCCCGTCATGGCGCAGGTAGCGCCCGCGACGCCCGCCGGGACGACGACACAGGCGGCGGCACCCGCCGCGACGCCCGCGCCGCAGCGGATCATCAAGACGCTGCGGGTCGAGGGCGCGCAGCGGATCGAGCCGGAGACGGTGCTCTCCTACACCAAGCTGCGCGTGGGCATTCCCTATTCGGCCGAGACGCTCGACCAGGCGCTGAAGGATCTTCAGGCGTCCGAATTGTTCGCCGATTACTCGATTTCGGGCGTCGAGAGCGGCGACATCGTGCTGCGCGTGCGCGAGAACCCGATCATCAACCGGGTCATTCTGGAGGGCAACAAGCGCCTGAAGGAAGACAAGATCAAGAAGGAGATCAAGCTCGCGCCGCGGCAGATCTTCACCCGCACCGCCGTCCGCCAGGACGTGGCGCGGATCGTCGAGCTGTACCGCCGCCAGGGCCGGTTCGGCGCGGTGGTCGACCCCAAGATGGTCAATCTGGACCAGAACCGCGTCGATGTGGTGTTCGAGATCAGCGAGGGGCCCAAGTCCAAGGTCCGCCAGATCAACATCATCGGCAACGAGAAATTCTCCGACGACGAGCTGCGCGGTGCGATGTACACCAAGCAGTCGCGCTGGTTCCGCTTCCTGTCCTCGGCCACCAGCTATGACCAGGATCGTCTGGCGGCCGACCAGCAGAAGCTCCGCGCCTTCTATCTGTCCAATGGCTATGCCGATTTCCGCGTGACCAGCGCGGTGGCCGAGCTGACCCCGGACAAGAAGGACTTCATCATCACCTATGTGGTGGAGGAAGGCCCGCGCTACAAGTTCGGCGACGTCAAGGTCGACAGCCAGATCCGCGACTTCGACAATGAAAAGCTCGCCCAGTCGCTGCCCATGAAGAAGGGCGACTGGTACAATGCCAAGCTGATCGAGGATTCGATTGACAGCCTCAGCCAGACGGCGGGCCTGTTCGGCTATGCCTTTACCGACGTGAACCCCGAGTTCCAGCGTGACAAGGACACGCTGACCATGTCGATCACGTTCAACATCGCCGAGGCGAAGCGAACCTATATCGAGCGGATCGACATCAACGGCAACACGCAGACCCAGGACAAGGTCGTCCGCCGCGAGTTCCGCGTGGCCGAGGGCGATGCGTTCAACAGCTTCCAGGTCCGCCGCAGCCAGGACCGCATCAACTCGCTCGGCTATTTCCAGGAAAAGCTGGAGGTCAAGCAGAACCCCGGCTCGACCCCCGACCGGATCGTTCTGGAAACCAACACCGAGGAACAGTCTACCGGCTCGCTACAGCTATCGGCGGGCTATTCGTCGCTGGAACGCTTCATCATCCAGGCGAACATCACTCAGCGCAATTTCCGCGGCAAGGGCCAGGAACTGCGCGCTGGCGTGAACTATTCGGCCTATTCCAAGTCGATCGAGCTGGGCTTCACCGAGCCTTATGTGTTCGACAAGAACGTCGCGCTGGGCGTCGACGTGTTCCGTCGCGACTATAACTCGTTCAACTATCTGGGCACCACCCGCCAGACGACCTATAGCCAGGTGTCGACCGGCTTCCAGGTGCGCGCGGGCGTGCCGCTGACCGAATATTGGTCGCTGTCGGGTCGCTATGGCCTGACCTATGACGAGGTCGGTCTGGCCTCGTCCTTCTTCAACGCCGATGGCAGCTGTAACTTCCAGACGGCGGGCCGTTATCTTTGCGACGCGATCGGCAATCGCTGGACCTCGTCGGTCGGCTATTCGCTGATCTATGACAGCCTGAACAGCCGTCTGCGTCCGACCGCGGGTCAGCGTTTCTCGTTCAGCCAGGATTTTGCCGGTCTGGGCGGCGACGTGAAGTATATCCGCACTCGTGGCGAAGGCGCCAAGTTCTGGGGTCTGGGCAAGGGCTTCGTCTTCTCGGTCCTGGGCGAGGGCGGCTATATCCACTCGCTGGAGGACAGCCGCGGTCCCGGCATCGACCCGGTGCGTATCGTCGACCGCTTCTATCTGGGCGAGCCGCAGTTCCGTGGCTTCGACATTCGCGGCGTCGGTCCGCGCGTGCTGCGCGTGCCCTATGTCATCGGCACGGACGGATCGCAGTCGCGTCAGACCGACCGCGACCAGATCGTCGACGACGCGCTGGGCGGCCGCGCTTATTATCTGACGCGCGCCGAACTCGAGATTCCGCTGGGCTCGGGTGCGCGCGAAATGGGTCTGCGGCCCAGCATCTATGTCCAGGCGGGCAGCCTGTGGGGCATCACCCGCCCCCTGCCGTCGCTCGATTTCCCGCAGGCGCGCGACGCCAACGGCAATCTGCTGTTCAACAAGGACGGGTCGAAGACGCTCGCCCCCTCGCTGCTCAAGGACGGGCAGGGGCGGCAGCTGTACGTCGTGCCGACGGGGTCGGACAATGCGGGCCAGTTCACCACCTGCTCGGTCGGCTTCTCGGCGACGTCGGGCGGTACCTGCTCGGGCACCAGCACCAACACCATCGCGCAGAATACCAACTATGCCGAAGAGCAGTTCTACGGCGGCACCTGGCGTCCGCGCGTGTCGATCGGCATCGGTGTGAACTGGAATTCACCATTTGGACCGCTGCGCATCGACCTGGCCAAGGCATTGGTCACGCAGCCGGGCGACGACCCCAAGCTCATCACTTTCAACGTAGGGACGCAGTTCTGATGAAGACGATTTCCAAGCTCCTCCTCGCGGCGGCCCTGGTGGCCCCGGCCGCGACCGTCGCGACGACCGCGAGTGCGCAGGTGAACGGCGTCGCCGTGGCCGACCCGCAGGGTGCGATCGCCGGTTCGCGCGCCTGGGCGACCGCCCGCCAGCAGATCGAGACGACCTACAAGGCGCAGCTCGACCAGGCCGAAACCCGCCGCACGGCGCTCGCCGCCGAGCTGAACCCGCTGGTCCAGGCGTTCCAGACCGCGCGTTCGGCCCCCAACGCCAACGAAGCGACGCTGCGCACCCAGGCGCAGGCGATCCAGACCAAGCAGCAGGCCGCCGAGCAGGAACTGGCCCGGCTGACCCAGCCCGCCGTCCGCGCGCAGACCTATGCCGTCGAGCAGCTCCAGGCCAAGCTGGGCGAAGCGGTGCAGAACGCCGTCCGCGCCAAGAATGTCAGCCTGCTGGTCAGCCCGCAGGCGGTGCTGTTCATGCAGCCGACCGCCGACATCACCTCGGCCGTGACCGCCGAGCTGGACAAGCTGGTCCCGACCGTCAGCATCACCCCGCCGGCGGGCTGGCAGCCCGGTCAGCAGGGTGGCCAGCAGGGTGCCGCCCCCGCCGCCGCGCCGGCCGCCACCCCGGCTCCGGCGCCCGCGCGTCGCCAGAACAGCGGCCGGTAATCGCTTCGTGAGCGACGTTGTGAACGACGAGGCGAAGACCGTCCTCGGCCCGCTGGACGTCACGCGGGTCATGGCGGCGATCCCGCACCGTTACCCGATGCTGCTGGTCGATCGTGTCGAGGAACTGGTCCTCGACACGTCGATCCGCGCGGTGAAGGCGGTGACGATCAACGAGGCGTTTTTCCAGGGCCATTATCCCGGCCGTCCGATCATGCCGGGCGTGCTGATCGTCGAGGCGCTGGCGCAGGCCGCCGGTGTCCTGGGCGTGGAAAGCCTGGGCCTCGCCAATTCGGGCAAGCTCGTCTACTTCATGTCGATCGACGGCGTGAAGTTCCGCAAGCCCGTGGAACCCGGCGTCCTCCTCCATCTGGAGGTGGAGTTCGTGTCGAAGCGGACCCGCGTGTGCAAGTTCGCGGGTGTCGCCAAGATCGACGGCGTCGCCGTGGCGGAGGCCAATTTCACCGCGATGATCGCCGATCCGCCCGCCGAGGCGTAAGGGCTCACGTCGCTTTTGACTATCGGGGCGCGGTCCGCTATGGGCCGCGCCTTGAGCTTTAAGGCTGGTCGGAACCAGCCATTTTCCGGAGCAATATCATGAAGACCGATACGCACCCCGACTATCACATGATCAAGGTCCAGATGACCGACGGCACCGTGTTCGAAACCCGCTCCACCTGGGGCAAGGAAGGCGACACGATGCAGCTCGACATCGATCCGCTGGCACACCCGGCCTGGACCGGCGGCCGTGGCCAGATGCTGGACACCGGCGGTCAGGTCGCGCGCTTCAACAAGCGTTTCGGTGGCGGTCTCACGCTCCGCAAGTAATGGCCTGGCCCTGCGGGGCCGTGCCGTCGCAAAGGACCCGGCGCCTCCATGCGGAGGGGCCGGGTTTTTTGTATGCGCCGCGCGCGGCGGGCAAATCGTTTGCGATGTATTTACCACCTCGCTTTAGCATTGCCTGCATGTTCGCCGCCGAATTCGAGCCCATGAAAATCCCGGCCCGCCGTCGCTCGAAGCGGACGGAGGTGAAGGTGGAGGCCGATTGTGAGGGCGACGGCCTGGCCCGCGCGCTGTGCCGCGTCCTCGACATTTCGACCCACGGGGCCCGGCTGGAAACCTATACCGAGCTGCGCAGCGGAATGACGATCTGGCTGCGGCTGCCCAAGGTGGGGCAGGTGATCGCCCGGATCGTCTGGGCGGACGATTTCGCGGCGGGGTGCCAGTTCCAGACCCCGCTGGCGCAGGACGCCTACGAGGTGCTGGCGCCGCTCGCCTGATCGCGGGGTGGCCAGGGGCGACCGGCTGGGCTAGTCCATGAGTCTATTCGTTACAAATGGAACGATCTTGACCCTGCCAGCCCCTCCCGTGACCGCGCTGCCGCGTGGCGAAGACAGTGTCGCCGCGGTCAGCGTGACCGAGCTGTTCACGATCGGTATCGGCCCCTCCAGCTCGCACACGGTTGGGCCGATGCGCGCCGCCAAGGCCTTTGCGGTCGAGATGCTCGACACCGGGCTGATCCCGGTGCGGGTGCAGGCCGAACTCTTCGGATCGCTGTCGCTGACCGGGCGCGGGCACCATAGCGACCGTGCCGTCCTGCTGGGCCTGGCGGGGGAGACGCCCGAGACGATCGATCCCGATGCGGTCGAGGGACTGCTCGCGCGGATCGGTGAGACGCGGCGGATCACGCTCGACGGGCGGCATGCGATGGATTTCGATCCCGAGGCCGATCTGCTGTTCCGCCCCGGCTTCCTGCCCGCCCATCCCAACGGGATGGTCTTCACCGCCTTCCTTTCCGACGGCAGTTCGGTGGTGCGGCGCTTCTATTCGATCGGCGGCGGTGCGATCCGGATGGAGGGGCCCGAACTGGCGCGGACCAACCGGCGTCTCGCCTATCCCTTCGCCTCCGGGGCGGAACTGCTCGAGCGTACCGGGGATACCGGCCTGTCGATCGCGCAGATCGTCCGTGCCAACGAGGCGGCGTGGCGCGAGGATGCGGAGACGGACGCGTTTCTCGACCGGGTTCGCGATGCGATGGTGGGCGCGATCGATCGCGGCTGTACCGCGACGGGCATCCTGCCCGGCGGGCTGAAGGTCCAACGCCGTGCGCAGGCGATCAAGCAGAAGCTGCTCGACCGGGGGCCGCGCACCGATCCCAGCCTGGTGTTCGAATGGGTCAGCCTGTGGGCGCTGGCGGTCAATGAGGAGAATGCGGCGGGCGGACGGGTCGTGACCGCCCCGACCAACGGCGCGGCCGGGGTCATTCCGGCGGTGCTGCGCTATTATGAGGCCTTCGTCCATGGCGCGACCCGCGACGGGGTTCGCACCCTGTTGCTGACGGCGGCGGCGGTGGGGATGCTCTACAAGAAGCGGGCCTCCATCTCGGCGGCGGAGATGGGCTGCCAGGGCGAGGTCGGCGTCGCCTGCTCGATGGCGGCGGCGGGGCTGGCGGCGGCGCTGGGCGGCACTCCCGCGCAGGTCGAGAATGCCGCCGAGATCGGCATGGAGCATAATCTGGGGCTGACCTGCGACCCGATCGGCGGGCTGGTCCAGATTCCCTGTATCGAGCGCAACACGATGGGCGCGATCAAGGCGATCAATGCCGCCTATCTCGCGCTGCACGGCGACGGGCAGCACATCGTCAGCCTGGATCAGGTGATCGAGACGATGCGCCAGACCGGCGAGGACATGAAGTCGCAATATAAGGAAACCAGCTTGGGCGGACTGGCGGTCAACGTCGTCGAGTGCTGACCCGCCCGGTCAGCGCGCCGCCCAGCGGATCGCGTTGGTCAGGATGCGGCGATAGGCGGGATCGTCGTAGAGCTGCGGCTCATGCCCCAGCGCGGAATAGACGACCCGCCCCCTGCTACGCGGGTTGATCCACAGCACGGGATGGTCCGCGCCCATGCGCAACCGCTCGCCGGGGCGATAGCTGCCCTCGTCGACGCGGGCGAGCACGGTCATGCCGCGCGCCGCCGGATTGCCGTCGAAGCTGTACCACTCGTCGCGCGCTACCCAGGGCATCGTCACGCCGCGAAGCACGGGATGGTCCGGCCGGACCGCGACGACCCGCGCGGGCTGGATGTGATCCGCGCCGCCCGGATGGCCGATAAAGGTCGTGCCGATGATCGTATCGGCATACCAGGGCTCCTTGTGGCTGTCGTCGCCCGCCGCGTGCAACGCCACCACGCCGCCACCACGCCGCCACCGCGCGCGACGAAGCGCGCAAAGGCCGCCTGCTGCTCGGCGCTCAGGAAATCGCCGCTGGCGCTGTTGAGGACGACGACCGAGAAACGCGATAGCTGGTCGTCGTTGAAGATGGCGGCATTCTCGGTGGTGAAGCTGGCGTGGCCCAGTTCCTTGGCGATCCCGGCCAGCACGGCGTTGGAGTGCGGGATATGCTCGATATGCCGCCAGCCATTGGTTTTCGAGACGATCAGTACACCGCGCTGCAACCCTGCGGGCAGGGTGGGGGCGACGCTGTCGACGGTCCGGCCGGGCAGATGCGGGTCCGATGGCGCCTGCGCGGCCACGACAAGCGCCATCATCATCAGTGTTTTCAGCATCATCCGTCTCCCTTTTGGGAGAGGCTACCGAGATTGGTTGCGCGCGCAACCTCTTCCTCCCCTGTAAGGGGAGGGGGACCATGCGTAGCATGGTGGAGGGGTATCTCATCGGCCATGACACCCCTCCGTCAGCCCTTCGGGTTGCCGCCTCCCCTTACAGGGGAGGATTTACCATCAATCCGCTGCGATCGGGCCGTCATGCGGCTTGGGTCGCCGGGTGAACCAGGTCAGCGCCGCCAGCACGATGCACAGCCAGGCCGACACATAGAAGATGTCGGTCGAGGCCAGCAGATAGGCCTGGCCGACCATCTGCCGGGTGACGGCGGCGGCGGCCTGGGTATCGGTCAGGCCGAGATGGTTGAGCCCGGTCCGGGCCATCTGCCACACCGGGTTCTGGCCGATCGCCTCGGACAGATGCGCCTGGTGCAGCGCCTCGCGCCGGTCCCACATCGTCGTCGTCAGCGACGCGGCAAAGCTGCCCGCCGTGATGCGCGCGAAATTGGAAATGCCGGTCGCCGATGGAATGCGATGCTGGGGCACACCGTCCAGCGCGATGGTCAGCATCGCGAGGAAGAAGGTGCTCATCGCGATTCCCTGCACCATCAACGGAAGGACGAAGTCGCCGAAGCTGGCCGAGGTGTTGAGCCCCGAGCGCATCCAGTAGGACAGGCCGAAGGCGGCAAAGGCGATGGTCGCCATGATCCGCGCATCGACCTTGCCGGACAGTCGCGCGACGATGGGGGTGAGGACCACCGCCACCGCCCCGCTGGGCGCGGCGACCAGCCCCGCCCAGGTCGCGGTATAGCCGAGCTGCGTCTGGAGCCAGAGCGGCAGCAGCAGCGTGTTGGCGAAGAACACCGCATAGCCCAGGCAGAAGGCCAGCGTCCCGATGCTGAAATTGCGCCCCTTGAACAGCGACAGGTCGACCGCCGGATTGGCGTCGGTCATCTCCCAGATCAGCCAGGCGACGAAGCCGACGATCGCGATCACTGTCATCACCACGATCCGGGTCGAATGGAACCAGTCGTCATTCTTGCCCAGGTCGAGCATCATCTGGAGCGCCCCGACCCAGACGACCAGCATGATGAGCCCGACCTTGTCGATCGGCAGGTTGCGGGTCGGCGTTTCCCGGCTCGACAGGCCGCGCCAGCAGACACCGGCGCAGAACAGGCCGACCGGCACGTTGATCAGGAAGATCCAGCTCCAGTGATAATTGTCGGAGATGTAGCCGCCCAGGATCGGCCCCATGATCGGCGCGACCAGCGTCGTCATCGACCAGATGCCGAGCGCGGTCGAACGTTTCTGCGGCGGGAAGATCGAGATTAGCAGCGCTTGGCTGCCCGGGATCATCGGGCCCGACACCGCGCCCTGAAGCACGCGGAAACCGATCAGCGAGGACAGGTCCCATGCGATGCCGCACAGGAACGAGGCGATGGTGAACAGGAAGACCGAGACGCAGAAGGTCCGCACCACCCCGAACTTGCCCATCAGCCAGCCGGTCAGCGGCACCGCCACGCCGTTGGCGACGGCGAAGGCGGTGACGACCCAGGTCGAGTTGTCCGAACTGACGCCCAGATTGCCCGCGATGGTGGGCAGCGAGACGTTGGCGATGGTCGAATCGAGCACCTGCATGAAGGTGCCCAGCGCCAGCGCGAAGGCGATCAGCGCCAGCGAGGCGCCTTTCAGCGGGGCGGGGCCATCCCCCGCGCCCGCCTGGGGAGGGCCGCCCGCCATCAGCGATTGGCCGCGATGATCTGCGCGATCCGCGCCTCGATCGCGGGATCGTTGCCGTCGGTCGCGGGGGTGCGATAGGTCTGGCTTGCAGGGGCACCGATGCGCGGACCGCGCTGGTCGGCGGTATCGACCGTGACCGTCGCCGACAGGCCGACGCGCAGCGGGTTCTGGCGAAGCTCATTGGCGTCCAGCCCGATCCGCACCGGCACGCGCTGGACGATCTTGATCCAGTTGCCGCTGGCATTTTGCGGCGGCAGCAGAGCGAAGGCATTGCCGCTGCCCGCACCCAGGCCGATAACCTTGCCGTGATAGACGATCTTGCCGCCATAGATGTCGGCGACGATCGTCGCGGGCTGGCCGATCCGCAGGTCCTTCAACTGGGTCTCGCGGAAATTGGCGTCGACCCATAGCCGGTCGAGCGGCACCACCGCCATCAGCGGGGTTCCGGCGGCGACCTGCTGGCCGACCTGCACGGTGCGCTGCGCGACGACGCCGGTGATCGGGGCGACGACGTGCATATGGCTGCGCGCGATGGCGGCGCGGCGATAGGCGGCGATCGCGGCGAGGACCGACGGGTTGGTCGATACCTCGGTCCCCTGCACGGCGGTGCGCGCCTGCGCTGCCTGGGCGCGGGCCAGGTTCAGGTTGGCGGTCGCGACCTTCACCGCGTCGGCGGCGTGCGACAGCTCCTCGCCCGACACGGCCCCCTCGGCGGCGGCGCCCCGGCGGCGGGCATAATCGGCTTGCGCCTGGGTCAGCTCGGCCTGCGCCTGGACGATGGCCGCGCCGCTCTGGTTGACCTTGGTGAAGTCCGCCCGCGTCGCGCGGACCGCACGCGCCAGCTCGGCGGCGGCCGAGGCCACGCCGACATCGGCGGTGGCGGGGTCCAGGTCGATCAGTGGCGCGCCCTGCTTCACCGTCTGGGTGTTGTCGGCATGGATGGCCAGCACCGTGCCCGGATCGCGCGCGGTGATCGCCACCACATCGCCCGCGACATAGGCGTCGTCGGTCTCTTCCTCGGGCTTGGCGAGCAGGAAGTGGAACACGGCCCAGACGATCGCGGCGATCACCACGACGACCGCCAGGATGGTCAGGCCGGTCTTGCGCGCCCTGGGCTTGCCGGCGGGCGCGGGGGAGGGGGCGGCGGTGGCGGTGTCGCTCATCGGGGCGTGCTTTCGGTGGAAGGGGAGAAACCGCCGCCCAGGGCGACGGCCAGCGCGATCCGCGCCTGGACCGCGTCGGCGGCGAGATTGGCGTCGGCCTGATCGGCCTCCAGCTGGCGGATATCGGGGTCGATCAACCCCAGTTGCGATTGCAGCCCGCTCGATACGCGAATGGCGTTCAGGCGGCGCGTCTCGGCCAGTCCGCGCGTGACCTCGCTCTGGCGGGCGCGCTCGGTGGCGAGGGTCTGGCTGCGCGTCACCGCATCGGCGGCCTCGCGCACCGCGCCGACGACCCGGTCGTTATAATCGGCGGTCGCCAGGTCGAGCGCGGCGGTCGCGCCGGCCAGGCCCGCGCGAAGCCGTCCGCTGTCGAAGATCGGCAGGTGGATGGCGGGCCCGGCGCCGACGGTTCCGGCATCGGCGGTGAACAGATTGCCCAGCCCCACCGCCTGGAACCCCGCCAGCGCCATCAGATTGACATTGGGCAGGAACGCCTTGCGCGCGACCTCCTGCCCGCCCTTCGCCGCCTCGATCCGGGCGAGCGCGGCGGCGATGTCGGGACGACGGGACAGCAGGTCGGCGGGCACGATGCCCGGCATGGGGAGCGCGGTGTCGAGCGCGATCCGCGTCGGCGCGATCGTCGCGGGATAGTCCAGCCCGCGCCCGGCCAGCGCCGCCAGCGCGTTGCGTGCCAGCGCCGCCTGCGCCTCGGCCCTTGCCAGGGCGACCCGCGCCTGGGCGAGCAAAGTCTGCGCGCTGCTGGCGTCGAGCTGGCTGGCGAGGTGGTTGCGGATGCGCGCCTGCACCAGCCCCAGCGAGCGGGTGCGCGTATCGATGGTCCGGCGCGCGATCGCCGCCTGACGCTCGGCACGGGCGAGTTCGACATAGGTCTGCGCGACCGATCCCGCGAGCGCGAGCCGCGCCGCCGTCACGTCGAGCATCGCCGCGCGGGTGGAGGCGCGCGCCGCCTGGATCGCGGCGGCCTGTCGCCCGAACAGGTCGATCGTCCAGTTGAGACTGGCCTGTGCCTGCCCCAGCCACTGGGTCGTGCCCGCATAGGGTGGCGGGATGGTATAGCGGCCCGAGATGCGGCTATATTGCTCCTGCGCGTCGAGCGACACGGCGGGGCCGTCCTCCGCCCGGCGGCTGGCCAGCACCGACTCGGCCTGACGCAGCCGCGCCATCGCGATCTCCAGCGACGGATTGCCGGACAGCGCATCGCCGACGATCCGGTCGAGCTGCGGATCGCCCAGCCCATGCCACCACTCGGTCGCCACCAGCGGCGCCTGCGCGGTGCCCAGACCCAGCGTGTCGGTCGCGACCGGGGCAATGGCGGGATGCGCCTGCGGCACCGAACAGCCCGCCAGCAGAAGGGCGGTGAGGAATGCCGACCGCTTCATGCCTGTGTCTCCAGACGGTCGCGGAGCCGGAGGAGAAGCGCGACGAGCTGGTCGGCATCCTCCTGCGACCAGTCGGCCATCCAGTCGTTCCACAGGGTGACGACCTTCACCTTGCAGCGTTCCGCGACGATGCGCCCGGCCTCGGTCAGCGCGAGGCGGACGACCCGCCGATCGGATGTGCAGCGGCGGCGCGCCATCAGCCCGCGCTCCTCCAGCGTGTCGATGATCCGCGTCGTCGCGCCGGTATCGTGGCACAGGTGGCGCGACATTTCCGCCGCCGTCTCCCCGAAACCGCAGAGCAGCGTCATCAGCGCGCTCCACTGGACATGCGTGACTTCCTCATCCTGAAAGATCGGCTCCATCCCGATCCGGGCGAGCTGGAACACGCGCTTGGTCAGATAACCGACCGAGCGTTCGGGATCGAAATGGGCAGTATCTTGGTGAGCCATATGACTGCCATGGCAATAGCTGCCACGGCAGTCAATTGATGGATGCCATCATGACGTATTTGTCATGGCGGAGCGGGTGCGGTGGGGCGAGACGATCGTGTCTCGCCCCGTTCGGGTCAGCGGTTTTCGCGGGTCGCCGCGATCGCGGCATTGGCGGCGAGGATATAGGCCGAGGTGGTCGCGACCGTATATTCGTTCTCGAACCACAGGAATGGCCAGTCGGTCTTCAGCTCGGGGAAGTCCGGCTTCACGATCAGCACGCCGGGCACCAGCCCGCCGGGGATAAAGCCGTAATCGGCGCGGTTGTGGCCATAGCCGATCAGCTTGGACGCGGTGCCCACCGTCGAGACGAGCGACAGGTTGTTCGCCGGGTGCCGTCCCAGCACATAGTCGATCGCGTTCAGCGTGTATTCGGTCCCGACGATCTCCGGAAAGGCCTTGTGCATCAGGTACATGTTCGATCCGAACGCGACGACCTGATGCGATCCGGCCCAATTGGCCTCGCTGATCGGCACGCCGAAGGGGTTTTTGGCCAGATCGGCGTCGAGCTTCGCCTTGGCCTGCCGGACCAGCGGCACTAGGGCAGCCCGGTACTTGGCGTCCATGAAGGGCAGGGCGCGGATCGCCGAGGCCCCGACCCATTCGAAGCTCTTGGCCACTACCGGCATCAGCGCGCGGAGGCGATCGGCATAGACGCGGTCGCCCTTGCTGGTGATCAGCATTTCCACCGTCGCGCCGACATTGGCGCCGTCCGCCGACCAGGGCGACCCCGAATCGTCGCGTCCGTCGCCCGCCTTGACCGGGCCCTTTTGCTGGCGGGACCACAGCGTCTTGGCGGCATCCCACGCCTCGGCCGCCATGGTCGGGTCGCTGTCGGCCAACGCGCGCGAGGCGGCGGCCAGCGCGCCCGCCACCGCCAGATTGTTGGCGGGCAGATCGGTGGTGAAGGCCCAGCGATCGTCCTGCGCGCCCGACGACCCGCCGCGCCGCTCGGTTACGCCCAGCGAGGCGTCATAGGTCAGATTGTCGGTCTGGGACCCCGCATCGCCCAGATGGGCATATTGCCGCTGGACGGGATCGATGATGCCGACGATCGCATGGCCGAACACCTTGTACTGGGCGAGCAGTTGCAGCGCGCCGTGGCGGATCTGCTGGAGCGCGTCCTGCTGGCCGTCGGGCTTGCGGATCTCGACCGCGCGAGCGGCCTCGTCCACACTCGTCTCGTCCCAGTCCAGCCCGTAAAGCTCACGCCCCCAGGCCAGATCGCGGACCACGGCGGCGTTTTGCGGCGTCTGGATGTCGTAATCGCCCGCATCCTGGAAGCCGCCGACGTCCAGCCCCGGAATATGCTCGCCCGGCTTGAACGGCGAATCGAGGGTCGGACCCATTTTATAGCCGTCGAAATGGACGTGATTGGGCGGCGCCTGGCGCGCATCGTCCAGATGCGAGGGGGCGGACCAGACGCGATATTGTTCGCGAATGCCGACATGGTCCATCTGCTCGGCGATGAAGGTGTCGAGCGAGGTCTGCCAGATGCGGTCATAGGCGTCGGGCGCGATGCGGAAGGGGTTGGTGACCTGGCCGCCATAGGAAATGGCATAGACGCCCGGTTCGCGAACCTGCGAGAAGTCGAAGGCGGCGTAATTATAGCGCATCCAGCGCCCGCGCGGGGTGACGCGGCTGCGCAGCACCGATTGCCGGGTTCCGTCGGCGGCCAGGCGGACGAGTTCGGCCTCGGCGGGGGCGGAACCGTGCGGATCGGTCTCGATCAGCGCGACCTTGGATCGGCCCGGCGTATAGCCCGCCTGGTTGAACGAGACGACCGGCGCGCGGACCCAGTCCTTCACGACATTGGGGCGGACATGCCAGACGACGGCATTCTCCTTGGCCCCGGCCGCGATCAGCGAGCGGACGACGAACCAGCCATTCTGCGCCCGGTTGCGCGCGTCATAGAGTTCCAGCGCCCCGGCGTCCGAGGTGATGGTGACGCGGGTCAGCGGATCTTCGGGCGACAGGGTGATCGACTTGCCCCCGGCGGCCAGCGGCATCGGATCGCCCGACCCGTCCTTGCGCATCGGCCCCGTGGCGTGACGCGGGAACAGGCCCGGCGCGCTGTCCATCAGATAGGTCTTGCCGAAATAGCTGGTCGGCAGGAAATCGAGGTTGAACCCCGCCTTGCCCGCCAGTGCCGCGGGCAGGGGCTTGTCGAGGTCGACCGCGATGCGAAACCCGTCGCCCTCCGCCGTCACCTTCACCCGATAGCCCAGGTCGACGTCCTTATAGGTGGATCGGACCACCACCTGATTGGGCTCGGTCCCGCGCGTCCGGCTGATGAAGGCGGGGACCGGGTCCCATTGTTCGGGCGTGCGGTTCAGCCGCACCGCGCCATCGGTCGCGATCCGCTCGCCATGCAGGACGATCTGGAGCCCGGCATTCTTCTCGTCGAAGAAGATCGGGCTGAACTGGTTCTGGTCGACCATGACGGTCAGCCCCTGACGCTCGAGCGTCTCCGCCGGGGTGACGGCCAGCGACTGTGCCCGGACCGCCTGGGCCCCCGCGATCACGCTGGCCGAGGCCAACAAGGCGATCCCCATCCGTTTCAGCATATCCCCTCCTAGTAGCGCTATCATTTCTGAATGCGGAAGCGGCGCCCGGACGGAGAGCCCGTCCCGCGTTCCGCGTCCCGCATGCCGGGGCCTTTATGACCTCGCGGCGCGGGCAATCTGTGGCAGAATGCCGGATTAAACAACGGAAAAGTGGAGGGTTATCCTGCATCAGCCAAAGGGGCGGCACGGGCTATGCCCAGCCGACGCAAGCGGCCGGAGGGGAAGCGAATATAACGCTCACATAATCGGGCATGGGACGACCCACAGCCACGAAAAAAGGGCATGAACGGATCGCCGCTCATGCCCTTGTGTATCGAGGAGGGGGGCCGGACGCCGCGATGCGGCGTGCGGGAGAGGATCAGGGTTGCGACTTGTAGCGCGGCTGGGCGCGTCCGGCCTCGTCGGCGGCCTGGCGGATCAGCGCGATGTTGCGCTTGATCGAGGCGGCCAGCGCCGCGCGCACGGCTTCGTCGGCATCCGAACCGGCGGGCACGTCGCGCAACAGGGCCAGCCAGTCGCCCACCGCTTCGTCATGCTGGCCCTTCAGGTCCTTTTCCATCGCGAAATAGAAACGGGCGCGCGCGTCGCGGGGATCGAGCGCCAGCGCCTTGCGAAAGGCTTCGGCGGCGGGGGCGGGGAGGTCGGCGGAGTTGGACTTGGTCGTCTGCATCACCGCTTCGCCGAGCGCCGACCAAGCGGTCGACTGGTTGGGATCGATCGCCAGCGAGGCGCGATAGGCGGCGGCGGCCTCGTCGAAGCGGCGGGCGGCGAGCATCGCATCGCCCAGGCGCTTCTGGGCGGCGGCATCGCCGGGCGCCTTGGTCGCGGCGGCCTGTGCGGCAGCGGGGGCTATGGCGGGGGCCGGGCGGTCGACGAAGACGGGGGCGGGCTCGGCCTTGTCGACCGGGCGGCGCAGCAGCGCCATGGCGATGAACGCCAGAAGGGCCAGCACGAGCACGATGCCCGCAATGACGAAGAATTTGCCCCGTTTCATCTGATGGATCCTGTTGGAATGGGTCGGCCGCGCCCTTCTGGGTCAATCCCGTTGACAGACTGTAAACGAAACGGGGCGTGGCGATGTGGTGACAGCCTTCGCCGTCAGACGCGGGCGCTTTTCAACGTCTCCATCTCGCCCATCACCCGCGCCCGGCGGCCATAGACCAGCTCGAACAGCGGGCTGGCCATCATCGTCGTGACGATCGCCATCAGCACCAGCATAGAGAACAGCGCGGGGCCGATAATGCCCTTCTGCAACCCGATATTGATGATGATCAGCTCCATCAGCCCGCGCGAGTTCATGAGCGCGCCGATGCCCATCGCGGTCCGGTTGTCCTCGCCGCACACCCGCGCCGCGAGATAGCAGGCGCCGAACTTCGCCGCGATCGATGCGGCCAGGATGCCCAGCGCGATCAGCAGCAGCGGGATGGAATTGACCATGTCCATCCGGGTATTGAGCCCCGAATAGGTGAAGAACATCGGCAGCAGCAGGACGACGGCGAGCGGCTCGACCTTCTTCTTCAGCTCGGCGACGAACAGTCCGCGCGGCATGAAGACGCCCAGGATGAAGCCGCCGAATATGCCGTGGACCCCGATCGCATCCATGATGAAGGCCGAGATGCAGAAGGCCATCAGCGTGATCGCCAGCACGTTCATGCTCATCTCGCCCCGCGCCTCGACCGCGCGGCCGAGCGGGGCGAGGATGCG
Source organism: Sphingomonas sp. 1185 (assembly GCF_040544655.1). Lineage (NCBI taxonomy): Bacteria > Pseudomonadati > Pseudomonadota > Alphaproteobacteria > Sphingomonadales > Sphingomonadaceae > Sphingomonas > Sphingomonas sp. 1185. The sequence continues at coordinate 73,803 of NZ_JBEPKL010000002.1, forward strand.
GCGGCCGAACAGGATCAGGAAACCGACATAGAGGATCGCGCCGCCGATCGCCAGGATCGCGACCCCGCTGCCCCCGCCGAACGTCGCCAGCACCACGGCCAGCACGCACCAGGACGTCGCGTCATCGAACGCTCCCGCCGCCAGCGACAAGGTGCCCAGCGGACTGTCCGCCAGCCCGCGTTCGTTGATGATCCGGGCCAGCATCGGAAAGGCGGTCAGTGCGATGCAGGCGCCCATGAACAGCGTGGCATTGGCCTGGCTGATACCCGGCGCGAACAGCCCCGGTACGGTCAGCAGCGCAGGCGTGATGACCGCCGCGATCAGGAACGGCGCGATGACGCCCGAGGCCGACACCGCCAACGCGCTGCGCGCCTTGGACTGGAAATGGTCGAGCCGCAGCGTCAGGCCGACCAGGAACATGTAGAGCGCCACCCCGAGCTGCGCCCCGGCATAGAGGATGTTGCGCGTCTCCTTGGGGAAGATCGCGCCCTGAAGCTCGGGAAAGGCCAGTCCCAGCAGCGAGGGGCCCAGCACCACGCCCGCGATCATTTCCCCCACGACCGGCGGTTGCGCCAGGAAGCGCTGCCCCAGCCATCCGACGATGCGGCAGGCGAACAGGATGACGGCGAGTTGCAGGAAGAAATGGATGCTGAAGTCGCCGGGGGCATAGCTGGCCGCCGCCGCTGCGGTGGCCGGGCCATGCGGCGACAATATGCCCTCCGCCGCCTGCCAGAAACTGTCGATCGCGTCGTTCATATCGCCTTGCCGAGCCCCCTCCTGCCATCCGATCCCCTTTGGGGAGCGGTATCATCATGACCTTAGCGGGGCAGACCATGCTCTGCATAGGTCCTGACGATATCAGGCGAAGGGGAAAGCCGACGGTCGATCACGCCATGGCGGGCAGCCGGTCGAGATGCTTTTCCAGCGTCAGCGGATAGTCGCGAATGCGCACGCCGGTCGCGTTATAGACCGCATTCGCCACCGCCGCGCCGACCCCGCACAGGCCCAGCTCGCCCACGCCCTTGGCCTTCATCGGATTGGCCTTGTCATCGGCTTCCTCCAGGAAGACGACCTCCTGATGCGGGATGTCGGCATGGACCGGCACTTCATAGCCGGCCAGGTCGTGGTTGACGAAGAAGCCGAAACGCTTGTCCACCGCCAGTTCCTCCATCAGCGCCGAGCCGACACCCATGGTCATCGCGCCGATCACCTGGCTGCGTGCCGATTTGGGATTGAGGATGCGGCCCGCCGCGCAGACCGCCAGCATCCGGCGCAGGCGGGTGACGCCGGTATAGGCGTCCACCCCGACCTCGACGAAATGCGCGCCGAAGGTCGACAGCTGATATGTCTTGTCGAGGTCGCCGAACTCGATCCGGTCCTCGGCGGACAGCGGACCGGCGGCGACGGCGTCGCGCAGCGCGACCGATCGGTTGCCGCCCGTGACCTTGCCCCCTGCAAAGCTGAGGTCGGCCGAGTTGAAGCCCAGCCGCTGCGCGATCGCCTCGCGCAGCTTCACGCACGCGGCATAGACCCCGGCCGTCGCATTGGCCGCGCCGAACTGCCCGCCCGAGCCGGCCGACACGGGATAGGCGGAATCGCCCAGCCGGACATCGACCCTGTCCATCGGCACGCCCATCATCTCGGCGGCGGTCTGGGCGATGATCGTATAGCTGCCAGTGCCGATATCGGTCATGTCGGTTTCGACGACGAGGCGGCCGTCCTTGCCCAGCGTGACCCGCGCCGCCGACTTCATGTTCATGTGATTGCGGAAGGCGGAGGCGACGCCCATGCCGACCAGCCAGCGCCCGTCGCGGACCTGGGCGGGCTTGGCGCTGCGCCGCGACCAGCCGAAACGCTGCGCCCCTTCCTCCAGGCAGCGCACCAGCTGGCGCTGCGAAAAGCGGCGCTCGGGCTTTTCGGGATCGACCTGGGTGTCGTTCTTCACGCGGAAGGCGACCGGGTCCAGCCCCAGCTTCTCGGCCATTTCGTCCATGGCGATTTCCAGCGCCATCATGCCGGGCGCCTCGCCGGGCGCGCGCATCGCATTGCCTTCCGGCAGGTTGAGCACCGCAAGCCGCATCGAGGTCAGGCGGTTGGGACCGGCATAGAGCAGCTTGGTCTGGTTGACCGCCGTTTCGGGGCCGCCGCCGGGCTGGTCCCCCGATCCGCTTTCATGCGCGATCGCCTGGATGCTGCCGTCCTTGCTCGCGCCGATCCGGATGCGCTGCGTGGTCGCGGGGCGGTGGGTGGCGTTGTTGGCCATCAGCGGCCGCTGCATCGCGACCTTGACCGGCCGCCCGACCGCCCTGGCGCCCAGCGCCGCCATCACCGCATCGGCGCGCAGGAACAGCTTCCCGCCAAACCCGCCGCCGACATAGGGAGAGATCAGCCGCACCTTCTCCTTGGGCAGACCCAGCGTCTTGGCAAGGTCGCCGTGCCCCCAGGCGATCATCTGGTTGGAGGTCCAGACGGTCAGCTGGTCGCCGTCCCAGGATGCGATCGACGCGAACGGCTCCATCATCGCATGGCTGTGATCGGGCGTCGTATAGGTCGCGTCGAGCTGGACCGGCGCAGCGGCGAAGGCGCTCTCGAAACTGCCGGTCCGGTCGGCCTTGCCGGGCTTGCCCTCTTCGCCGCCAGCCAGCGGCGCGGTCTTCAGCGCATCGTCCAGGTCATATTGGCCCTTGGCGCGTTCGTAATCGATGCGGACGAGGCCGGCGGCGGCGCGCGCCTGTTCGAAGGTCTCGGCGACGACGATGGCGATCGCCTGGTGATAATGGTCGATCTCGGGCCCGCCGAGCAGCTTGACGGTGTTGAAATTGCCCTTGTTCAGCTTGCCCGCATCGGCGGCGGTGGCGATGCCCAGCACGCCCGGCGCGGCGCGTGCATCGTCCAGGTTCATCGACCGGATGCGGCCCTTGGCGATGGCCGAACCGATGATCCAGCCATAGGCGGCATTCGGCGCCTCGGCATGATGCTCATAGGCGTAAGGGGCGGTCCCGGAGACCTTTTTCGGGCCGTCGATCCGGTCATGCGCCCGGCCGACCACGGCCATGCGGTCGATGGGGTTGGCGCCCGCAGGCTCGGTGAATTTCATGCGGTCCTCGCCTGGCTGATGACGGCCGCCAGCGTCCGTTCGACGAGCGGCACCTTATAGGCATTGTCCTGAGTGGGACGGGCGTCGGCGAGCAGGGTCGCCGTCACCACTTTGGCCCCTTGCGGCAGGGCGGCCTCCGCCGCCTCGACCCGCCAGGGCTTGTGCGCGACGCCGCCCACCGCGACCCGGCCGGTGCCATCCTTCTGGACGACGGCCGCGACCGAGACGAGCGCGAAGGCATAGGAGGCGCGGTCGCGCACCTTCTCATAGATATGCATGCCGCCGACCGGGCGGGGCAGGGCGACCGCGGTGATCAGCTCGCCCGGTTGCAGCGCCGTCTCGATATGCGGGGTGTTGCCAGGCAGGCGGTGGAAATCGGCGATGGGGATGGCGCGGGTGCGGCCGTCCGCATTCACCGTCTCGACCGTGGCGTCGAGCACCCGCATCGCGACGTTCATGTCGCTGGGGTTGGTGGCGATACAGTCGCTGCTCGCGCCGACCACCGCCAGCTGGCGCGAATAGCCGCCGATCGCACTGCACCCGGTACCGGGCTTGCGCTTGTTGCAGGCCATGTTGGTATCGTAGAAATAGGGGCAGCGGGTCCGCTGGAGCAGATTGCCCGCGGTCGTCGCCTTGTTGCGCAGCTGGCCGCTGGCCCCCGCGACGATCGCGCGCGACAGGACGCCATAGTCGCGCCGCACCCGATCGTCGGCGGCGAGCGCGGTGTTGGTCGCGAAGGCGCCGATGCGCAGTCCGCCTTCCTTCGTCTTCTCGATCCGGTCGAGCCCCAGATCCTGGACGTCGATCAAATGGGTCGGCGTCTCCACCTCGATCTTCATCAGGTCGAGCAGATTGGTGCCGCCCGCCAGGAACTTGGCGCCCGGCCGTGCCGCCGCACGCGCCGCCGCGACCGCGTCCTTCGCGCGCTCATAGGTAAAGGCCTTCATGCCCTGGCTCCCGCAACCTCGGTCATCGCCTCGGCGATGTTGGAATAGGCTCCGCAGCGGCAGATATTGCCGCTCATCCGCTCGCGCATCTCGGCGCCGGTCGCCTGCGGACGCGCGGTGATGTCGGCCTGCACATGGCTGGGCACGCCGCGCTTGATCTCGTCGAGCACCCCGACCGCCGAGCAGATCTGGCCGGGCGTGCAATAGCCGCATTGATAGCCGTCATGCTTGACGAAGGCCGCCTGCATCGGGTGCAGCCGATCGGGCGTGCCCAGCCCCTCGATGGTGGTGATCTCGTCGCCGTCATGCTGGAGCGCGAGCGAGAGGCAGCTGTTGATCCGCTGGCCGTTGACGATCACCGTACAGGCCCCGCACTGGCCATGGTCGCACCCTTTCTTGGTGCCGGTCAGGTGGAGGTGTTCGCGAAGCGTGTCGAGCAGCGTGGTGCGCGGATCGAGCGACAGCGCGCGGTCCTTGCCGTTGACCTTCAGGGTAACGGGCATGGTGGCGGGCTCTGGGGGCATGGTCGCCTTTCGGGGTTGCGCCTCGGCCGGGCTGTGCGCTGCCATCGCGGTTGCCGCGCCGCCGATCATGACGCCGCGTCGCGACACGGAAAATTCGCTTTTGTCCGCCACCGTCCTGCTCCTTGGATTCCGGTCATCCGTCATCCGCGCGAAAAGGTCTCAGGACGCAACCGGCCCGGTCGACAGGCCAGCGCGGCTGGCGGTCATTATGTCACACAACGCGCCTAAGCCATTTTGGTGGCATCCAAAAATATCATAGGATAGTTTGCCGCCAAAGGACCAGCATCATGGTGATCGAAGACGATAGCCGCTCGCGTCTCGCCGAGGCGCTGCTCCGCACCGCGCAGGAGGATCGCGCGGCCTTTCGGGAGGTGTATCGCCTGTCGTCGGCGCGGCTGTTCGGCATCTGTCTGCGCATTTGCGGCGAGCGCCAGGCGGCCGAGGATGTGTTGCAGGACGTCTATCTGACCGTCTGGAAACGCGCGGGCGGCTATGAGCCCGGACCCGCCAGCCCGTTGGCCTGGCTGGCGACGATCGCGCGCAACCGGGCGATCGACTGGCGGCGGGCGCATGGGCGGCACCGGGCCTCGCCGATCGAGGAACAGCCGGTGCTGGTCGACGACGCCCCCATCGCCAGCACGGTCGTCGAGGATGCGCAGGAATCGCATCGCCTGGGCCGCTGCCTCGACGAACTGGAAGGGCGGTCGCGGGACGCGATCCGCACCGCCTTTTTCGACGGCTGCACCTATGCCGAACTGGCCGATCGGTCGGCCGTGCCGCTCAGCACCATGAAGACGTGGATCCGCCGCGGCCTGATCCGCCTGAAGGACTGCATGGAGCGATGACACCGCCACCGACCATGACGGGCGACGAACCCGACGCGATGGCGGCCGAACTGGCGCTGGGGCTGCTGGAGGGGGAGGAGCGGGCGACGGCGCTTCGCCGGATGCTGGCCGATCCCGGTTTCGCGGCAGAGGCGGCGTGGTGGCGCGATCGTTTCGCGCTCTGGTTCGAGGACTGGCCCGAAGTCGCCGCTCCGGCGGACGGGCTCGCCCGACTGGAGGCTACGATCTTCGGCGCGCCGCCGCAGCAGCAGCGGTCGTCGGTCCGGCTGTGGCAGGGGCTGGCGGCGCTGTCGGGGCTGGTCGCGGCCTGTCTGTTGCTGTTCGTCGCCATGCGCGGGCCCGAGATGGCTTCGCCGTCCCCGCTGTTGACGACGATCGTCGCGAACAACGGGGCCGGGCCGATTGCCGCGCTCTATGACCCCGCGACCGGCCGCCTGTCGCTGGACGCCGCCAACCAGCACCGGGCGGGGCGGAGCGCGCAGCTCTGGATCATCGGGGCGGACGGCGTGCCGCATTCGCTGGGCCTGATGGCAGATCGGGGGGCGACCCGGCTGGCCCTGTCGCCCGCGCTTCGCGACCGGATGCGGGTCGGGGCGACCATCGCCATCTCGATCGAGCCCGTTGGCGGCGCGCCGGGGCCGCTGCCCACCGGGCCGGTGGTGGCGACCGGCGCATGGACGCCGGTGTGACGGCAGAAACAGCGCGACGGGTGGGGGCGGACATGCTAGTCGGTGGCATCGCCGGTTTGACGACCGCAAGCGCTGGCGGCTGAGAGACCTTGTGCTCCCGCTTGTCGCGTCGGAGCAACCTGGTGATCCTATTCCTCGACGGACCGGGCGGCGCATGATCGCGCGCTTCGTGACCCGCTGGCTTCGGCGGCGCTATTGGCGGCGGATGGGTTGCCGATGAGCCGGCGCCCTTCAAGCATCGAAGACCATGACCGCGCCTATCGCGCGCTGATGGACGGCATCCGCGTGGTGGAGGAACGGATCGCGCCGCTATGGAGCGCCGACCGCCGGGGGCTGTCGGATCGCCACTATATCGTCCGCCACCGCGTCACCGCCAACGGCTTTCGCGAACTCGACGTGTTGCTGGCGCACTGGATCGGGCTGGTCGCCCGCCGGCCGGTTCGCATGACCGAGATCGACGGCTGGCGCGAAGCCCCGCAGGACGCGCGGGGCGCCACGGAGATGGCCTATACGCCCGCCGAAATCCTGCGGATCGCGGGGGACTATCGGCTCGCCGCGCCGCCGCCGCGGATGGCGCATGGTTGCGGAATGGCGGCCTGATCCCCATATCGTCGGGGCTTTAGTCGCATATCGACGGTTCTCGGCGCTTTGCGGCCCCCTTTTCCTTCTTTCCCTGCTGCCCGGGCATCCGGGTCCGCCGATCCTCGGCAGACCGTGATCCGAAGGAAATATCATGAGCCAGAACGGCACCGTCAAATTCTTCAACATGGACAAGGGCTATGGTTTCATCGCGCCCGATAATGGCGGCACCGATGCCTTTGTCCATATCTCGGCGGTCGAGCGTGCGGGGATGATCACGCTCCAGCAGAACCAGCGTGTCGGTTACGAACTGGAGCAGGATCGTCGCGGCAAGATGGCGGCGGTCAACCTGCAACCGGTCGACTGACGCGTATCGATGGCGGGGCCCGATAGTCCGGTCCCGCCTGTTCCTGATGTTGGTGTCGGAAAGGATCCTGCCATGCGTGATTCCGAACTCTATCAGCAGCGTGCGGCCGATTGCCGCGACCAGGCGGCGGCCTCCGACCTGGCCAATGTGCGCGAACGCTGTCTGCGCGCGGAGGCGGCCTGGTCCGCGATGGCGCAACGCTCGCTCCGCACCGAGGCCGCGCGCGACGCGCGGGTCCAGACGGTGACCGCCATCTGCCCGTAACGGGTGCGTCCGCTGGTTGATCCCCACCATCAAGCCGTGCACAAGCGCGCAAACGCGATCGATCGCGGATGATGGGAAGGGAAAAGTCATGCGCCGTGAACTGGTTACAGCTCTGTTGGCGCTGGCGGCGGCGGCTCCGGCGGGTGCCCAGTCGACCGAAATTCCCCGCATCGCGACCCGCGACGGCCGCCACGCGCTGATCGTCGATGGACGGCCGTTCCTGATGCTGGGCGGGCAGGTCAACAATTCGAGCAACTATGCCGCCGCCCTGCCGCAGGTCTGGCCGGTGCTCGACCGCATCCATGCCAATACCGTCGAGATCCCCGTGGCCTGGCAACAGGTCGAGCCGGAGGAGGGGCGTTTCGACTTCTCCTTCGTCCAGACCCTGCTCGACCAGGCGCGCGCGCATGGCAAGCGCGTCGTGCTGCTGTGGTTCGGGACGTGGAAGAACACCTCGCCCGGCTATACCCCCGACTGGGTGAAGCTGGACAATCGCCGCTTTCCCCGGATGAAGATGCGCGACGGCAAGGATCATTACGTCCTGTCGCCGATGTTCCGTTCGACGCTGGAGGCGGACAAGCGCGCCTTCGTCCGGCTGATGACCTATCTGAAGGATCATGATCCGCAGAACACGGTCATCATGGTCCAGCCGGAAAACGAGGTCGGCAGCTATCGCAATCCACGCGACTATGGACCGGAGGCGCAGCGTCTGTTCGCTGGGCCGGTCCCCGCCATGCTGGTCCGCCAGTTGCGCAAGCGGCCGGGGACGTGGAGCGCCGTGTTCGGGACGCAGGCCGACCGCGCCTTCAATACCTGGTACACCGCGCGTTTCATCGATGAGATCGCGGCGGCGGGCAAGGCGGTGAAGCCGCTGCCCATGTACGTCAACGCCGCGTTGGCGGGCCCCTCCAACGTGCCCGACCCCGACGGGGTGGCGAGTGGCGGGCCGCAGCAGGACGTGCTCGACATCTGGAAGGTCGCGGCCCCCGCCATCGATGCCGAGGCCCCCGATATCTATGACCGCGCCAGCGGCAATGTCGCGCTGTATCTCAAGGCCTTTGCCCGGCCCGACAATCCGCTGCTGGTGCCCGAGATCGGCAATGCGCGCGAGTTCGGCCGCTATTTCTACGATGCGCTGGGGCGCGGGGCGATCGGCTTTGCGCCGTTCGGCATGGATGACACCGGCTTCTTCAACTATCCGCTGGGCGCGACGAAGCTCGACGCGGCGACGCTCGATGCCTTTGCCGGGCCTTATGGCGCGGTGGCGGGGGTGATGCGCGACTGGGCGCGGCTGGCGTTCGAGCATCCGACCTGGGGGGCGTCCAAGCCCGACGACGGCGCCGACGTGAAGACGGTGATGGGCGACTGGTCGATCCAGGGCAGCTTCGGCCAGTGGCAGTTCGGCGAGAAGAGCTGGAGCTGGCTCAAGTCGGAGCCCGCCCCCTGGGGGAAGGAGCCGGTCGGCGGCCTGGCGGTGATCCAGCTGTCGCGCGACGAATTCCTGATGACCGCCGACCATGTCCGCGTCCGCTTCGAACCCGCGACCCCCGATCCCAAAGCGATGGTGCTGCGGGTCGAGGAGGGGCATTTCGCCGAGGGCCGATGGGTCATGGACCGGCTGTGGAACGGCGACCAGACCGATTACGGCATCAACATCGTCGACCGTCCCGTCGTCCTGAAGGTCGTCATGGGGCGCTATCGCTGACCCTGGCCGCGCGCGCGGACGGTTCAGGCGGCGCGGCTTATAAATATGTACCGGCATGACAATTTCGTCAGGCAAGAAAAATTTGCCTGTGCCGATTGAGGCGTCATGGAAAGTCGCTACGCTCGGCCCCTTCTTGGGGTGGGGACGATAATGTTCGGACGTGCGTTACTGGTGACTATGCTGTTGTCGTCGGCAAGTGTTGTGCAGGCGAGCGACAAACCTCTTTACCAGCCGGTGCCGGACTGGGTGAAGCTGGCTCCCGCCCCCGATGCCAAGAATCTGACGGCGAACAGTCCCGCGACGCTGATCGCCGACGCGCAGGTGCGGCTGGGCGACGGGATGAGCTGGTCCTATTTCGAACAGGCCACGCGCGCCAATTCGGTCCAGGCGCTGTCGCAGGCGGGGACGATCAGCCTGTCCTGGCAACCCGCGCATGGCGATCTGATCATCCACGGCGTCGACATCATCCGCGACGGGGAGCGGATCGACGCGCTGAAAGGCAAGCAGTTCACCGTCCTGCGCCGCGAACAGGGGCTGGAGCGGATGTCGATGGACGGGATGCTCACCGCGACGCTGGCGGTCGAGGGGTTGCGGGAGGGCGACATACTCGACGTGCGCGCATCGCGTACCGTCAAGGACCCCAGCCTGATGGGCAACAGCATGGGCAATGCGCCGCTGCTGGCGCAACCGGTCAAGATCGGCTTTTCGCGCGCGCGCCTGCTCTGGCCGCAGAAATCGGCGGTCCAGTGGCGCGCCTATCTGACCGGGGCCGATCCCGTGGTCGGCGATGCCAATGGCTGGCATGAACTGGTCTTCGCCCAGCCTTTCCCGCGCCAGCCCGACATCGCCCCGCAGGCGCCGGGGCGTTATGCACGGCCCGGCTTTGTCGAGGCGTCGACCTTCGCCGACTGGCCGAGCGTCTCGAAGGTCGCGGTGACGCTCTACAAGACCGACGGACTGATCCCGGCGGGCAGCCCGCTCGCCGCCGAGGTTGCCCGGATCGCCGCCGCCGAAAAGGACCCCCGCCACCGTGTCGCCGCCGCCCTGGCGCTGGTGCAGGGCAAGGTCCGTTATCTGTTCAACGGCATGAACAACGGCAATTATGTCCCGCAGAAACCGACCGAAACCTGGTCGCTTCGCTATGGCGACTGCAAGGCCAAGACGCTGCTGCTGCTCGCCATGCTGCACGAGCTGGGGATCGAGGCGGAACCCGCGCTCGCCAATATGGAGGGGGGCGACATGGTGTCGCGGCGGCTGCCGTCGTTCGCGGCGTTCAACCATATCTTCGTCGTCGCGACGGTCGGCGGCGAGAATCTGTGGCTCGACGGGACCGGCGCGGGCACGCAATATGAGGATCTGGGCGACAGCCTGCCGTTCCGCTGGGTCCTGCCGTTGCGGGCCGAGGGCGCGCAGCTGGTCGAAATGCCCAGTCGCGCCCCCGCCCGGCCCGAAATGGAGGCGACGCTCAATATCGACCAGCGCGGCGGCCTGAACATCGCCGCCCCCGCCGACATCCGCATGACCTTTCGCGGCGGTGTCGCCGGGCAGATCAAGGCGCTGGCCAGCGGGCTCGACAAGCAGAAGCTGCGCGAATTGTTCGGCCATGTCGCCCCGCGCGTGGGGGAGGACCGCATCGTCCTGACCGACAGCAACGTCACGTTCGACGATGCGGCGGGCACGGCGACGGTGGCGCTGAGCGGGATCGCGAACTCGTCCTGGAATTACGCGCAGCGCCGCTATAGCGACCAGACCGAGAATTTTTCCAATCTCCGCCTGCCCGACCGCTCGCGCGAGGCGTGGAAGGATGTTCCCGTCGCGACGGGCAATCCCGGCCATGCGCTGCTCACCTATTCGGTCCGCCTGCCCGGCGATGGACAGGGCTTCGAGATCGAAGGGCCCGCGACGCTCGACGCGGCCCTGCCCGGCGGCCGGGTCAAGACGACCACGACCCTGGCGGGCCCGTTGCTGACGGTGCGGACCGAACGCCTGACCAGCGGCGCCGAGATCGCGCCCGCCGACTTCCCGGCCGAGCGGACGCGGCTGGCGGAATTGCGCAACAAGCGGATGATGGTGCGGACCCAGCCCGGCTATCCCGGCCCGTGGCGCGGGATCGAGGCGGCGCGTCGCGCGCACCTGTATGACACGGTGCTCCAGCGTTATGCCGCGCTGATCGCCGAGCGGCCCGACGATCCCGAACGCTATGCCGCCCGTGCACAGTTCCAGAGCCATATCCTCGACCGCCAGCAGGCGCTGGCCGACTGGAACAAGGCGATCGCGATCCAGGCGAGCGCGCCCTATCTCTTCGACCGCGCCAATGTGCATCTGGCGCTGGGCGATCGGGCGGCGGCCATCGCCGACCTGAAGGCGGCGCGCGATCTGGACCCCGGCAATATCGGTTATCTCCAGCGTCTGGGCCTGGTGATGGCGCGGGCGGGGCAGGGCGATGCCGCGCTCGCGATGATCGAGCCGCAGGTCGAGGAAGGCGGCGAGAACCTGACCGGCGTCCTGATGGCCAAGGCCGAGGTGCTGGCGGCGACGGGCAAGGGCGACGCCGCGCTGGCCGCGATCGACCAGGCGATGGAGCGCGAGCCCGACAATGGCCGCCTGCTCAACGAACGCTGCTGGACGGCGGGGACGCTGAACTTCGGGCTGGAAACCGCGCTCGCCAACTGCAACCGCGCGATCGAGATGGGCGGACAGATCAGCGCGATGGCCCTCGACAGCCGGGCGATGGTGTATTTCCGCCAGAACGACCAGGCGCGCGCGCTGACCGACCTGAACGCTGCGCTCGATCAGCGTCCCGAGAGCGCGGAGAGCCTGTTCATGCGCGGCGTCGTCCTGACCCGGCTGGGCAAGGCGAGCGAGGCGGCTGCCGATCTGCGCGACGCCCGGCTGCTCGATCCGCAGGTCGATGCTACCTATGCACGCTGGGGGATCAAGCCCTAGAACCTGAAGCGGCGGGTCGGGCCTGCGCTATCGACCCGCCCCGGAACGCCGACAGCGTTTCTTCCAAGCCGGACGGTCCGCCGTCCGGCTTTTTTCGTGCATTCACCAATAAATAAAGAAATTTTCGATTGACTGAATATCGTATAATGTAGTTGGCAGAAACGGGAGAATAGACGCAAAATTGCTCGGAAGGGGGCATCTAACATGGTATATGGCAGGAACTGGCGGCGATCGGCCGCTTTGGTTGCGCTGGCGACCGGATTGGTGACGGCGAACGGCGCGGCGGCGCAGCAGACGCGGTTGAGCAATCTCGATGACGCGGCGGCGGGCGAGGACGTCGTCGTCACCGGCACGCGGATCAAGCGTCCGGACCTGACGAGCAACAGCCCGCTGACCAGCGTCAGCTCGCAGGAACTGACCCTTCAGGGCACCAACAATATCGAGAACGCGCTCAACCGCCTGCCGCAGTTCACGGCGGACGCGAACGAGAATGTCTCGAACGGGTCGAACGGCACCGCGCAGATCAACCTGCGCAATCTCGGCCCCAGCCGCGTCCTGACGCTGGTCAACGGCCAGCGCCTGTTGCCGACCCAGGCGTTAGACCTGAACTTCATCCCCTCGGCGATAGTCGAGCGGGTTGATATCGTTACCGGCGGCGCCTCGGCCGTCTATGGTTCGGATGCGGTGTCGGGCGTCGTCAACTTCATCCTGCGCGACAAGCTCGACGGCTTCCGCCTGGATGCGCAGACCAGCATCGCCGACCACACCAATGACAACCAGTTCCTGCGCGGGATCGTGTCGGCGCGCGGCTATCAGACCGCACCCGAACATGTGTTCGACGGTGCGAAGCAGGACATCAACGCCGCGTTCGGCAAGACGATGCTCGACGGGCGGCTCAACATCACCGTCTTCGGCGGCTATCGCCATACCGAGCCGGTGCTCCAGTCGACCCGCGATGTGTCGGCCTGCGCGCTCAACAGCGAACTGACGACCTTCAGCTGCGGCGGGTCGAGCAACACCCCCTATGGTACCTTCACGCCGCTCGCCGGTCCGCTGGCGGGGCAGAAGCTGACCAACAGCAAGGACGGCACCAAGACCTGGGTGCCCTATGACAACAGCTACACCTATAATTACGCGCCGCTGAACTATATCCAGCGCAGCGGCGAGCGGTACAATGCCGGTGCGTTCCTCCACCTCGACATTTCGAAGGCGGCGGAAATCTATGGCAGCTTCATGTACATGGACGACCGCAGCTTCTCGCAGGTCGCTCCCTCCGCGCTCTGGTTCGGTCAGACCTATGCCGTGACCTGCAACAACCCGCTGATGAGCGCCAGCCAGCAACAGGCGCTGTGCGGCGCCGCCGCCGGCACCGCGACGACGCAGAATACGCTGGTCGGCTATCGCCTCGGCGGCAGCGGCACCCTGCCGCGTCGCGACGATCTCCAGCATCATTATTACCGCTCGATGGTCGGCGTGCGCGGCGATATCGGCCACGGCTTCAGCTATGACGTCAGCGTGCTGCGCTCGGTCGCGCATTATGACGAGCAGTATATGAACGACGTCAATGTCGTGAAGGCGCAGCGCGCGCTGCTCGCCGTGCCGGACGGCAAGGGTGGGGCGGTCTGCCAGTCGGTGCTCAACGGCACCGATACCGCCTGTACCCCGATCAACGTCTTCCAGGCGGGCGGGCTGACCGGCCAGCAGGCGCAATATCTCTATGCGCCGACGACGACCTGGGGGCGCTATGGCCTGAACGTCGTCTCGGGCTCGATCTCGGGCGATCTGGGCACGTTCGGCATCACCAGCCCCTGGGCGCGCGACGGCGTCAACATCGTGCTGGGCGGCGAGCATCGTCGCGAGACGCTGTACTTCACCGGCGACGAGGTGGCCAAGCAGGCGGGTACGCAGGACTCGGACGGCATCATCGCGGTCAATGAGGGTTTCGGCGAGATCGAGGTTCCGATCGCGCAGGACTCCGCGATCGGCAAGTCGCTGACGCTCAACGGCGGTTTCCGCTATTCGGCCTATAAGAACAACCAGCGTTCGACCGGCTATTCGTCGCGGTACAACGCCTTCACCTATAAGGGAGAGCTGAGCTGGCAGGTGATCGACCCGATCCGCCTGCGCGCCAGCTTCAACCGCGCCATCCGAGCGCCCAATATCAGCGAACTGTTCGACAACCTGTCGCTGGGCAACGTCAACGCGGTCGACCCCTGTGCCGGTGCGAAGCCCACCGCGTCGCTCAGCGCCTGTCAGCTGACCGGCGTCACCGCCGCCCAGTATAATAGCCGCCTGGTCATCGAATGCCCGTCCGGTCAGTGCACGGGGCAAACGGGTGGCAATCGCAACCTGAAGCCGGAAACGGCCGATACCTATACCGCCGGTATCATCCTGACACCGCAGGGTGGCCGCAACCTGTCCTTCTCGGTCGATTACTTCAACATCAAGGTGAAGGACTATATCGCCAGCATCGATACGAACACGATCATCGGCCAGTGCTTCTCGACGGGCAGCCCCTATTATTGCGGGCTGTTCCATCGCGATCCGGTGACCGGCTCGATCTTCGGTACCGGCTATGTCACCTCGACCAAGCTCAACACCGGCTATCTGAAGACCTCGGGCCTGGACATCGCCGGCAACGTGATGATCCCGCTGGGTAGCCTGGGCCGTCTCTATGGCGACTTCCTCGGCACCTATCTGTTCCAGCAGGCGAATCAGCCGCTGCCGGGCGGCGACAGCTATGACTGCAAGGGCCTGTTCGGTTATGCCTGCGGTCAGCCGACCCCGGTATGGCGTCACAATGTGCGCATGACCTGGAAGCCGGACGGGAAGACCAGCCTGTCGCTCAACTGGCGTTATATCGGCCCGACCAACAATTCGGCGACATCGAGCAACAGCTTTCTGAACAGTAAGTCTTCAGATCCGATCGACGCACACCTGCCAGCATACAGCTATTTCGACCTGACGGCGGGGGTCGAGGTCAATCGCAACCTGGCGCTGCGGATCGGTGCGAACAACCTGCTGGACAAGAGCCCGCCCGCCCTCGCTTCGGGCGTGCTGAACCTGTTCGGCAACGGCAACACCTATCCGGGCGTCTATGACGTGCTGGGCCGCCGCATCTTCGTGGGGGCGACCGTCAAGTTCTGACGATCGTCTTTGCCGGAATAAGAACGGGGTCCTTCCACCGATGTGGAAGGACCCCGAAGTTTGTCGGGAGAGGATGGCGGAGCCGATCGGCTCCGCCGGGCCTGCCGAAGCAGAGGGTCAGAACGTTCCGCGCAGACCGATCAGGAACTGGCGGCCGGGCTTGTACTGGGTGAAGGTGGCGTGCTCGAACTGGAAGTAGGACCGCAGCGTCGCGTTGGTGAAGTTGGCGACGTTAATGGTCAGCTGCGGCGCGCCGGGCATGCCGAACAGCTTGTCCAGGTCGAAGGACGACGAGAAGTCATAGGTGGTGAAGTCGGTGCCGAACAGCGCGGCATTGGGAATGCCGTTCTGCGCCGCGCCGCTGTTCTGCGCGCCCTGACGCGAGGTGGTGGCGACGCGCAGCATCACGCCGTTCTTCTCGTAATAGCCGGTGATGTTGTAGGTGAAGGGCGCGACGCCGAACGCCACGGCGGGGCCGTCGCTGCGCTGGTCGACGATGGTGGCGTTGGCGTTGAAGCCGAAGCCGGTGATGCCGATCGCGCGGGTCAGGAAGTCGAGCGGCTGGACCCACTGGAATTCCAGGCCGTTGATGGTCAGCTTGTTGGGCACGTTGACCTGCGAAGTGACCTGCACCTGCGCCTGGTTGGGCCCGCCGCGCGCGTTGATCGCGATCTGCTGCGTCGAGTTCAGCGTGTCATAGGTGATGCCGTACTGCGCCAGGTTCGAGAAGGGCACCGTCGAGATCGCGGTCGTCGTGAAGCCCTCGATCGACTTGCGGAAGGCGTTGAAGCTGATCACACCTTCCCGCCCGGTATAATATTCGAAGCCCAGGTCCAGATTGGTCGACAGATAGGGCGCCAGCGCCGGATTGCCGATCGAGGCCTGGTCGGCCGAGGGGGCGCCGAAGTTGACGCCCGGCAGCTGCGCCGACGGATCGGGCCGGGTCATCGTCCGCGAGCCCGCGACACGCACCACCGCATGCTCGCCAATGTCATAGGCCAGCGTCGCGGCGGGCAGCCATTCCGAATAGACGTTGCGCGTGTTGGCGATGTTCACGATGCTGGGATAGCGGCTGCCATCGGGCAGCGAGGCGCCCGAGGCGGTCGTGTTGCGCGGATCGGGCAGCGAGACGCGACCCGAAATCGTCTGGATCGTGTTGACGTAGCGCACGCCGACATTGAAGCGCAGCGTGTTGCCGCCCAGTTCCTGCGCGCCGTTGACGGTCGCGAAGGCCGACTTGACGATCTCGCGGATATAGCCCGCGCTCGCGCCGGTGTTCGCGCCGCCATTTTCGGGGGCGTTGTCGTGATAGAATTGATAGTTGCTCGCCTTGGCGAAGGCGGGCCAGTTGACCGTCACGAACCCGGCCGGCCCCGGCATCAGATAGCTCGACGCCGCGCTGTTGGGGATCAGCGACCCGCCATAGCTGACCGGCCCGCTCATCCCCGCCGTATAGCCGGTGCCATAGCCCGGATAGGTGGGATAGCCGGCGGGCGCCGCGCCGGGCGCGTTCAGGCCCTCGCAGGGCGGCTGCGAATTGGGGGAGGGGACCGCGACGTTGGGATTGTTGCCGCACACCGCGTTCTGCCAATATTGGCTGTTGTCGAAACCCCGGATGCGCCGCGCGGTATTGTCGAACGCGCCGCCGATCTTCACGTTGAGCGCGGTGTCGCCCCAGGTCAGGTCGCCGCGCATCCCCTTGTTGATGTACAGCCGCCGCTCGTCCTGGAGGTTGACGCGGCTGCCCGCATTCCAGCCGAAATTCTTCGGGTCGTTCAGGTCGAGCGCGCTGGTGATCGTCGGGATGCCGCCATCGTTCGAATAGGTGACGGTATTGCCGACGCCCAGCGGCGTGGTCATGCCGACGGTCGGGCTTTCGCGGTGGAAGGTCGAGCGCGCGTAATTGCCCTGGATGTTCAGCTTGAGCTTGTCGTTGATCTCCCACTCGCCGCCGGGATTGACGCTGAACAGGTGCGTCGTCTCGGTATAGGGGCGGAATTCGTTGAAGAACTGGACATTGGCGAAGGTGCCGCCGGTCACGGTGCAGCCCGCGCTGCAATCCGCCTTGTCGAAGGTCAGGTTGGTCGGGATGATCGCACCGTTGCGGACGATCCAGGCCATGTTCTCGCGGGTCAGCTCGTTCTTCTTGAAGCCGTACAGGCCGTCAATGTAGAAATGCAGCTGGTCGGTCGGGCGATATTCGGCGCTGACGATCGCGTTGATGCGGTCGCGGGGGCCACGGATGCTGGTGACGCGGCCCAGGCGCGGCAGCAGGCCGTTGTCGATCTGCTGGATGGTCGCGCCCGGATTGTTGGCGAGCAGGAAGTTGCGGTCGATCGTCGTCCCCGCCACCAGGCCGCCGCCCGCGCCTGCCGGTACGACCGACGGGATCGTCCAGTTGCCGCCGCCAGTGCTGTTGCATCCGCTGGTCGCGCCGCATTGCGCGGCGGTCAGCGCGGGGTTGGTATAGCCGATCGTCTCGAAACCGCGCGTGTCGGTAAACAGCCGCTGCGCCGAGACGCCCGCCAGGATGCCGACGGTGTCGTTGCGCCAGCTGCCGATCAGCGATCCGCGCGCCCCGATCCGGTCCTCGGGCGTCTGGTTGGACGCCTGGACGTTATAGGCGACGAACGAGGTCTGGCGATCGAAGGGCCGCGCCGAGCGCAGGTCGATGTTGCCCGCCGCGCCGCCTTCGAGCAGGTCGGCGGTATAGCTCTTGTTCACGGTCAGCTTGGTGAACAGGTCGGTCGGGAAGAAGCTGAGGTCGACCGAGCGGTCGGTGCCTTGCGCGTCGGTTGCGCCCGAGGAGGCGACGGCGATCGGCGCACCGTTCAGCGTGACGTTGGTGAAGTTCGACCCCAGGCCGCGAATGGCGACGTTGGTGCCTTCGCCGGTCACGTCGCGGGTGATGGTCACGCCCGGAATGCGGTTGAAGGACTCGGCGATGTTGGTGTCGGGGAACTTGCCGATATCCTCGGCGAAGATCGAATCGGTAAAGCCGGTCGAGGCACGCTTGGCGTTGGTCGACTTGGCCAGGCTCGACCGATAGCCGGTGACGACGATGTCCTCGCTCGTCGTGCCCTGGGTCTGGTCGGTCTGCGGCGCGGGGGGCGTCGACGGGCCATTGTCCTGGCCGTCGGCGGGAACCTGTTCCTGCGGCGGCGGCACCGCCTGGGCGAGCGCGGTCGACGCGCTCATGGCACCGGCGGCGGTCGCGCACAGCAGGGCCAGGCGGCGCAGGCGGATGGGGGGCACAGTCCTCATGTCAGGTCCTCTCGGTCGGTCCGCTGCCCTTCGCCGGGACATGCGGCTATTCGAATGTTGATGGCGGTCGGGGCGATCAGGCGTCGGGCGAGCGGTGCGGCAAGGCGGCGGCCGATGATGCGGGCCGCGTGACGCCCGATCGGGTCGGGCATGATGATGCCATGGATGCCATTCCGCTTCCCCTCACAACCGTCTGATGCGGCTTCGTTGATAGCGGTATCGTCAGGCCTATTGGTCTGTAAGTCAAATGAAATTGGCTAGACCAAAGCGTCCCGGCGAAGAATTTTGCCGGTTTGCAAGCTGTTATCGATTGCGGGCCGTCGTTCGCGGGTGCCTCGGTCGCGGTACGGTCGTCGCAGGGGCGTGCAAGGCAGGCCGATCATGCCGTCCGCTCGCGCCGACTCCCCACAGGTGGCCGGACCAAAGGCGTTGCGATGGTCCGGCCTTGTCACGCTTCCGGTCAGTGCGCCTGGCCCGGCGCGTAGGGAAAGCTCCGCGCCTTGTACCAGGCCAGGTCATGCTCGGGCGTACGGACCCCGGCGGGAAGGGGGCGATGGTTGACCGACATCCAATAGGCCAGGCTCGCGTCGCGCCACCACCGGGCTTCCTTTTCCTGGATGGCGAGATAGGTTGCGGTCTTCTGCCACCGTTCGGCATCGATTTTGGGACGCAGCGTGTCCCATTGCCGCTGCATATGGGCGACATAGGCGACGCCGCGATCATAATGCGCGACCATTTCGTCCCACAAAGTGCGCCCGCTCGCCATGCGGCGATCCCAGGGCAGGTGGTGGAACCAGAGCAGCATCGACTCGGGCGTCGTTGCCGGGTCGGCGAAGGCCCTGGCGACCGGGGCGGCATATTGGCCGACCGCGTTGCTGCCCTTCGCCGTCCGGTCGAAGCCGATGCCGCCCGCATCGGCGCGGTGATAATAGGCCGGGTTCCATTCGGGGCGCGCCAGATCGGCCACCCATGGCCCCGGTCCATAATGATGGCCGGTCGCCATCAGATGCGCGAGGCCGAGCGGTCCGGTATAGTCGACCACCGCCTCGCGCGATCCCATCATCATCGCGGTGACCGTGTCGACCACCTGACGGTCGGTGCCGAAGGTCTGCTCGGTCCAGTCGCGCGCAATGGCCTGTGCCGACAGGTCGGGGTCCCAGGCGAGGCGGCCGAAGGCGTACCAATTGGCCTGGTTGAAGGTCGATCCGCTCCAGTCGCGGTCGCGCCCGATATTGGCGACGCCCGCCATGCCCGAAAGCGCATGATGCTCCGCCGCGCCGTCGACCACATCGGCGACCGTCTCGCCCGGCTTCCACCCGGTCTTCGCGTCGAGAACCTCGGTGAACAGCGGGCCGAGATAGGCGAGATGGGTCGCGAAGCCGAGATATTCCTTGGTGATCTGGAACTCGATCATCAGGGGCGTGCGCGGCATCGCGCCGAACAGCGGGTGGAAGGGCTCGCGCGGCTGGAAGTCGATCGCGCCGTTCTTGACCTGCACCAGCACATTGTCGGCGAACTTGCCGTCCAGCGGCTTGAACTCGGTATAGGCCTGTTTGGCGCGATCTTCGGGATCGGTCTCGGCATAGACGAAGGCGCGCCACATCACGATGCCGCCATGGGGTTTGACGGCGGCGGCCAGCATGTTGGCGCCGTCCGCATGGCTGGCCCCGTAATCGCGCGGGCCCGGCTGCCCCTCGCTATTGGCCTTGACCAGGAAGCCGCCGAAATCGGGGATGGCGCGATAGATCTCGTCCGCCTTGGCCTTCCACCAGGCCGCCACCGCCGGATCGCGCGGGTCGGCGGTCTTCAGTCCGCCCAGCTCGATCGGCGCGGAGAATTTGACCGACAGATAGACGCGGATGCCCCAGGGGCGGAAGATATCGGCCAGCGCCGCCGCCTTGGCGATATAGGGCGCGGTCAGGCTGTCGGCCTTGGCGTTGACGTTGTTCAGGACGGTGCCGTTGATCCCGATCGAGGCGTTGGCGCGGGCATAGTCGGTATAGCGCGGATCGCGGAAGTCGGGCAGCGTCCACCAGTCCCACAGCGACTGGCCCGCATAGCCGCGCTCGATCGAGCCATCGAGATTGTCCCAATGGTTCAGCACGCGCAGCTTTACCTTGGGCGCGGACCGCAGCTCGACCCGATCGGCCGTTCCGCCGGTGGCGAGATGGCGGAGCAGCGCAAAGGCACCGTAGAGCGCGCCGCGATCGCTATTGCCCGCGACCAGAAGCATGGTCCGGCCCTGCAACGTCACCGGGCGTACCAGATAGCCTTCCTCGCCCAGCCCGCCGACATTCAGCCCTATCGTGCGAAGGGCAGGGTCCGAAGCGGTCGCCACCATGACGGGCAGCAGGCCCGAGGGCAGGGCGCGCCTCAGTTCGGAGCCCGCCAGTTCCAGCGTCGGGGACGTGCCCGACACCCTGACATCGGCCTGCCCGACCGTCGGTGCGGCGGTGCGCAGCCACAGCGCATAGCCATCGTCCGCCAGCGCCGGAAAGGGCAACGCCACCAAGGATAGGGACAGCGCGGTGGCCCATGCGCGAATCCGTTTCATGCCATGCTCTCCCGATGTGTCGGCGATTGACAAGCCGACGCTTGGCCCGCACGTTACCGCTATCAGACCAATTGGCAAGTCCGGTCAGACCGGCTGCCTGACAGGAGAGGGCCGTCATGAGCCGCAGGCATCGAACGATTCGCCATGCCGTTTTGCGCGGCCATCCTTCTGTCGCGCTTCTGGTCGCCTGAAGGACGCCGCCATGCCCAAGATCGTTTCCGCCCGCCTGATCGTGACCTCTCCGGGACGCAACTTCGTCACGTTGAAGATCGAGTGCGACGACGGCACCACCGGCCTGGGCGACGCCACGCTCAACGGCCGCGAACTCAGCGTCGCGAGCTATCTGCAGGATCACGTCCTCCCTTGCCTGATCGGGCGCGACGCGCACCGGATCGAGGATATCTGGCAATATCTCTACAAGGGCGCCTATTGGCGGCGCGGCCCGGTGACGATGACCGCGATCGCGGCGGTCGACATGGCGCTGTGGGACATCAAGGGCAAGATCGCCGGGCTGCCCGTCTATCAGCTGCTGGGCGGCGCGGCGCGTGACGCGTGCCTAGTCTATTGCCACGCCAACGGCACCAGCATCGAAGATACGATCGCCACCGCGATCCGCCACCGCGACGAAGGCTATCGCGCGATCCGCTTGCAATGCGGGGTGCCGGGGCTGGCCTCTACCTACGGCGTCGCCAAGGCGGGGCAGCGTTACGAGCCCGCCGATGCCGACCTGCCCAGCGAGAGCGTCTGGTCGACCGAGAAATATCTGCGCATCGTCCCCGAACTGTTCGCCGCCGCGCGCGAGGCTTTGGGCTGGGACGTGCATCTGCTCCACGACGTCCACCACCGGCTGACCCCGATCGAGGCGGCGCGGCTGGGCAAGGATCTGGAGCCCTATCGCCCCTTCTGGATCGAGGATGCGACCCCGGCCGAGAACCAGGATGCGTTCCGCCTGATCCGCGAGCATACGACGACGCCGATCGCGGTGGGCGAGATCTTCAACTCGATCTGGGATGCCAAGCATCTGATCGAGAACCAGCTGATCGACTATGTCCGCGCCACCGTCGTCCATGCCGGGGGGCTGACCCATTTGCGACGGATCGCCGCGCTCGCCGATCTGTATCAGGTCCGCACCGGCTGCCACGGCGCGACCGACCTGTCGCCCGTCACCATGGCGGCGGCGCTGCACTTCGGGCTATCTGTGCCCAATTTCGGCATCCAGGAGCATATGCCGCACACGGACGAGACCGACGCGGTCTTCCCGCATCATTACCGGTTCGAGGACGGGATGATGCATCCGGGCGATGCGCCGGGGCTGGGCGTCGAGATCGACGAGGCACTGGCGGAAACCTATCCCTATAAACGCGCCTATCTGCCGGTGAACCGGCTGGAGGACGGCACCCTGTGGAGCTGGTGAGATGAGCGACATGGCCAACGCCGCCGCGACCGCCCCCGAAACCGCCGCGCACGCCGTGCCGCCGCCGCGCGGGCGGGTCCGCTGGGTGATTTGCGGCCTGCTCTTCGCTGCCGTGGTGCTCAGCTATATCGACCGGCTGGTGCTGGGCGTGCTCAAGCCGCAGCTGACCGCGCTCTATGGCTGGACCAATAGCGGTTACGGCGACATCACCGGCTATTTCCAGGTCGCCTATGGCATCGGCTTCCTGTTGTTCGGCTGGCTGATCGACCGGATCGGGCCGCGCGCCGGGTATCTGCTGGCGATGGGCAGCTGGACCATCGGGCATTTCGCGCAGACGCTCGTCACCTCGACAACCGGCTTCGTGATCGCCCGCATCCCGCTCGCCTTCGGGGAGGCGGGGACCTATCCCTCGGCGCTCGCCGCCGCATCGCAATGGTTTCCCAAGAAAGAACGCGCGCTGGCCATCGGCATCTTCAACGCCGGGGCCAATGTCGGGGCGGTGGTGACGCCGCTGCTGATCGGCTTCATCGTCGCCGATCTGGTGCTCGACTGGCGCTGGGCTTTCATCATCACCGGGCTGTTCAACCTCGTCTGGCTGGCGGCGTGGTGGCGGCTCTATCACCCGCCCCATGCCCATCCGCGCATCACACCCGAGGAGCGCGCCTGGATCGAGACCGAGCCCGCCGAGACGAGCGGCCGCGCCGGGTTCCTCACCGTCCTGCGCCATCGCGAAGCCTGGTCCTACATGACCGGGCGCTTTCTGATCGATCCGGTCTGGTGGACCTTCCTGTTCTGGCTGCCCGATTTCTTCCACAGCCGTTATGGCTATGATCTCAAGAGCTTCGGGCCGCCTCTTGTCGCCATCTATATCATGGCGGATGTCGGTGCGATCGTCGGCGGCTGGTATTCGTCACGGCTGCTGAAGGCCGGGGTGGCGACCGGGCGGGCGCGCAAGCGGGCGATGTTCTTCTGCGCGCTGTTCGCGCTGCCGGTGATGTTCGCGGCGCAGGCGAGCAGCATCTGGATCGCGGTGGCGATGATCGGCCTGGCCTGCGCGGCGCATCAGGGCTTCTCGACCAATCTCTTCGCGCTGCCCGGCGACCAGTTCCCCCGTTATGCGCAAGGCACGCTGATCGGGCTGGGCGGCTTTGCCGGAGCGGCCGGCGGCTTCATCGCGTCGAAGGCGCTGGGCATGTTGCTCGACCGGGTAGGCAGCTACCAACCCTTCTTCATTGCCTGCGGCCTGGCCTATCTGGTCGCGCTGCTGGTCTTCCACCTGCTCAACCCGCGCTATCGGGACGTCCGGATCGGGAGGACACGGGACTGACGCGGGACGGGGCGTGACCGACCCGGCCATGGGTCGGTTTCATGCTGCACTGCATCCAAATCCGGCGGCGCTCGTTGCATCCCCAAGCGGACCATGGGTCGTCGCAGATCCGTGAGGACGCCTTTCGGGAGCCCGCCATGATCGACACCGCATCGCCTTCGCCCTCTTCCGCTCGTCCTCGGCTGGCGCTGGCCCTGCAGGGTGGCGGGGCGCACGGCGCCTATGGTTGGGGCGTGATCGAGCGTCTGCTGGAGGAGGAGATCGACATCGTCGCGGTCAGCGGGGCGAGTGCCGGGGCGTTGAACGGCACCGCGCTGGTCGCGGGACTGGCCGTCGGCGGCCGGGACGGCGCGCTGGCGGGGCTGGAGCGGCTGTGGAAGGCGGTGTCGCACGGATCGCCGCTAAGCGCCTTCGATCATCCATGGGGTGGGCCGCTGTTCGAGCCGTGGTTTCGGCGCTCGCTCGAAATGTCGAAGATGATGAGCCGCTATCTGGCGCATCTGTCTCCACAACTGCGCGAGATGCGGGCGCTGCGCCAAGTGGTGTCGTCGAGCATCGATCTGAGCGCCCTGACGCGCGACGGGGCGCTGCCGCTCTATATCGCCGCCACCGCAGTTTCGAACGGCGCGGCGCGTCTGTTCCGCAACGACGAGATCACGGTCGATGCGATCATGGCGTCCGCCTGCCTGCCTGATCTGTTCGCGGCGGTGACGATCGACGGCGAAGAATATTGGGACGGCGGCTTTTCCGCCAACCCCGCGCTGGAGCCGCTGATCTTCGACCATCATGGCGCGACCGACCTGTTGATCGTGCAGATCACCCCCTTCGGGGTGGACGAGGCGCCGACCTCGCTGGGCGGGATTATCGGGCGGATGAGCGATATCGGCTTCAATGCCTGCCTGTTGCGTGACCTGAAGGCGCTGACCGAAGTGCAGGCCATCGCCCGCAGCGCAGGCTCGTCCGATCCGGCGATGCAGGCGCTGGCCGCGACCAATCTGCACATGATGGCCGCCCCCACCGCGCTGGCCGAACGCGGTTCGGCGAGCAAGCTCGACACCCGCTGGTCCAAGATCCAGGAACTGCGCGAGTTGGGGCGGGCGACGGCGGCGGCGTGGCTGGATGAGAATGCCGGTCAGTTCCGTCGGTCCTCGACCCTGACCGATGACGACCTGCCCGAGGCGGTGGCGGCCTGATCCCCATCGCTGCGTGCAGCGCGGACCGATCAATGCCAGCTGGTCGCCCGCCGGATCGCCGCATCCACGGGCACGTCGTGCAGCCGCCGATAGCGCGCCTCGACAAGGCTGAAGAGTCCGAACGCCAGCAACCCTGCGCCGACGATCAGGTCGAACGGGTTGGTCAGCCATGACAGGACCCGCGCCATGCCGCCGGCCTCGCCCGCCTGTTCCTCGATCCCCGCCCGTGCGAGCAGATAGCCGCTGATCAGGAACACCAGCCCGCGCGCGGCATATCCCGCGCGACCGCTCCACTGCACCCAGCGTTGCCGCGCGACCGAGGCGTCCAGATAGCGCAGGAAGGACCCCTTGGTCGCCTTGACCAGCTGGACCGCGCCCAGCGCCGCCAGCACCACCGCCCCGACCAGCACGAGCGCCCAGCCGCCGGGCAGCTGAAGCGCCGTTCGCGCGCCTTCGCGCGTGCCGTCCCCGGACAGGGCCGCGCCCCGCATCACCGCGACGGCCTGCCACGCCAGGAAAAGGTGCACCGCACCGCTGACCCCCGCGCCGACCCGCTCCATCACGCCCTTGCGATCGGTGCCGTGACGCTCGATGTCGAGCGCCGCGTCGGCCAGGCGCCAGATGCCATAGGCCACCAGACCGACGGCGATGATCCCCAGCAGGATCTGGCCGCCGCCCCGCCCGAGATACTCGATGGCGCCGCTGGGATCCTCGGCCCTGCCGGTGCGAAGGATGAGAAAGGCGATGACGAGATAGAGCAGGCCGCGCGTTGCAAAGCCGATCCGGGTGAGGGCGGTCAGGCGCGAATTGGCGTTCATGCGGTCTCCTTTGCCCACGAAAACAAGGGCAAGGCGATCTCGTTCCCGGATTGGAACGACGTATTCAGGTCAGGGCGGCGCCAGCACTTCCCCCATCCGGACGACAGGGTGATCGAACGCTCCGTTCCGCGCCCCGCGACGAAGGTCTATGGTCGATCGACATTCAGCGATGCCTTTCCTTCCCTCGCCCCTCGCAGAGGGGAGAGGGTTGCGCAGACTTGGCCTTTGCGAGAGCAAAGGCTTAGTCGGAGCTGGGTGAGGGGCGGGCTCGCGAAGCGAGCGCGCGAGCCTTTGGGCTCGCTCAACCCCTCACCCAAGCTACGCTAGCCAGCAGGCTGGCAAGCTCCGCTAACCCTCTCCCCTGTCCCGGGGAGAGGGAAGAATATGCAATTGTGAATGTCGATCCGCCCTAGGTCGGCCCGATCCGGTGTGGCGCCCCGGCCACAGTCCGGTCCCGTTCTGCCGATGTTGCAGCCCTGCAATCCGCGCGATACACCGGGACGGCATCCGGGCGTCATGCAGACCGTCGCCCGTCCTGAACCGATCGAGACCATGGACCTCGAAACCCGCCTTCTCATCGTCGACGACGATCCCGGCATTCGCGAGCTGACGGCGGCGTTCCTCGCCGACCATGGCTATGTCGTCGATGTCGCCGAGGATGCGGCGGCGATGCGGGCGGCGCTGGTGCGCCATGCCTATGCGCTGGTCGTTCTCGACGTGATGATGCCGGGGGAGGACGGGCTGTCGGTGCTTCGCAGCCTCGACCGCACGACCGCGCCGCCGGTCATCATCCTGTCGGTGATCGGCGAAGAGGTCGACCGGATCGTCGGGCTGGAAATGGGCGCCGACGATTATATCGCCAAGCCCGCCAATCCGCGCGAACTGCTCGCCCGCATCCGCTCGGTCCTGCGTCGCAACCAGGGGCGGCCGGCCGCGATCGCCTCGGTCCAGACGGCATCGCCGGAGCGCGCATATCTGCGCTTCGCGGGCTGGCGGCTCGACCCGCTGGGACGGCAGCTGTTCGATCCGGACGAGGTCCTCATCAACCTGTCCGATGGCGAGTTCCGCCTGTTGATCGTGCTGGTCGAGCATCCGCGCCGCGTCCTGACCCGCGACTTCCTGCTCGACCAGTCGCGCGGGGCCAATGCCGAGCATTTCGACCGCGCGATCGACGTCCAGATCAGCCGGTTGCGCCGCAAGCTGCAACGGTCCGACGGGCGCGGCGGCGACGATCTGGTCCGCACGGTGCGCAACGAAGGCTATCTGTTCACGGCCGATGTCGAGCGTCGCTGACCGGCGACGCGACCGGCGCGGCTCCTCGATCGCGGCGCCGATCTTCCTGCTGGTGATCGTCTCCGTCCTGGTGGCGACGGCGATCTCGTTCGTGGTCACCTTTTCCGGGCCGCCCCCTTTCGACTTTCCCAGCAGCCTGCGCTCGATCGCGATGACGCTGGAAGGCAAGGGGCCGCCGCCCTTCGACCGGGGCGGCCCGCCGCTCGGCGTGGCGCAAGCGGCCGATGGCCAGGATCCCGGACCGGGGCCGCCACGGCGTCGAAGGGAACGGGCCGCGCCCATGGCCCGTAGCGGGGAAGTCGCCGATCCCACCGCCCGTCGTCGCCTCGCCGCCGAGTTGGGCGTCTCGCCCACCGCTGTCCTGGCCTTTACCGAAACGGCGGGCAAGACGGAGCGCGATGCCTTTGTCGGCAGCTTCACCTTCGCCTGGCATGAGGGAGCGGGCTGGTGGGTCGTGCGCAGCCATGTGCCGCCCTATCTGACGCGCTGGCACGTCCGCACCCTGCTGGCGATGTTGGTCGCGATCCTGCTGCTGTCCCTGCCGGCCTGGTGCATCGCCCGCGCGCTGACCCGGCCCCTGCGCCGCCTCGCCAGCGCCGCCGATCAGGCGGGCACCGGCGCCGCGCTGCCCGCGCTGCCGGGGGGCAGTCGCGAGGTGCGCGATCTGGCGCGTGCGGTGACGACGATGCACGCCCGTCTGGCGCACCATGCCGAGGCGCGCACCGCGATGCTGGCGGGGATCGCGCATGACCTCGGCACGCCGCTGTCGCGGCTCGCCTTTCGCGTCGAACAACTGCCCGAGGACGCCCGCGCCCGCGCCGCCGCCGATATCGGTGAGATGCGCGCGATGATCGCCGCCACGCTGGCCTTCACCCGGGACGAGGCGGTCCAGACCGACGCGCGCCGCCTCGACCTGGCCAGCCTGCTCGACAGTCTGGTCCAAGACATGGCCGATGCCGGTCAGCCCGTGACGCTGATGCCCGGCCCGCGTGCGGTCGTGCGCGGCGATACGGCGGCGTTGCGGCGGCTGTTTGCCAATCTGATCGAGAATGCCGTGCGCTATGGCGAGCGGGCGACGATCGGGTGGGAGATTGCGCGCGGGAATGTCGGCATATGGGTGGCCGACGACGGACCCGGCATCGATCCGGCGCAGGCGGAACGGCTGTTCCAGCCCTTTGTGCGCGGCGACCCCTCACGCAACCGCGCCACCGGCGGCACCGGGCTGGGTCTCGCCATCGTCCGGTCGATCGCGACGCGGCACGGCGGCGCGGCGACGCTGGAAAATGGCGATCGCGGCGCGATGGCGCGTGTGGTGCTGCCGCTGGCGAGCTGACACACGCTGCAACAACATGGCTGCATCCCGACATAGGCGGGCAATCCGGCAGGCCGACATGCTCCTTCTGTCCGAAGGAGTATGAGTGCATGTCCGACCGCCACCCCGACCACGCTCACCGCCTGGCCGACGATCTGAAGGTCATGGAGACGCTGATGGCGCGCCGTCGCGCGCTGAAGTGGTTTGCCGGTGCGGGCACCGCCGCGCTGGTCGCGGGTTGCGGCGGCAACGACACGGCGTCGGGCAGCGTCGCGGTGGTGAGCGGCTCCACCCCCAGCGCCACGCCGACACCAACACCGACCGCAACCCCCACGCCGACCGCCAGCGGCACGAGCACGGCCTGCATCGCCGACCCGGCCGAAACCGCCGGTACCTATCCCGGCGACGGCACCAACACCGCCTCCGGGGGACGTCCAACATCCTCACCGTGAGCGGCGTCGTGCGCAGCGACATCCGCCCCAGCTTCCTCTCGACCACCACGGTCGCGACCGGCGTTCTGCTGAAGATCACGCTGACCCTGGTCGACGTCAACGCCACCTGCGCACCACTGGCCGGTTATGCGGTCTATCTGTGGCATTGCGACCGGCAGGGGCTCTATTCGCTCTATACCGCCCCGACGGAAAGCTATCTGCGCGGCGTCCAGGTGACCGATGCCAATGGCCAGGTTAGCTTCACCACCATCTTCCCCGGCTGCTATGACGGGCGCTGGCCGCATATGCATTTCGAGGTCTTCTCCAGCCTCTCCAACGCGCTGGGCGGCCGTTATGCAGTCCTGACCTCGCAGCTGGCGATGCCGAGCGCCGTCTGCTCGGCCATCTATGCCGATGCCACCACCTATCCATCGAGCGCCGCGAAGTTCGCGCGTATTTCGCTGTCGAGCGACGGCATCTTCGGCGACAACAGCGCGGCGCAGATCGCCCAGCAGACGCCGGTGTTCAGCGGCAACGTCAAGGGGGGTTACGACGCGACCGCGCTGATCGGTATCGCCCGCTGAATTCCCTCACGCCAAAGCATTTGGCCGATGCTTTTGCACGCCATGCCGCAGCATCTTCTGCGGGTCGAAGCCGGTGGCCGCGACAGGCATTGAGCCAAGGGGCGCGATGCCGGTAGTGATCGAGTATCATGATCTATCCATCCCGAATAATCGATTGGACAGATTGCCTGCGGGCGCGGCACTATCCGTGGTGAAGTGACATCGGTAGGAAGAGGAAACCGAGATGGCCGATTACGAAAAGCCCAAGAGCGGCGGTTGCCCGATGGGTGGCAAGGGCGGCGGCGAGGTCAAGGCCCGGTCGCTGCTGGGACGGACCAACAAGGACTGGTGGCCCGACGCGCTGCCGATCGACATGCTGCACCAGCACGGCATCTCGCCCGACCCGATGGGCGAGGGCTTCGACTATGCCAAGGCGTTCAACGCGCTCGACTATGCGGCGGTCAAGGCCGACCTGCTTGCGCTGATGACCGACAGCAAGCCGTGGTGGCCCGCCGATTACGGTCATTACGGCCCCTTCATGATCCGTATGGCTTGGCACGCCGCCGGCACCTATCGCGTGACCGATGGGCGCGGTGGTTCGTCCTCGGGGCAGCAGCGCTTCGAGCCGCTGAACTCGTGGCCGGACAATGGCAATCTCGACAAGGCGCGGCGCCTGTTGTGGCCGATCAAGCAGAAATACGGCAAGCATATCAGCTGGGCCGATCTGTTCATCCTGGCGGGCAATGTCGCGATCGAGAGCATGGGCGGGCCGACCTTCGGCTTCGCGGGCGGCCGCAAGGACGTCTATGCGTCGGAGGGCGATACCTTCTGGGGCGCCGAGGAGCTGTGGGTCGATGAAGGCGCGCAGACCCGCATCACCGAGGAGACGCCCGAGCTCGAAGGACCGCTCGCCGCGATCCAGATGGGCCTCATCTACGTCAATCCCGAAGGGCCCGGCGGCAATCCCGACCCGCTGACCTCCGCGCGCGACATGAAGGCGACGTTCCGGCGGATGGCGATGAACTCCGAGGAGACGGTGGCGCTGACGGCGGGTGGCCATGCGTTCGGCAAGGCGCATGGCGCCAAGCCCGCCCCGCACTTCAAGAACCCGGCGGCCGAAGCGGTGCACCAGCAGGGGCTGGGCTGGCTGACCGACAGCGAGGAGATCGGCCAGGGGCATATCACCACCTCCGGCATCGAGGGCGCATGGTCGAACAATCCGACCAAGTGGACCGGCGACTATCTGCGCCTGCTGTTCAAATATGACTATGAACTGACGCAGAGCCCGGCGGGCGCCAAGCAGTGGACTCCGGTCAATCCCGACCCCGAGGACATGGCCCCCGACGCGCGCGATCCCAACAAGCGCGTGCCGACCATGATGACCACCGCCGACATGGCGCTGAAGATGGACCCCGAGTTCCGCGAGATCGCGCTGCGTTTCCGCGAGGATCAGGCGGCGCTGGACGATGCCTTCGCCCGCGCCTGGTTCAAGCTGACCCATCGCGACATGGGCCCCAAGATCCGCTATCTCGGCCCCGAAGTGCCCGAAGAGACGTTGATCTGGCAGGACCCCGTGCCCGAAGGCACCGTGCCGTCGGATGCGGCCGTGGCGGCGTTCAAGGAGGCGGTGCTCTCCAGCGGCTTGACCGTCGGACAGCTGGTCAAGACCGCTTGGGCCTCGGCCTCGACCTATCGCCGGTCGGACCATCGCGGCGGCGCGAACGGCGCGCGCATCGCGCTGGCTCCGCAGAAGGACTGGGCGGTCAACGAACCCGAACAGCTCCAGCAGGTCCTGGCCAAGCTGGACGAGCTGCGCGGCGACATGTCGCTGGCCGATGCGATCGTGCTGGCGGGTTCGGCGGCGGTCGAGAAGGCGGCGCGCGATGCCGGGTTCGACGTGGCGGTCCCGTTCCTGGGCGGTCGCGGCGACGCGACGCAGGAATGGACCGATGTCGAGAGCTTCATTTGGATGGAGCCGCAGGCCGATGGTTTCCGCAACTATCTGAAGACCCGCAACCCGGTGAAGACCGAGGAGCTGCTGCTCGACCGGGCCTCGCTGCTCGGGCTGTCCGCGCCCGAAATGACGGTGCTGGTCGGCGGCCTGCGCGTGCTGGGCGCGAACTTCGGCGATGCGCCGGAGGGCGTGCTGACCGACCGTCCGGGGCAGCTGACCAACGACTTCTTCGTCAACCTGCTCGACAATGGTACCTTCTGGGATCTGGTCGACGCGTCGAGCGACGAGAAGTTCATCGGTTACGACCGTGGCGGCCGCCAGGAAAAGTGGCGCGCGACCCGGACCGACCTGATCTTCGGCTCCAACTCGCAACTGCGCGCGACCGCCGAGGTCTATGCCGAGAACGGGCACGAGGAGAAGTTCGTGCGCGACTTCGTGCGGGCCTGGGTGAAGGTGATGAACGCGGATCGCTTCGACGTGACCGCCAAGCCGGTGTCGGCCAACCAGGCCAGCTAACCGCCCTCAGGGTGAGAAGGGGGGCGCGGTGTCCGGACTCAGGTCCGGGTCGCCGCGCCCCTTTTTTCATGTCGCCCGGATCGTGCGGGCGTGCCGCACCGGCGGCGCTCCGGGCCGTTCAGCCTTGCAGCCAGTCCCGCAACAACTGGGTGACCTCGCCGGGGCGCTCCAGCGGGGCCAGATGCCCGCAATGGCGGATCTCGTGGAGGCGCGCGCCGGGAATCCGGTCGGCCAGCTCGCGCGCTTCGGCGGGCAGGCATATGCGGTCATATTCGCCCACCGCCACCAGCGTCGGCACCCGCACCGCCGCGATGGCCGCGCTGATGTCCGGCCGGGCGAGCATGGCCCGCTGCTGGCGCTCGAAGACGGCCGCGCCGACGCGCTCGGCCATCGCCTGGACGGGGCCGCTGACGATCGGGGTCAGCGTCGGGTCGGCATGGGGTGCGGTGGCGAGCAGGCCCTGCTCGGCGACGGTGCGCGGGCGCATCCGCATCGACGCGCGGGTGCCGAACAGCGCCACCCGCTGCACCCGCTCGGGGGCCTGGCGGATGACCTCCAGCGCGACATAGCCGCCCAGGCTGACCCCGGCGACCGCGAAGCGGGGCGGGGCGTGGGCCAGCACCCGCGCGGCCATCGCCTCCAGCGTGTCGTCGACGGTCAGGTCGCCGAGCATCGGATGGGTGACGTCGCTCAGGTCGATCACCTGCCTGGCCCAGAGTTGGCCATCGCAACCCATGGCCGGCAGCAGGATGAGGGGCGGCGCGTGGCGGATCATGGCAATGTCTCCCGATGGGGCGTGAGGGTGGATGCGTCAGGCGAACAGGGTCAGGAGCCCGCGCGCCGGGTCGGTCAGCCCTTCCCAGATCATCTTGCCCGCGACCCACAGGATGACGAGCAGCCCGACATAGGCGAGCCAGCGATAGCGCTCGATCACGCGGGCGAGGATATTGGCGGCCAGCCCCATCAATGCGACCGACAGGATCAGGCCGATGGCGAGGATGCCGGGATGGTCGCGCGCCGCGCCCGCCACCGCCAGAACATTGTCGAGGCTCATCGATATGTCGGCCACCGCGACCGCCCAGGCGGCGGCCCAGAAGCGGCGCGGGGCCTGGTGCGCCAGCGCATCGTCGTCACCGTCGCCGCCACGCAGTTCGCGCCACATCTTCCACGCGACCCAGACCAGCAGCAGCCCGCCCGCCAGCACCAGCCCGACGATCTGGAGCAGCTGCGTCACGACCAGCGCGAAACCGATGCGCAGGACCAGCGCGGCGACCACGCCGACCAGGATCACCTTGCGCCGCATCGCCGGGGGCAGCCCCGCCGCCAGCGCGCCGACGACGATGGCGTTGTCGGCGGCCAGCAGGACGTCGATCAGGACGACCTGGGCAAAGGCCGCCAGCGCTGCGGGCGTGCCGATCGCGGCGAAGTCGGCGACGATATGCGGCCAGAGCGTCTCCATCGGATCAGCCCATCAGCGGGAAGGCGAGCACCGCCATCCCGACCAGCGTCATGACCGCGCAGACCATCGCGGCGGGGACCAGGGTGAAACGCTGGTGATCGGCCAGGTCGACGCCCGCCAGGCTGACCAGCAGATAGGTCGACGGCACCAGCGGGCTGAGCAGATGGACCGGCTGGCCCATCAGCGAGGCGCGGGCGATCGCCATCGGCGACACGCCATAATGCGTCCCCGCCTCGGCCAGGATCGGCAGCATCCCGAAATAGAAGGCGTCGTTGGAGATGAAAAAGGTGAAGGGCAGGCTGAGCGCGGCGGTGATCGGCGCCATATACGGCCCCAGCACCGGCGGAATCCAGCCGACGACCTCCTTGCTCATCGCCTCGACCATGCCGGTGCCCGACAGGATGCCGGTGAAGATGCCCGCCGCGAAGATCAGCGAGACGACCGACAGGACATTGCCCGCATGGGCGGCGATCCGCTCCTTCTGCTCGGCGACCTGCGGATAGTTGACGATCATGGCGACCGCGAAGGCCAGCATCATCAGCACCGACAGCGGCAGGATGCCCGAGACCAGCCCCGCGATCAGCGCGATGGTCAGCGCGGCGTTGAACCCGCGCAGGTGCGGGCGGCGCGCCTCGGGAAATTGCGACACGGCCATGCCGGTGAAGGCGGTCGGCTCATTGGCCTTCACATGGCCGATGCGGCGACGCTCCTTGCGGCCGAACCAGATCGCCAGCCCGATCAGGAAGGCGAGCCCGGCGATCATGCCGGGGATCAGCGGCAGGAACAGCGTGGCGGGGTCGAGCTTCAGCGCGCTGGCGGCGCGGGCGGTCGGGCCGCCCCAGGGGGTCAGGTTCATGATCCCGCTGGTGCTCATCAGCAGGCAGCACAGATATAGCCGGTTCATGTCGTACCGCTTGTAGAGCGGCAGCAGCGCGGCGATGGTGATGATGTAGGTGGTCGACCCGTCGCCATCCAGGCTGACGATCGCGCACAGCACCACCGTGCCGATCAATATGGCCAGCGGATCGCCGTGCACCACGCGCAGCAGCCGGTTGACCAGCGGATCGAACAGCCCGGTATCGGTCATGATCGAGAAGAACAGGATCGCGAAGAGCAGCATGACGCCGGTCGGCGCGAGATTCTTGATGCCGTCGATCATCATGTCGCCCAGGCCGGAGGCGAAACCGGCGATCAGCGCGAAGGCGGTCGGCACGACGATCAGCGCGACCAGCGGGGTCATCCGCTTCGTCATGATGAGCGTCATGAAGGTGGCGACCATCAGGAAGCCAAGCAGGGCAAGATCCATCGAAGGATGCTCCGTGAGGGGAGGAGGGTGTCTTAGAAGGTGACGGCGATGCGCGTGCCGATCGTCTCGCCGCTGTCGGCGCCGGTGAAGGCGCCTGCGCGATTGTCGGTGTCCCAATGGACCCAGTTGAACTGGAGCCGGGTGAAGCTGTTCAGATACCAGTTGGCGCCGACCGTCGCGGCCCAGCCGCGCCCGCCGGTCAGCAGGCTGGTATAGTCCAGATTTTCATAGCGCGCGGTCAGCTCGATCGCGCCGGGCCCGCCCTCGAAGATCGGTTTCAGCACGCGCGGCTGGCCGAAGCTGCCCAGGCGCGGGTTATAGGGGGGCAGGTCGCCGGTGACGAACCAGCCGCCCGACAGGCTCCACGCCTTGCTGAGAAAGTCGGGGCGGTCGCCGGTCAGGCGCGCGCGCCGCTCGCCCGCCTCGGCCATGACCCAGACCGGGCCGACATAGCCGCCCAGCTCCGCGCCATAGCCGGTGGTGCTGCGCCCGCCCAGCAAGGTGCCGGTCGACACCCGCAACGCGCCGTTGAAGCGGCCGCCGATCACCGTGTTGCGGGTCAGCGTGGTCGCCGCCGAGGACAGCGCCTCGTCAAAGCCCCACAGCCCGACATGGAGGACCGAACGCTCGCCCTTGATCGGGTTCCAGTGCGCACGGGCCAGCACGGTGCGGCTGTCATTGGCGGCCTGGCTGCCGTCGATCCGGTCGCCGGTCAGCGTCAGCGAGGCGTGGCCGGTCTTCCAGAACAGGCGCGGCATGATGCCGACGCCGTAGAAGCCGCGCTGCGGGATGATCGCGGTGGCGACGACGGTCCGCTCCATGAAGGGCGTCGAGTCCGATCCGGTCGAGCCCTCGAACCCGCGATCGTTGAATAGGTGTCCGGCGCGCAGGTCGTAATCCAGGCCCGGCCGGATACGGTTGCGCCAGCCGATGAAGGCGGTGACGATGTCGACGTCATTTTCGGAAAAGTCGGTTTCGAACTGGTAGAAGAAATGGGTACCGACCCCGCCTTCCAGGCCTAGGCGCAGCGCGCGCATGCCGGTCGTCGTGATGTTGCGCCCGTCATAGCGCGATCCGAAGCTGGAGCTGACATCGGCCAGGATGCGGCCGCGCGGTTTGAAGGTGTAGATGCCGTCCGCCGAGTGGAAGACGGGCAGCCCCGCCCCCCATTCGGTCGTCACGCCCGCCGCATTGGCCTGCCGAGCCTGCGCCACGTCGCGCTCGGCGGGGCCGGGGGGGACGAGCTGCGGCGCGAAGGGGCGGGTGACGGTGTCGCGGCCGGTCGTGTCGTTCTGCGCCAGTTGCGGTGCGGGCGTCGCCGCCGCTGCCGCCGGGGTGGTGGGGGCGGGCATGGTGCCGGCGACCGGGGTGGGGGCCTGCGTCCCCTCCAGCCGGTCGAGCCGGGCGCGCAGCGTCGCGATCTCGGCGGCCTGCTGGCGGACCAGCGCGGCGAGGTCGTCGTTGCTCGGCGTCTGGGCCAGCGCGGGGGTGGCGGCCAGCAGCGCGACCAGCGCGGTCGCGGTTCGGTACGGGATCATCGGGTTCGGGCCCCTTCGGCTAGAGTGGCGCGCCAGTCGGCCAGGAAGCGGCGGCGCTTGATCGTATCGAGATTGACGAGAAGCTGTGGCCCGACGCGGATCGGGCGTTGCTGTTCGGACGACAGGCGGGGCGCGCGGACATCGCCGCGCACCGGCAACAGCCATTGCCGCGCGAGGAGCGTCTGCCCGGTGCGCGACAGCAGGAAGTCGAGGAACAGCCGCGCCGCCGCCGGATGCCGCGCATCGCGGGTGATGAAGGCGACGCGTGAGGCTATGATCGTATAGTCGCGCGGAAACACCACCCGGATGCGCGGGTCGCGCAGCGCGCGGGTCAGCGCATAGGGGCCGACGACATTATAGGCGATGGCGATCCGCCCCGCCGCCACCGCGTCCAGCATCGGCTCGGTGGTGCGCGACAGCATCGGCCGGGTCACCGCGATCGCCTGGACCAGCGAACGGGTGTCGCGGGTGATCGCATGATCCTCGGTCAGATAGAGATAGCCGACATTGGACCGGGCGGGGTCATAGGTGGCGACCTTGCCCGTCAGCGCGGCGCGATGGCCGCGCAGCAATTGCTCGAACGCCTCATGGGTGCGCGGCACCTGTGCCGCCGGGATGAGGCGACGGTTGACGACGAAGGCGACCGGCTCGGCGGTGACGCCGTAGCCCATGTTCTTCCAGACGGCCGTGGCGGGCAAGGCGGGCTTTTCGGGGCTGAGATAGCCTTGCGCATAGCCATCGTTGATCAGCTTGGCCTGGAGATCCATCGCCGAGGACCAGACCAGATCGGCACCCGCTGCACCTTGCCGCGCCTCAGCGACGACGCGGTCGTAGATGGTGCTCGATTCCAGATCGTCATAGCGGGCCGCGACGCCGGGATAGGTGCGGCGAAAGGCGGCGATCAGCGGCTGCATCGCAGCGGTGTCGGCATTGCCATAGACGCGCAGGCCGCCCTCGGCGCGCGCATCGGCGACGAGCGCGTCATAGGAGCGGGGATAGCCGACCGGGCGATGCGGCGCGCTGCCTTGCGCGAACGCCGGGGCGCCCAGCAGCAGCATCGATAGAATCAGGATTCGCATCGTTCAGGTCCTCTCGCTTCCCGCCTCTGAGTTCGGGTAAGCTCATGGACATGAACTATGCCGGCAAGCTGTCATCCACCTTTCACCGGGCGGCGCGATGCGGATTCTGATCGTCGAGGACGATGCGGCGCTGGCGCGCGGGATCGTCGCGCTGCTGCGGGCCTCGGGCCATGCGGTCGATCACGTCGCCAGCGGCGAGGATGCGCTGATGGTGATCGCGGACGAGGCCTATGCGCTGGTCGTGCTCGATGTCGGGTTGCCGGGGATGGACGGTTTCTCGGTGCTGGAGACGTTGCGGCGGCGGGGCGCGCGCGTGCCGGTGCTGATGCTGACCGCGCGCGACGCGCTGGACGACCGGGTGCGCGGGCTGGACCTGGGGGCGGACGATTATCTGCGCAAGCCCTTCGCCCCGGCCGAGCTGGAGGCGCGGATCCGCGCGCTGGGGCGGCGGCGCGGCGGCGATCCGACCCCGGCGCTGGTCGTCGGCGCGCTGGTGCTGGACCGTTCGCGCGGCGAGGCGCGGGTCGGCGAGCGGGCGCTGGACCTGCGCCGCCGCGAATGGGCGGTGCTCGACTCGCTCGCCACCCGCGCCGGACAGATCGTGCCGCGCGAGACGTTGCAGTCCGAGGTGTTCGGCTATGACGAGCCGGTTGGCCCCAATGCGATCGAGGTGAACATCACCCGCCTGCGCGGCAAGCTGGCCCCCGACGGCCCGGCGATCCGCACGGTGCGCGGGGTCGGCTATATGCTCGATGCCGATTGAGCGCGCGCGCGGCGGCGCGCTGGCGCTGCGCACCCGGCTGCTCGCGGCGATGCTGGCGCCGATGCTGGCGATCGCGGTGCTGCTGGGGCTGGCGGGGGCGACGCTGATCGCCGATGTCGTCCGCCGCACCAACGACCGCGTGCTGGGCGGGGCGCTGGGTGCGGTGGCGGAGACGGTGCAGGTGGAGCGGGGCGAGGTGACGCTCGACCTGCCCGCCGCGGCATTCGGGATGCTGGAGAATAGCGATCGCGACAATGTCTATTACCGGATCGCGGTGGGTGGGCGCCTGCTGACCGGCTATGGCGACCTGCCCGCGCCGCATGTCGCGGAACTGGCGCTCGACACGCCGCGCTTCCGCTTCGCCCGCTATCGCGGCCAGGATATCCGCGTCGCCGAAGTGCGTCGCGCGCTGCCCCGCATCGACGCGCCGGTGGTGGTGCAGGTGGCCGAGACCCTTGACGGTCGCCGGGCGCTGCAACGGCGGTTGGTGATCGCGCTGGTGCTGGGCGAGATCCTGCTGGTGGGCGTCGCCATGCTGCTGATCCGCCCGGCGCTGGCTTGGAGCCTGCGCCCGCTGGCGGGCCTGCGGGGGGCGGTGTCGGCCCGCGACCGGCGCGCGACGCCGGACCTTTCGCCGCTGGATACCGGCCCCTTGCCCGTCGAGCTTCGCTCGCTGGCCGATGCGTTCAACCATCTGCTCGCCCGGCTGGACAGCGCGACGGCGGGAATGCGGCGCTTTACCGCCGATGCCTCGCACCAGATGCGCACCCCGCTGGCGGTGCTGAAGGTGCAGGTCGCGCTGGCCCGGCGCGGTAGCCCGACCGCCATGGGCGAGATCGCCGATGCGGCCGACCGACTGGAGCATCTGGTGACGCAGCTGCTGGCGCTGGCCCGTGCCGAGGAGGCGGGCGTCGCACCCCCGCGCGAGCGGGTCGACCTGCGCGAAGTCGCGGTCGCGGTCATCAACCGCCGGATCGCGCAGGCGATCGAGGCGGGGGTCGAAATCCATCTCGATGCCCCGGCCGATCTGGTGATCGCCAGCCATCGCACGCTGGTTTTCGAAATCCTGTCCAACCTGCTCGACAATGCGATCCGCTATAATCGTCGCGGCGGCCAGGTGATGATGACCATCTCGGGCGAGCAAGGGACGGGGGCCAGGATCGTGGTGGCGGATGACGGCCCCGGCCTGCCCGATGCCGACCTGGCCCGTTTGGGCGAACGCTTCACCCGCCTTTCGACCGCGCGCGACAGCCAGGGCAGCGGCCTCGGCCTCGCCATCGTCCGCTCTGCGGCATCGCGACTCGATGCGTCGCTGGAGATCGTCAGCACCCGACCCGGCCTGCGCGTCACGCTGGGCTTCGGGGCGACCGGAATGATCGGCAGCGACGGGGATCAGAAGCTGTAGGCCAGCCCCAGCGCCCCCAGCCACTGTCGGCGCGACCCCGCCTGCGCGACGATCGGGCTGTCGCCGATGCTGCCCGTCATGCCGCCAAAGGTGCCGAGCGCGACGAGGTGCACGCCGTGCAACAGATCGCCGTGCAACGTGCGAACCCCGACAAGGCCGATCGTCCAGTTCTTGATCCCGCCCTTGGCATCGTAGACGGGCATTCCGCTGCGCAGGCTTTGGGCGGGCGAGACGCTGTAATAGGTTCGCGCATAGCGATCCTCGGCCATGTCGACCGACGCCGTGAACGCCACCGCCATATGAAGCGATAGCGGCGTGAAATAGGTCAGGCCGGGCTGCCACAATCCCGCATCATGGATCCCAGCCACATCGTGTCGATAGGACAGGGTGAGGGACAGCGTGTCATAGGGGCTGGTCACGACGCCCGTTTTCTGGACCCCGACATAGCCGCCCAGTTCGATGGCGGTGCCCAGCGCGCCGAGCGCGCGGACGCGGGGATCGTGGATACCGCTTAGCGTGCTGCGGCTGAAATTGACCTGGGCGACGGGCCCGCCCTGAAACCGCCAGCCCGGCCCCGGCCGGTCGCGGAGCAGGTCGATGCTCAACTGGTTGCCCGCAAGGACGAAGGAATGTCCCTCGACCGAGCCGATCGCGGCCGGGGCGACGACCGGGCTGTAATGATCCGAGCCCTCATAGTCGGGAATGACGGCCAGACCGGCCCCCACCGCGACCCGGTTCCGGTCGAAGGGGGAGGGCTCGGGATGGGACTGGGCGGAGACCGGCGCGGGTAGTGGCGCTGCGATCAGCCCGGCCGCCGCGACCATGGAACGGAATGTCGACATGCGATCGTCCTTTCGATCAGCCGCCCAGGGCGACCTGCAACTGGATGCGCGCCAGCGCGCCGGCGGTGGTGTGATGGAGAAGGGCGCGCTCGGCGGCGATCTGCGCGGCCTGCGCGTCGATGAGCGGCCCGGCGGCGATGTCGCCGCGCCGATACCGCGCTTCGACCGCCATGACGGTCTGCCTCCGGGCATCGCTGTCCGCCGCCGCCAGGCCCCGTCGCCGGTCGAGCGCGCGGACCAGGGCCAGCGCATCGTCCACCTCGCGCCAGGCATTGCGCACCGTCCGCTGATAGGCGAGCGCGGCGCTGCGTTCCTCGGATCGACGCAGCGACAATTGGCGTTCCAGCCGCCCGCCCGCGAAGATCGGGATCGACAGGACCGGCCCCGCCCCGGTGGTGCGCGCATCCCATCCAAAATCGGCCAGGTTCAG
The DNA here is from genome assembly GCF_040544655.1 of Sphingomonas sp. 1185. Lineage (NCBI taxonomy): Bacteria > Pseudomonadati > Pseudomonadota > Alphaproteobacteria > Sphingomonadales > Sphingomonadaceae > Sphingomonas > Sphingomonas sp. 1185. The sequence goes on from NZ_JBEPKL010000002.1 coordinate 114,374, forward strand.
GACATCGATCCCGAACAGCCCGGACAGGTTCAGGCTGGGGTAGAAGTCGGCCTGTGCGGCGCCGATCGCGGCGGTCGCGGCGTGGAGCGCGGCTTCCGCGTCCAGAATGTCCGGGCGACGACGGGCGAGATCGCTGGACAGCCCCGGCGCGGGTTCAGCCAATACAGGCGCGGCCGGTCGGCCTGCGACGTCCGGCGGCGGCGTGTCGGGATTGTCGCCGACCAGGATCGCCAGGGCGCGGGCGGCGCGGGCGATGTCGGTGTCGAGCGCGATCAGGGCGTCCTGTCGTGCCCGCTGCTCGCTTTCCACCGCGCGGGCGTCGATCCCGCTGGCCAGCCCCCGTTCCCGAAGCGCGGCGGCGATGGCGAGCCTGCGCTCGCCCAGCGCGCGGTCGCGCTCGGCCAGGCCGCGTTCCGCGATCAGCCCGCGCCATTGCCAATAGGTCTGCGCCACCGCCGCCTCGACCGACAGGCGGGCGGCGCGGGCGGCGGCGTCGGCCTGCACGATCCCTGCGGTCGCGACCTCCACCTCGCGGCGATGCTTGCCCCACAGGTCGATGGCCCATGTGGCGCTGATATCGGCCTGGTAGAGATCGAAGGCATAGCCCCTCGGAATGGCGCCTTCCGTCTCGCTGAGCGGCTGACCCAGCAGCGGCGCCAGCAGCCCGGCCAGGCCCGCCGTGCCGATGCGATTGCGACTATAGCCGAGCTGCCCGCCGATCTGCGGCAGGCTTTCGCCCCGTTTGGCGTCGCGCGCGATCCGCGCCGCCACCAGCCGTTCCTCCGCCATGCGCAGGTCGAGATTGGCGGTCAGCGCGTGCGCCTCCAACCCGTCCAGCGCGGGATCGCCGAAGCGATGCCACCAGGGCTCGGACGGCGCGGTCTGCGATGCGGTGGCCCCCTGCCACCGGGCGGGCAGATCGGCGAGGGGCGGATGGAAATCCGGGCCGACCGTACAGCCGCCCAGCAGCAGGCCGAGCAACCCCGTGCCGACGATGCGACGGTCAATCATGGGCGGTCTCCCTGGACGCATCCTCGCGCCCGAACAGCAACAGGTAGAAGGCGGGCAGCGCGACCAGCGTCAGGATGGTCGCGCCGATCAGGCCGCCGATCATCACGATCGCCATCGGACCCCAGAAGATGTTGAAGCACAGCGGGATGAAGGCCAGCACGGCGGCCAGCGCGGTCAGCACCACCGGGCGTGCCCGGCCGGTCGTCGCATTAATCACGGCGTCGCGCACCGCCATCCCGTCGGCGCGGTATGATTGCACCTGATCGACCAGGATGATGGTGTTGCGCATGATCATCCCCGCCAGCGCAATCAGCCCCAGCAGCGCGACGAAGCCGAAAGGCGCGCCCGTCAGCAGCAGCGCCGCCACCGCCCCGATGATGCCCAGCGGCGCGGTCGCCAGCACCAGCAGCGTTCGCGAGACGCTCTGCAACTGGATCATCAGCAGCACGAGCATGATCCCGATCGTCAGCGGCAGCAGGCGATAGATCGCCCGGTTGGCATCAGCGGACAATTCGCCGTCGCCGCCTTCCTCGAGCCGATAGCCCGGGGGCAGGGTGGCGCGGATCGCGGCGATCCGGGGCGCGGCGGCCTGAACGATCTCGGACGCCTGGACATCGCCGATCATGTCGGCCTGCACGGTCATGGTCGGCGCGGCATTGCGGGTCCAGACGACCGGCTGTTCGGTGGCGGGGCGCAGCGTCGCCACCTCGCCCAGCGGCACCATGCCGTGGGACGTGGCGACGGGCATGTCGATCAGGCCGCCCAGATCGTGCCGATCCTCGGCCCGGCCGCGCACCATGATGCCGATCTGCTTGGTCCCGTTCAGAACCGCGCCCCCCGGCGCGCCCGACAGGATGGCGGCGAGGTCGCCCGCGACCTGCGCGCGGTCCACCCCCAGCGCCGCCGCCCGTTCCGGATCGATCGCGTAGCGCGCGACGGGCGCGGCGATGCCCCAGTTGATCCGAACGGCCGTGGTCGACGGGGTGGCGCGCAGCACGGCGGCGATCCGCTCCGAGATCGCACGCAGCCGCGCCGGATCGCTCCCCACCACCCGGTACTGAACCGGCGCACCCAAGGTCGGCCCGAGCGACAGGCGACGCACATGCAGGCTGGCTCCGGCGATGCCCGGCATGCGCTCCAGCTTGCGGATCAGCGCGTCGCGTGCCGCCAGGTCGGTCGTGACCAGCATCACGGTCGCCGTCGCCGGATTGGGCAGCGCCGGACCATAAGGCAGATAGAAGCGCGCCGCACCGCGCCCGACATAGCTGTCCATGCTGCGGATACGGGGATCGCCGCGCAGCACGTCCTCCAGCCGCTTCACGGCGGTTTCGGTCGCCTTGATCGATGCTCCCGGTCGCATCGCGACGTCGACCATCACCTCTGGGCGGTCGGAATTGGGGAAGAATTGCTGCCGCACGAGCATCGCCCCGGCCAGGCTGACCGCCAGTAGCGCGACCGTGATGCCGACGATCAGCCAGCACCGGTCGAGCGCCCAGTCGATGGCGCCGCGCAGATATCGATAGGGCCTGGAAGGACCGGCGTCATGACCATGGGCCTGCACCGGCTCCGGCAACAGCTTCACCCCCAGGAACGGCGTGAAGACCACCGCGACGATCCAGCTGACCAGCAGCGCCGACCCCGTCACCCAGAAGATGCCACCCGCATATTCGCTGGTCGTCGACTGGGCGAGGCCGACCGGCAGGAACCCGACGATGGTGATCAGGGTGCCGGTCAGCATGGGAAAGGCGGTGTGGGTCCAGGCATAGGCCGCGGCCTCGTGCCGGTCGACGCCCTGTTCCATCTGGACGACCATCGCCTCGACGCTGATGATCGCATCGTCGACCAGCAGGCCGAGCGACAGGATCAGCGCACCGAGCGAAATCCGCTCCAGCCCGATCCCGGCCACCTCCATGTACAGGGCAACGATCGCCAGCGTCAGCGGCACCGACAGCGCGACGACGACCCCCGTCCGCCATCCCAGCGTGACGAAGGCGACGACCAGCACCACGGTCAAGGCGCAGAAGAACTTGACGAGGAAGGTGTTCACCGCCTCGCGGATATTGGCGCTCTGATCCTCCACTTGTGTCAGTCGCGCCCCGGCGGGCAGCGTCCGGCGGACCTCTTCGGCCGCCGCGCGGATGGCGTCGCCGAAGCCCAGGCCGTCCGCGCCCGGCGTCATCGACACGGCGAGGATGACCGCCCGGCGTCCGTCATGGCGCACCAGCGCGTCGGGCGGATCGGCATAGCCGCGTGCCACCTGCGCGATATCCCCCAGTCGGACCGCACCGGCGGAGGTCGGGATCGCGGCGCCCTCCAGATCGCGGACATCGTCCACCTGCCCGTCCAGCCGAACGGGCGTCTGCATCGCGCCCATGACCCCGCCCGCCGGGCCGACCGCCTGGCGCTTGGCCAGCGCCTGCGCCACGCGACCGGGCGACAGGCCCATGGCTGCAAGCCGCCGGGGATCGACGTCCACGAACAGACGCCGGGGCAGTTCGCCGATGATCTCGGCCTTGCCCGCCCCCGGCACGCGCAGCATCGCGTCGCGCGCCTGCTCGGCCAGGCGAACCAGGCGGGCATTGTCCGCCCCGGTCAGCGCGAAGACATAGCCATAGACATCGGCATTGTCCTCGCTCGCCGCCAGCGACGCGCCGCCGGGCAAGGCGGGCTCGACGTCCTTCAGCTTGCGCCGGACCTGCCGCCAGACTTCCTTCACCTGACCGGGCGGCGCGGAATCCTTCAGTTCGACGGTGATGAGGCAGGCGCCCTCCAGGCAATAGGTCTGGAGATAATCGAGATGGTCGATCCCGCGCAGCGTCTGTTCGACCGGATCGGCGACCTGCGCCCGCATCTGCGCCGGGCTGGCGCCGTCCCAGCGGGCGGAGACGATCATCTCCTTCAGGGTGAAGCCGGGGTCCTCGTTGCGGCCCAGCGACAGGAATTGGAACGCTCCCGCGACAAAGAGCAACGCGATCAGGAAGCCGACCAGCGCGGGGTGGCGGATGGCCCAGCGGGACAGGTTGAAACGGTCCATGGCTCAATGGAACCCCGGCTCGATACCGGCCGCGACCACGCTTTGTCCGTCGACCAGCGTATCGGCGGCGGTGGCGACGACCGACTGTCCATCGTGCAGTCCCGTGACCAGCGCATCCTGTCCGATCCATTCGGTGATCCGGACCGGCTGCCGCCGGATGCGCCTGTCCGGCAGGATCGTCCAGACATAGGGCCGCCCGGCTCGATCGGCGATCGCGGACAGGGGCACGCGAATTCGCTGGGCCGGGACCGACGCTCGCAGGCTGAGCGTCACCATGCTGTTATAGGGCGGCGACCCCGCTCCGTTCAGCCTGAAGCGGGCGTCGCGCAGGTGCGAGGCCGGATCGCCCTCGGGCGACACGAGGCGCAACCGGGCGGTGACCGCCATGGCTTGGCCGGGGCTGCGGACATCGGCCATCATGCCGGGCGTCAGGCGGACATCGGCGGGGGCGTGGATCTCCACCTCGGACGGGCCGCTCGCCAGCTTCAGGACCGTGGTGCCCGCATCGACGACGCTGCCCGGTTCGGCCAGCCTGGCGGTGACGACCCCATCCTGCGGCGCGACGAGCATGGCGTCGGACCGCATATCCCGGCTGCGTCGCACGGCGGCGGCGGCGACCGCCACTTTGGCGTCGGCGGCGCGGGCGGTCAGAGCCCGCTGGCGGACCTCGGCGCCCGACAGCGCGCCCAGGCCGTCCAGCCCCCGCGCACGGTTCGCCGCGTCCCGCGCGCCTTGCGCATCGGCGGTGGCGGCGGCCAGCTCGGCCGAGGCTTGCGCCACCCCGGCATCGGCTTCGGCCCGGCCCAGGCGACCGAGCACCTGTCCAGCGCTGACCCGATCGCCGACCCGGACCGTCAGCGCCAGCACCCGGCCCGGCCGCTTGAACGCCAGCATCGTCTCGCCATAGGGGCGCACGACGCCGCTGAACTGGCGCAGCGCGTCGCCTGCGGCATGGACCGGGACGATATCCACGATCGCCACGTTGCGATCGGGCTGGTGCGGCGGCGGCGACGAACAGCCTCCTGCAACCAGGGCGGATATGGGAAACAGCATCGTGACAATGCGATACGTGCGGGCAAATGGCATGGCGGCCCCCTTGGGATCGGAATGGGGGTGCCATGGCGAGGAAGCGGCGCGGCGCCTCCCGGATTTCGGATTTCGACCGATCGATTCCGAAATCGATCAGTCGGACGGTGGCGTCGTGTCCAGATGGCGGCGGCGATAGGCGCTGGGCGTCTCCCCCTGGCGCGCCTTGAAGCTGCGGTTGAAGACCGCCAGGCTGCCAAAGCCCGCATCCATCGCGATGGTCAGGATCGGCACCTCGGCCTGATCGGGGTCGGCCAGCGCGGCGCAGACCTCGGCCACGCGCAGGCCGTTCAGATAATCGCTGATGTTGCGATGGCCGAACCGGCCGTTGACCAGCCGCCGGACCCGATATTCCGGCACCCCCAGATGCGTGGCGATGGCGCCGATGGTCAGGTCGGGCGCGCGGTACAGCCGCTCCTGCGTCATCGCCATGTCCAGCGCACGCGCGAGCGGCTCGTCCAGATCCTGGGCCGGGGAGGGATCGGCGGCGACCGGCAGCGACGGCGTGTCCTCGGGCGATGCGGATGCGAACATGTCCGGGTGGCGCAACCCGAACAGCAGCAGCGCCAGCCCGAATATCCCCGTCAGCATGCCGATCGCGCCGACGATACCGGCCATGGCGAAACCGCCCAGCGCGCGTCCGATGACCTCCGCACCGATCGTCCAGAGGATGACCATCGTGACGATGACGATGAAGGCGACCCGCGCGCGCAGCCGCGCCTCGACCAGATCGCTCGCCCGGTTCCGCCAGGCATGACGCAGCGTATCGACGGCAAGGACGATCCCGGCGATGTAGAGCAGGCCGTCCAGCGGATGCAGCGCCGCCTGCGCCGCATGCTCGCCACCGATCACCGCCGCGCTCAGGCCGAGATAGGCCAGCGCACATGCCAGTTCCGCGACGCCGGGCCGGAAATTGTCGTCGAACCACGAACGGGCGAAGAGCCAGAATAGCGGCAGGCTGGCCGATCCCGCGACCCGCAGCACCGTGGCAAGCATCGGCCGGTCCTGCGCGAAAGGCAGCCCGGCCAATTCCGCCAGCAGCGCGGCCAAGGCCAGCGCCGCGCCATAGCGGCTGGGCCGGGTGGGCGCCTCGCTGAGAAACAGCGCGACCGCCAGTCCGAGCAACGTCACGATGCCGCCGTGCAACCAGGCTTCCATGATGCGCGAGCGGGTCTTTCCTGGAGGATAGGGGGCGAGGGGCGAAATGCCCTATCGGCCCGTCGATAGAAAGCGGCGGCGCGATGGTGTCAATAGGAAGGGCCGGCTTGGGGGCAGGACTCGTTGATCACAGCCGAGATCACGGTGGCAGCGAGGGCGGCGGCGGAGAAGAAGAGAGTTGGACAGCGATCGCGACCTCTTCATACCATCATCGCATCCGACCAGGGGCAGATGATCCGCTCCCGGCAATATCTGATCTTTGCGCCCACGAACCTGGTAGAAAATTAGCCTGTATCGCCTGCGATATGAAGGGGAGGCTACCCATCACCCGAAAGGTTCGGTCTCACGGGCCAGGAGATAATCCAGCAAGTCGGATTCAGGCACAGGACGGGCCAGATAATATCCCTGGAAGAGGTGGCCGCCCAGCCCCTGTATCATTGCATAATCCTCACGCGTCTCGATGCCTTCGATGACGACTTCGAGGTCGAATTTCCGACCATAATCGATGATGGCGCTGACCAGATGCTGGTCCTCGGGCGACCGGGTGATGTTGGATACGAAGCTTCGATCGATCTTGATGCGATCGACCCGGCGATGGCGGAGAGCCTCCAGCGACGAATAGCCCACGCCGAAATCATCCAGGCTGATCGTCACGCCCGCTTTCGACAGCGTTTGTATCTTGTGCTGTATGGCCTTGGTCTCGAAGGCGGTCTCCTCCGTGATTTCAACGTCGAGCAAGGGAGGCGCGAGGCCAAGCGCCTCGAAATGCTCGAGGATGATGGTGTCGACCGACAGTTGCGCCATCTCGCGCGGCGATATGTTGATCGCGACCTTGATCTCCTTCAGTCCGGCTTGGACCAGGGCTTCCAGAAGTTGACTGGCACGGTGCAGCACGAAACGGAGCAGGGGTTCGGCGTGTCCGTTGATCGCGGCCAGGCGGACCACATTTTCCGGGGAAATCCAGCCGTGCTGCGGATGCCGCCAGCGCAACAGGGCTTCGATCGTGTTCGGCAAGCTTTGGCCGAGCGCGAAGATCGGCTGGAACCAGACATCCAGCGATCCGTCCTCGAGATGGCGTGGAAGGTCGCGTTCGAGGTCGCGGCGCATCTCCAATCGTTCGCGCAACTCGTTGTCGAAGACGTGATAGCGGTTCCGGCCTCCGTTCTTGGCGGCGTAAAGGGCTTCGTCGGCACAGGCCAGGACATCGGCCAGGTCCGCCTGAAGGCTCATGACGATCCCGATGCTCGCCCCCAGCGCGCCCGTATCGACGCCGTCCATGTGAACCGACAGGGCGCCAATGACAGCCTGTGCGAGGTCGGTGGCCTCTTGAAATGCCGCGACGGGGAGGAAGATGGCGAACTCGTCGCCGCCCATGCGCGCGAGAAGGCTTTTGCCGTGGGTCTGGGCCTGGAGGCGCCTGGCTGCCTCTATCAGCACCTGGTCGCCCTTGCGGTGACCATAGACGTCGTTGACGGCCTTGAAGCCGTCAAGGTCGATGAACATCAGGCAATAGGCATCCGGCCCCGCCTTCATGTGTTCCTCGACCTCAGTGAGAAAACCCGATCGGTTGAGCAAGCCCGTCAGGTCGTCATGCGTTGCGCGATACCGCATGATGTCGATGATGTGCAGCGAATGTTCGTGCGCCGCGGAAAGGGCCGCGGCGTTCGTCGTGGCTTCGTGCTTGGCGCGGCTGAGCGCTTTGAACGTTTTTTCGGCGCGAATGGAACTGCGGGATAGGGCGGCCATGTAAACGATCGTGGTGAAGGCGATGCAAGCCCGCTCGAACCCTCCTGCCACCAACAGGCAGATGACGACGGATGCCAGAGCCGGGAGGATGAAGCATAGGGGCGTGCGTGCATCGGGCGTGCCATGGGTGACGGCCCCTGCGGTGACGCCGCATACGACTGTCAGATAGAAGAGCGCCTGCGGCGAGGTGTAGCCTGCGCACAGGATCGGAACCCAGGCCCATACCAGTCCCGACAGCAGCGCTCCCGCCCACATCAGATATCTCTGCACGGTGATCGATCGCAGCGGCGATCGCCGGCCGGAAACCTGCCCCACATCCGGGGCCGGCAGATAGCAAAGATAGAGACGCACGAGGTTCACGGTGAGCGAGGCGACGAACCAGACTATGCCGTAGAGCGCGAGGTCACTCCTGATCGCGACCAGGAGGTTGACCATGCCGAGCATCATGTTGACCGGTATGGCGACCCGGACGCAGCTCTTGATCTCGGCAATCTGGTCCAGAACGATAGGCGCAGAAAGCTCGTCTGGGATTTTCGCCACAGGGAGATCAAATTGCGTGTGGCGGGAGGAGGGCATGGGCAATCACCGTGACGAACTCGGAATAGATGCTTCGTTTCGCATGTGTAAGGTATATGCTGTGCTAACAGTGGCCGAAACTGAGCGAAATGTTGTGAAATGGCCCCGGTTTTGACCGGAAGTTTAGGCTTGGGATCCTAGCTGAAAATTGAGTCGAGCCATTTCAACGACTTGCGGTTGGCCGACAGTGAGGTGCAGGTGATTACAGCGACCGGGGGCGGGGGGCCCTTGGCCCGCCGCCACGAACGTCAGCAGCTTCACCTTGCCGTCGACCCGGAGTTTCATGCGTCAGGATTTCGACCCGGTGCGGGCATAGGCTATCTGAATTGGCCATCCCGTATGGCTTCCCGCGTCGCTCCGGTGTGTCGATTAAAGTGATGTACCCCGCCATGCATCCACGACAACCCCGCGTTTACGAGGGGATGGAGACGTTAGGAGCGTATCGATGCAGGGTCATGGCGGAAGAGGTGGGATTCGAACCCACGGATGGCTTGCACCATCGCCGGTTTTCAAGACCGGTGCCTTAAACCGCTCGGCCACTCTTCCGGATCGGCGGAAGGGGGCTGTACGCCAAGCCGGGCGGCGAATCCACCCTTGGATTTGGGCCCGCCAGGATGGGGCAATCCCGCCATCCGTGGGTGATCCGTGCCGTGCGCGCGGTGACGCGAGGTTCCGGTTCCGCCGTCGCTATGGCAAACAGGCCGCATGTGGGGGGACATTACCCGGCGCGTGAGGCGCCTCGGCATTTCTTCGGCTCTGGCTCTGCTGGTCGGCAGCACGCCCGCGCTTGCGCAGGACGAGGCGGGTTTCCAGAGCTATCTGCAACAGGTGCGCGGCACCGCGAGCGCGCAGGGGGTCAGCCGCGCGACGCTGGACGCCGTGCTGCCGACGCTGACGCTCAACACCCGTGTCATCGAACTCGACCGTCGTCAGCCGGGCGGCCCGAGCAATACCGGCTTCAGCCCCTTTGCTCCCTATAAGGCCGCGCATGTCGATGCCGCGCGGATCGGCCGGGGGCGCAGCAAATATCTGGCGCAGCGCCCGCGCCTGTCGCGGATCGAGCGCGAGACGGGCGTGCCCGAATCGATCATGGTCGCGATCTGGGGCCATGAGACCAATTACGGTGCCTATACCGGCAATTTCGACCTGCTGCGCTCGCTCGCCAGCCTGGCCTATGAGGGGCGGCGGCGTCCCTTGTTCGAGGGCGAGTTCATCGCCGCGCTCAAGATGATGGACCGGGGCGTCAGCCGCGAACAGCTGAAGGGCAGCTGGGCCGGGGCGACCGGCAATCCGCAATTCCTGCCGTCCATCTATCTGCGCCTCGCGCGCGACGGCGACGGCGATGGCCGCGCCGACATCTGGAACAGCGAGGCCGATACGCTGGCCTCAATCGGCAATTATTTTGTCAACGCCGGTTGGCGGGCGGGCCAGCCTTGGGGCTTTGCGGTGACGGTGCCGGCCGGGTTCGATCAGTCGCAGGTCCGCAACCGGCTGGTCAGCCCCCGCTGCCCGCGGGTGTTCGAGCGGCATAGCGGGTGGCGGACCATGGCCGAATGGCGCGCGCTGGGCATCGTGCCGCAGGGCACCGCCTGGCCGGGCGATCAGGTGCTGGCGACGCTGATGGAGCCCGACGGGCCGGGGCGGACCGCCTATCTGCTGACCGGCAATTACCGCGTCATCCTGGATTACAACTGCTCCAACTTCTACGCCTTGTCGGTGGGCCTGCTGGCCGATGCGATTGCGGGCTGAGATCCTGGCCCTGGCGGCGCTGGTCGCCGGGTTCGCGGCGTCGGTCCGGGCGGAGGAGGCGCCAGCGCCGCGCTACGGCGGTTACCAGGCGAGCGGCCATGCCAGCTGGTACGGCCATGAACTGGCCGGGCGAAGGACCGCGACGGGGCGGCGGTTCGATCCCGACGACGTGATGATCGCGCATCGCAGCCTGCCGCTGGATTCGATGGTCGAGGTGACCGACATCGACACCGGCCGGACGATCGTGGCGCGGGTCGGCGATCGCGGGCCGGGCCGCGCCGACCGGCTGGCCGACCTGTCGCTGGGCGCGGCGCGGCTGCTCGGGACGAACCGGCGGGCGGTGGCCCATATCCGGTTGCGCGCGCTGCGAACCGGCGCGGACAATCCCGGCCTGGTGCTGGCGGGGGCCAGCGCGGTGCCGCCGGTGGCCAAGCCCATCTCCCTCGATCCGCAGGCCCGCTACCGCGTTCAGATCGCCAGCTTCTCCAGTCAGCCTCGGGCCGAAGCGCTCGCCCGCCGCTTCGATGCGCGGGCGCACCGGGTCGGCCGGGTCTGGCGCGTCGAACGGTCGTCATTGAATGCCGATTCCGCCAAAGCCCTGCGTGACGCGGCGGCACAGGCGGGTTATGACGACGCCCGCATCCTGCATCAGGATTGACCTCCTACCTCCCTTTGGTCACGGAACATCCATGAAGACCCTGTTCGCATCGCTCGCCGCCCCGCTCGCTCTCGTCGCGCTGGCCTATCCCTCGATCGCGGCCGCGCCGCAGTTCGATACCCCCGCGCCGGTCGCGTTCATGAAGGACCTGTCGTCGGGCGCGGTGCTGTTCCAGCGGGACGCCGATCGCCGGATGCCGCCCGCCTCGCTGGCGAAGATGATGACGGTCTATGTTGCCTTCGACCTGGTGAAGAAGGGCCAGCTGAAACTGGACGACATGGTCACGGTCCAGCCGGAGACCTGGAAGAAGTGGCATGGCCCGCAGGCGGGGTCGACCATGTTCCTGTCGCCCGGCGAGCAGGTCAGCGTCGCCAACCTTCTCTATGGCATCGTCACCCTGTCGGGCAACGACGCCTGCGTCGTGCTGGCCGAGCATATCGCGGGGACCGAGCCGAACTTCGTCGAGCGGATGAACCGGACCGCCAAGCAGATCGGGCTGACCAACAGCCATTTCGGCACCTCGAACGGCTGGCCGGACGGCGGCGTGACCTATGTCACCGCGCGTGACCTCGCCAACCTGGCCGAGCACACGATCGAGGACTTCCCCAAGCTCTACAAGCAATTCTATTCCCGCCGCGATTTCTCCTGGGGCAAGACCATGGGCGGCAACGCCATCACCCAGGCGAACCGCGATCCGCTGCTGGGTCGCGTCGCGGGGGCCGACGGGCTGAAGACCGGGCATACCGAGGAGGCGGGTTACGGCTTCACCGGATCGGCCGAGCAGAATGGCCGCCGTCTGGTGATGGTCGTCGCGGGGCTGAACAGCTTCGGTGCGCGGGCCGAGGAATCGGTGAAGTTCATGAACTGGGGCTTCCGCGCGTGGCAGGCCAAGCCCGTCGTGGCGCAGGGCAAGAAGGTCGCCGATGCCGAGGTCCAGATGGGATCGTCGAGCAGCGTCGGCCTGGTCGCGCCGCGCCAGCTGACCGTGACGCTGCCCGCCGGGCTCGATCCGCAGCTGAGCGCCAAGGTCGTCTATCAGGGCCCGATCAAGGCCCCGATCAAGGCGGGCCAGCATATCGCCGACTTGGTCGTCAGCTCGCCCGACATGCCCGCCCAGCGCCTGCCGCTGGTCGCAGACAAGGATGTCGGCGAAGCCGGGTTCTTCGGACGCGCCTGGGCCGGGCTGACCTCGTTCTTCGGGTGATCGCATGAACCTGCCGGTCGGCAATGCGGCGGCGCAGGCCGCCTTTGCCGCCGCGCTGGGGGGCGCCAAGCTGCACCATGCCTGGCTGCTGGCCGGGCCGGAGGGCGTGGGCAAGGCGGCCTTCGCGCGCGCGGCGGCCAGGCGCGTCCTGGCTCGGGCGGGTGGGCAGGGGGGCTTGCCCCCCGGCCTCGCCGTGCCCGACGATCATCCGACCGCCAGGCTGATGGAAGCGGGGTCGCATCCCGATTTCCGTGTGCTGGCGCGGCTGCCCAAGGATGCGGACAAGCCCGACCAGGATCTGGCGCGGTCGATCAGTATCGCGCAGGTCCGCACGCTCCAGCCCATGTTCGCGACCGCGCCCGCCATGGGCCCGGCGCGGGTCGTCCTGATCGATGCGATCGACGATCTGGAGCGGGGCGGCGCCAATGCGCTGCTCAAGAATCTGGAGGAGCCGCCCGCGGGCACCCTGTTCCTGCTGGTCAGCCATGCGCCGGGACGGTTGCTGCCCACCATCCGGTCGCGATGCCGCTTGCTACGCTTCGAGCGGCTGTCGGACGGCGAGGTCGCCACGGTGCTGCGCGGACAATTGCCCGAGGCGGAGGAGGACGAGATCGCCGCGTTGGTCGCCGCCGCCGATGGCGCGCCGGGCCGTGCGCTGCGCTTTGCCGGGCTGGACATTGCCGGGCTCGACGCGGCGATCGCGCGCATTGCCGAGAGTGGCGATCCGGGCAATGCCGAGCGGGTCAAGCTGGCCAAGGCGCTGGCGGGCAAGGCCGCACAGGCGCGCTACGAAGCGTTTCTGGACCGGGTGCCCGCGTTCATCGCGGGTCGGGCGCAGACGCGGTCGGGGCCTGCGCTGAAGGTCGCGCTGGATGCCTATGCCGCCGCGCAGGATCTGGCGGGCGCGGCACGCGGGCTGTCGCTGGATGCGCAGGGGACGGTGTTCGAGATGGCGGGGATCATCGCGACCTTGCGGTGAGGGTTGCCCTTGGGCTTCGACTTCGCTCAGCCTGAACGGAGGTCGTGGCAAGGGCTTTTCCCATCAGCCGTTCAGGCTGAGCGAAGTCGAAGCCCACGCTTCACCGCCATCCAAATGGCCTGTTACAGACCCACCCGCTCGAAATGCCCCGGCGCAAAGCCGTCGATGGCCAGCGCGGTGATCCGCTCCGCCACCATTTCGGGCGCCTTGACCGATGCCGGGTCCTCGCCCGGATAGGCCTTGGCGCGCATCTGCGTACGGGTCGCGCCCGGATCGACGATGGCGGTACGGATCGCACTGATCTCCGACGTCTCGTCGCCATAGGCGCCGAGCAGCGTCTCGAACGCCGCCTTGGAGGCGCCATAGGCTCCCCAATAGGCACGGGGGCGGCGTCCGACCGAAGAGGTGACGCCGATCACCCGCGCGCCCTTCGACCGGCGCAGCATCGGGTCGAAGGCGGAGATCATCGCCGCCTGCGCGCTGACGTTCAGGGTCAGGACGCGGGCGAATTCCTTGGGATCGATGGCGGGCACAGCGGCCAGCGATCCCAGCATCCCGGCGTTCAGCACGAGGATGTCCAGCGCCTGCCAGCGTTCGCCGATCGCCCCGGCCAGCCGCCCGATCGACTCATTCTCCGTCAGGTCGAGCGGCGCGATGGTGGCCGACCCGCCCGCGTTGAAGATGGTCTCCTCGACCTCTTCCAGCCCCTTGGGGGTGCGCGCCGTCAGGACGACATGGGCCCCTTGCGCGCCGAGCGCGATGGCCGTGGCGGCACCGATCCCCCGGCTGGCGCCGGTGACCAGCGCCAGCTTGCCCGACAGCGCGCCCGTCATCAGGCGACCCGCTCGGCCAGCATCTGGAACTGGTCGACCGGCGCCGTCTCGTCATGGTCGGTCAGCGTGGTGGGATAGTCGCCGGTGAAGCAGGCGTCGCAATAGCTGGGCTTGCCGTCGCGCGCCGCGTTCAGCGCCTTGTACAGCCCCTCGATCGAGACGAAGGACAGGCTGTCGGCATGGATGAAGTCGGTCATCCCGCCCAGGTCGAGCTTGGCGGCCAACAGCTTGGCCCGCTCGGGCGTGTCGACGCCGTAGAAGCAGCTGTGGCGGGTCGGGGGCGACGCGATGCGCATATGCACCTCGGCCGCGCCGGCCTCGCGCATCATCTGCACGATCTTCAGGCTGGTGGTGCCGCGCACGATCGAATCGTCGATCAGCACGATCTTCTTGCCCTGGATCAGCGCGCGATTGGCATTGTGCTTCAGCTTGACGCCCAGATGGCGGACCTTGTCGCCCGGCTGGATGAAGGTGCGGCCGACATAGTGCGAGCGGATGATGCCCAGTTCGAACGGAATGCCCGACTGCTGGGCATAGCCGATTGCGGCGGGGACGCCCGAATCGGGGACCGGGATGACCAGATCGGCATCGACCGGCGCCTCGATGGCGAGTTGCGCGCCGATTTCCTTGCGCACCGAATAGACCGACTGGTCGCCCGCGATCGAATCGGGGCGGCTGAAATAGACCCACTCGAAGATGCACGGGCGCGCATCGACCGCCTGGAAGGGGCGGATCGAGCGGATTTCGGTGCCCTGCACGATGACCAGCTCGCCCGGCTCGACCGCGCGCTCGAAGGTCGCGCCGCACACGTCGAGCGCGACCGTCTCCGAGGCGAAGATCACCGCGCCGTCCAGGCGACCCATGACCAACGGCCGGATGCCCAGCGGATCGCGGCAGGCGATCATGCCCTCGGGCGTCATGACGATCAGCGAATAGGCGCCCTCGACCTGCTTCAGCGCATCGATGAAGCGGTCGAGCAGGGTGCGGTAGTTGGAGGTCGCGACCAGATGGATGATCGTCTCCGTATCGCTGGTCGACTGGAAGATCGAACCGCGACGCACGAGTTCGCGACGCAGCTTCATCGCATTGGAAATATTGCCGTTATGCGCGATGGCGAAGCCGCCGGTCGACAGGTCGGCGTAGAGCGGCTGGACGTTGCGCAGCGCGGTCTCGCCGGTGGTCGAGTAGCGGACATGGCCGCAGGCGACATCGCCCGGCAGGCCGCGGATGACGTCGTCGCGGTCGAAATTGCCCGCGACGTGACCCATCGCGCGGTGGGTGTGGAACAGCGCGCCGTCGAAGCTGGTGATGCCCGCGGCTTCCTGCCCGCGATGCTGGAGCGCGTGTAGGCCGAGCGCGGTCAGCGCGGCCGCGCCGCTGGCGCCGGACACGCCGAAGATGCCGCATTCCTCGCGGAGTTTGTCGTCGTCGAAAGGATGGGTGGTCAGCATGGGAGAGGCGCTCGCAACGTTCGCAACTAAGGGGCAGACGGGGCGCATATAGGAACGTCATCCGCGTTTGTCGCCTGTTTGTCATGGTTGACGGGATCATTTTCGGGGAGGCTGCGTTTCGGCACCGAAAACAGGAGTTGTCATATGGCGCGCGACCACGGACCCCAGGTCAAGGATGACGCCCTGTACGAGGAGCTGCGCAAGCAGGGCCAATCCAAGGAAAAGGCGGCAAGAATCGCCAATGCCAAGGCCAAGGGCAGCCTGGACCACCGCGCGACCCATCTGGAGGATCGGACCAAGGACGACCTGCTGAAGGAAGCGCGCAGGATCGGCATTGCGGGGCGGTCGAAGATGGACAAGGCGGCGTTGATCGCCGCGATTCGGGATCACGGCTGACGGGTTGGAAGGCGGCGCGGTTGCGGCTAGATCACGCCGCCATGGCCGACCATCGTGACACCGGGCTGACGCTCGACCCCAAATTCGACGCCAACGGATTGCTGACCGCGATCGCCACCGACCGCGTGAGCGGCGACCTGTTGATGGTCGCGCATATGAATGCCGAGGCATTGGAAGCCACGCGGACCACCGGCGAGGCGCATTTCTGGTCGCGCAGCCGGGGACGGTTGTGGAAGAAGGGCGAAAGCTCGAACCATGTCCTGCGCGTCGTGGAGATGCGGATCGACTGCGACCAGGATGCGCTCTGGCTGATCTGCGACCCCGCCGGACCGGCCTGTCACACGGGCGCGCGCAGCTGCTTCTTCCGGCGGATCGAGGGCGACGGGCTGGTGCCGGTCGCGTGAGACGGGGCTGGGCGGGCCTGATGCTCGCCGCCGCGCTGGCGGCCTGCGGTTCGGGCGCCGGCGATGCCGACAATGCGGCGGGCGAGCAGCTGGAGGCCGCCAGCATTGCCACGGGCCTCGTTGCCGATCCGGCGGTCGTCCCGCTGGAGGGCATGTGGGCGCGCGATTCGGACCGGATGTGCATCCTGCCGCCCGGCGATGGCGGGTCGGAGGCATCGTGGCGGATCGGCGTGATGCTGGATTATGGCGAGGGGCAGGGGTGCACCGCGCGCGGCACGCTCAAACGCTCGGGGCGCGACCTGGCCGTGACGCTGGGCGGCTGTCGCTTCACCGCGCGGTTCGATGGCGATGATATCCAGTTCCCCGCGACGCTGCCTGCGCCCTGCGCCTCGCTGTGTACGGGACGGGCGAGCCTGTCGGCGCTGATCGTCGAACGGATCAGCCGGTCGGTGGCGGAGGCGCGGACGCTGCGCAGCGCGGACGGCGCGGCGCTTTGCGGCGATTGACGTTGACGTAAACGGACCCTAGCCTCCGGCATCATGGCCAAGGTCGCTGCCCATCCCGTTTCCCCGCCCCAACCCGACCGCGACTCGTACAGCATCACCGAATTGTGCGGCGAGTTCGGCGTGACCGCGCGCGCTCTGCGCTTCTACGAGGATGAGGGGCTGATCTCGCCCGAGCGGCGGGGGACGCAGCGCATCTATTCGCCGCGCGACCGCGCGCGTCTCGCCTGGATCCTGCGCGGCAAGCGGGTGGGGTTCAGCCTGGCCGAGATACGCGAGATGATCGACCTGTACGATCTGGGCGACGGCCGCCGCCAGCAGCGCGAGGTGACGATCGCCCGCTGCACCGCCAAGATCGAGGCCCTGCAGGCGCAGAAGCACGACATCGATGCCGCGATCGCGGAACTGGCGGAGTTCGTGACGCTGGTGGAAACGCATCGCGATTGAGAGCGGGGGACAGGCGCGCGCCATGCCGATGGGCGCGATACGGCGGCCATCCCCCATTCCCCAACTTCCGTTCAGCCTGAGCGAAGTCGAAGGCCACGCCCGGCGCTGGCCGCAAGCGATTTCACGTGCTCCCGACAAGCGGGCCGTCGTCCCATGGTGGTGTCGGAGAGGTTTTCCCTTGGCCTTCGACTTCGCTCAGGCTGAACGGGTGTGGGGGGACGGGATTGGGCTGGACGGGCCCAGGCGTCCTACGGTTTTCCTTCGGACGATGGCCCACTGGCGCGTCTCACGCCGCCGAGTTCGCCTGGTGCTGGTGCCGCGGCGGGCTGGGGCGTCGGGGTCGCCGCAGGCACGGGTATGACGGTCAGCGTCTGCCGCTTCATGCAGCGTGGCCCCCGCATCGCCGGATAGAGGGTACAGTTCCACAGCGTCCGCTCCAGCCCGGTGGTCGGATCGCGCAGATAGCTGAACGCCATCGTCTCCAGCTGCGTCGGGGCCAGCGGCACGGCGCGCGGGGTGGCGGCGGCGTCGCGCCAGGCCATGACCGTGCAATGCCTGCGCTCGCCGCACAGGGTCAGCGCGAAGGCGGCGAAGCCCTCGGGCGCCAGGCCGGTGGGCAGGGTGACGAGGAACATGTCCGGGTCGCTCGCCAGCGGGGCCAGCGTACCACCCGCCACCGCCCCCTCGGCCAGCGCGGCCCCCGCTTTGTCGGTCGCGTCGGTGCCCGCCCGATGCGGCGGCGAGAAGGGGGCGAGGGCTTCGATGACCGGCTCGCCCGCGACCTGGTGCCGGTTGAAGGCGGGTGGGGTGCCCCACCAGCCCGCCCAGCGGAAGAACAGATGCGATCCGACCCGCGCGACCTTGTCGAGGCTGGCCTGCCAATAGGGGACGACCCAGTCGGTATGGTAATGGGTGGCATGGCCCACGGGGCGGAAGACCTTGCCGTTCAGCGCCATCGCGGCGATCTGGCGGGCGCGGGTCCAGGCGGCCTCGGGCGGTTGCCACTTGGTCAGCGCGCCGTCGCAGCTGAAGGTGAACTGACAGCCGGTGCTGCGCTCCTGCCCCTCGAACACCACGCCGCACACCGTCTTGGGGAAGGCCGGGTGGCGCAGCCGGTTGAGCACGACCTGCGCGACCGCCTGCTCGCCCTTGGCATCGTCGCCCGCCTCGTACAGCACGCCCGCCGCCAGACAGTCGAGCGCGCGCGCCTTGTCCTCCGCCGTGCCCCGAAAGACGAAGGGGCGGGCGGCCGGGTTGGGATCGGTCGAGAAGGGGACGCCTTCGTTATAGGCGCGTGCCTCGTCGGGCGTCATGTCGATGAACGACACCGGCTCGACCGGCGGAAGCTCGGCGGGCGGCACCACGCGCGGCACCTGTCGCAGCCGCTCGCTGGCGGTGTGGTGCGTCTTCGGAATGGCGGGGGCGTTCGCCACGAGCAAAGCCGGTACGACACTGGCCGTACCGGCGATGACGAACAGCGCCGCGCGGATGCCGCCGCGCGGCCGGGACAGATCGCTCACTGTTCGGGCAGGAAGTCCGGCACCGACAGATAACGCTCGCCCGTGTCATAGTTGAAGCCGAGCACGCGAACGCCTTCGGGCAGGTCGGGCAGCTTCTGCAGGATCGCGGCCAGCGTCGCACCCGACGAGATGCCGACCAGCAGCCCCTCTTCGCGGGCGGAGCGGCGGGCCATGTCCTTGGCGACATTGGCATCGACCTCGATCACCCCGTCGATCGCCTGGGTGTGGAGATTGGCGGGGATGAACCCTGCGCCGATGCCCTGGATCGGGTGCGGGCCCGGCTGGCCGCCCTGGATGACCGGCGAGGCGGCGGGTTCGACCGCATAGACCTTCAGCTGCGGCCATTCCTTCTTCAGCGTCTCGGCGACGCCGGTGATGTGGCCGCCGGTGCCGACGCCGGTGATGATGACGTCGATCGGCGAATCGCGGAAGTCGTTCAGGATTTCCTGCGCGGTCGTGCGGACATGCACGTCGATGTTCGCGGGATTCTCGAACTGCTGCGGCATCCAGGCGCCCGGCGTCTCGCGCACGATCTCCAGCGCGCGCTCGATCGCGCCCTTCATGCCCTTTTCACGCGGGGTCAGGTCGAAGGTCGCGCCGTAGGCCAGCATCAGGCGGCGACGCTCGATCGACATGGACTCGGGCATGACCAGGATCAGCTTATAGCCCTTGACCGCCGCGACCATCGCCAGGCCGACGCCGGTATTGCCGCTGGTCGGCTCGACGATGGTGCCGCCGGGCTTCAGCTCGCCGCTGGCCTCCGCCGCCTCGATCATCGCGAGCGCGATCCGGTCCTTGATCGAGCCGCCGGGATTGGAGCGTTCCGACTTGATCCAGACCTCCGATCCGGGGAACAGCCGCTGGATCTTCACATGCGGCGTGTTGCCGATCGTTTCCAGGATGGTGTTGGCCTTCATGGCTTGGCTTCTCCGTGGGTTGGTTCGGTTGCAAGGATTTCAGGCGGATCAAAGGTTCGCGCCCGCCGGAGTTCCGGGAACAGCCGCGACCAGAGCAGGGTGACGCCGATCGCGCCCAGCCCGCCGAACACCACCGCGCCGACGGGGCCGAGGATCGAGGCCATGACCCCGCTCTCGAATTCGCCCAGTTCGTTGGAGGCGGAGATGGTCAGCTGCGACACCGCGCTCACCCGCCCGCGCATCGCATCGGGGGTGTGGAGCTGGATCAGCGACTGGCGGACATAGACCGACACCATGTCCGCACCGCCCGCGCAGATCAGCGCGGCGAGGCTGAGCAGGAAGGCGGGGTGGACGAACAGGTTCACGCCGCCCAGCGCCACCGTGCCGCTCTGGAGCCCCAGGGCGCCGGTCACATGGCTGGCGATGCCGAAGGTCAGGATCGACAGGCCGAAGACCACGACGGCGACCAGCATCTTGACCCCGACATTGCTGGTCATCGGCTTGAACGAGAACCAGATCGCGGTGGTCGCCGCGCCGATGCCCATGCCCGCCGCCAGCACGCCCAGGCCCTGCGACCCGACATGCAATATGTCGCGCGCATAGACCGGCAGCAGCGAGGTCGCGCCCGCCAGCAGGACCGCGAACAGGTCGAGCGTGATCGCCGCCTGGACCAGCCGGTTGCGGCGGACATAGCTGAATCCCTCGACGATTCGGGTCAGCGGGCGGCGGTCGGTCTGCGCGGGCGGCTGCGGCACCGGGCCGATCAGGAAGATGCAGAGCAGCGCGACGGCGAACAGCAGGGTGGCGACGCCATAGGCGAATTCGGGATGGATCGCATAGAGCAACCCGCCGACGCTCGGCCCGGCGATGGTGCCGACCTGCCACGCGATCGAGCTGACCGCGATGGCGGTGGGCAGGCTCTCGCGCGGGACCAGATTGGGGGCGAGCGAGGAATAGGCCGGTCCCGAAAAGGCCCGCGCGATGCCGAACGCGACGGCGGCGGTGAACAACGCCCCCAGCGTCAGATGCCCCGACCAGGTCAGGAACCAGAGGCTCGCAGCGGTCAGCACCAGCAGTCCGGTCGTCGCCCGCACGATCCAGCGCCGGTCGACGCTGTCGGCGACCAGGCCGGTGATCGGGGTCAGCAGGAACAGCGGCACGAACTGCGCGAAGCCGATCATGCCCAGCATGAAGGCGGCCTGCCGGACGTCCATCGTCTCGCGCGCCAGATTGTACACCTGCCATCCGATGACGATCGACATGGCGGATACCGCGATGGTCCCGCTGAACCGCGACAGCCAGTAGCTGCGGAAATTGGCGATGCGGAACGGGTGTTTGGGTCTATCCATGGTCGGCGAGCGTTGTAGGCTGCGGCGCGCCGTCAAGGCAACCGAGGCAAAGCTATTCTCCGCTAAATTCCTTCTGTCCGAATGGGAATTAAGAGGGGGAATTGAGTTTCATGACAAAGCACGCCAATAGGCGTCCATCCTTCCCTAACGGAAACAAAGGTGTTCCCGACTGTGGCAAAAGCTCCAAGCCGTACCAGCGAGCCCCCCATTCCCAATCGGGAGCGTCCCGCCGAACCGCAACCGTTCCAGGCTACCAAGGAACAGTTGCTGGATTTCTACAAGCAGATGCTCCTGATCCGCCGCTTCGAAGAAAAGGCGGGCCAGCTCTACGGCCTCGGCCTGATCGGCGGTTTCTGCCACCTGTATATCGGCCAGGAAGCCGTGGCGGTCGGCCTCCAGTCGGCGCTCGACGGCGACAAGGATTCGGTCATCACCGGTTACCGCGACCATGGCCACATGCTGGCGTACGGCATCGATCCCAAGGTCATCATGGCCGAGCTCACGGGGCGTGCCGCCGGCATCTCCAAGGGCAAGGGCGGGTCGATGCACATGTTCTCGACCGAGCATAAATTCTATGGCGGCCACGGCATCGTGGGCGCGCAGGTGTCGCTGGGCACCGGCCTGGCGTTCGGGCACAAGTACAGCAATGACGGCGGCGTCTGCCTCGCCTATTTCGGCGACGGCGCTGCCAATCAGGGCCAGGTGTACGAGAGCTTCAACATGGCCGAGCTGTGGAAGCTCCCGATCATCTTCGTGATCGAGAACAACCAGTACGCCATGGGCACGGCGGTCAACCGCGCCTCGTCCGAGGATCAGCTGTATCGCCGTGGCGAGAGCTTCCGCATCCCCGGCATCCAGGTCGACGGCATGGACGTGCTGGCGTGCCGTGGCGCGGCCGAAGAGGCGCTGGCCTGGGTTCGTGCGGGCAAGGGTCCGGTCATCCTCGAGATGAAGACCTATCGCTATCGCGGTCACTCCATGTCCGACCCCGCCAAGTATCGCAGCCGCGAGGAAGTGCAGGGCGTGCGCGACAAGTCCGATCCGATCGACCACGTCAAGAAGCTGCTCGAAGCGCAGGGCGTGACCGAGGCCGATCTGAAGGTCCTGGAGCAGGACATCCGCAAGCAGGTCAACGAAGCGGCCGATTTCGCCGAGCAGACCCCCGAGCCCGATGTGGCTGAACTCTACACTGAAGTGCTGGTGGAGCGTTACTAAGATGGCGATCGAGATCAAGATGCCGGCCCTTTCGCCGACCATGGAAGAGGGCACGCTCGCCAAGTGGCTCGTGAAGGAAGGCGATACGGTCAAGTCCGGCGACATCATGGCCGAGATCGAGACCGACAAGGCGACGATGGAGTTCGAGGCCGTCGATGAGGGCGTGATCGCCAAGATCATCATTGCCGAGGGCACCGACAATGTGAAGGTCGGCACTGCCATCGCGCTGCTGGCCGAAGAGGGCGAGGACGTCGCGACCGCCGCTGCCTCGGGCAGCCGTTCGGGCGAGGCCGCCAACGCCGCGCCGAAGAACGAGGCGACCGACTCCAATTCGCCGCCGATGCCCGAGGGCGCGGCGGCCGCCGAGCAGGAGAGCGGCACGCAGAAGCTGGTCGCCGCCGCCGAGCAGGAAGCGCCCGCCTCGCCGGAAATCCCGGAAGGCACCGAGATGGTGAAGCTCACCGTCCGCGAAGCGCTGCGCGACGCGATGGCCGAGGAAATGCGCGCCGACGACCGCGTCTTCGTGATGGGCGAGGAAGTCGCCCAGTATCAGGGCGCGTACAAGGTAACGCAGGGCCTGCTGGACGAGTTCGGCGACCGTCGCGTGATCGACACGCCGATCACCGAGTACGGCTTTGCCGGTGTCGGCACCGGCGCCGCGATGGGCGGCCTGCGTCCGGTCATCGAGTTCATGACGTTCAACTTCGCCATGCAGGCGATCGACCACATCATCAACTCGGCCGCCAAGACCAACTATATGTCCGGTGGCCAGATGCGCTGCCCGATCGTGTTCCGTGGTCCTAACGGTGCCGCCAGCCGCGTCGGCGCGCAGCACTCGCAGAATTACGGTCCGTGGTATGCGTCGGTCCCCGGCCTGATCGTGATCGCGCCCTATGACGCGGCCGATGCCAAGGGCCTGCTGAAGGCCGCGATCCGTTCGGAAGACCCGGTCGTGTTCCTCGAAAACGAGCTGATGTACGGCCGTTCGTTCGACGTGCCCAAGCTCGACGATTTCGTCCTGCCGATCGGCAAGGCGCGGATCATGCGCGAGGGCAAGGACGTTACGCTCGTCTCCTATTCGATCGGCGTGGGCGTCGCGCTCGAAGCCGCCGAGAAGCTGGCCGCCGAGGGCATCGACGCCGAGGTCATCGACCTGCGCACGCTGCGTCCGCTCGACACCAAGACGGTGCTGAAGTCGCTCGCCAAGACCAACCGCCTGGTCGTGGTCGAGGAAGGCTGGCCGACCTGCTCGATCGCGTCGGAAATCACCGCCGTCGTGATGGAAGAAGGGTTCGACGACCTCGACGCGCCGGTGCTGCGCGTGACCAACGAGGACGTGCCGCTGCCCTACGCCGCCAACCTCGAGAAGCTGGCGCTGGTCGACGCGAACAAGGTCGTCGCGGCGGTCAAGAAGGTCACCTATCGCGGCTAAGCGGCGGGTTATCTTATGATCTGAAGGGGGCCTTCCGGGAGACCGGGAGGCCCTTTTTCGTGGCCGCCGCCTGTGCGAAGGGCAAGGGATGACCGATGCTCCTGCCGCCACCACACCCCCGCCCGCGATTGAGGCGGTGATGCGCGAACAGGCGCTGGCCGTGGGTTATGCGCCAGCATCGGCGCGCGACGGCTTCGCGGCGCTGCTCGATCTGGATCACCAACTCGCCTCGATCCTGCAAAGCACGACCGACCCGATGATCGGCCAGATGCGGCTGACCTGGTGGTATGAGGCGCTGGAAAAGCTCGACCGTGAGCCTGCCCCGGCGCATCCGGTACTCCAGCGGCTGGCGGCGACGGTGTTGCCCGGCGGAGTGCGGGGAGCCGACCTCGCACCGATGATCGAGGCGTGGGAGGCGCTTCTCGATGATGGCGAGCCGCTGGACGACGAACGGGTGGCACTTCATGCAAGCGCACGGGGCGGGTTGTTGTTCGCCTCGATCGGGCGGTTGCTGGGTGGCGAGGGGTGGGAACCTCTCGGGATCGCCTGGGCCAAGGCCGACCTGGCCGGGCATATCAGCGACAAGCCGCTGGCGGATCGAATCGGCGCACAGGCCCTGGGCGAGCTGGACACCGCGCTGTCGCCGAAGCGGGCGCGAGGGACGCGGGGGTTGAGCGGCCTGGGTGTCCTGGCCCGTGAAGGTTTGCGCCACCCGGACCGCCTGCCAGGCCATCCCCTCCGCGCGGCGCGGCTGGCGTGGCATGGTTTGACGGGGCGCTGACGTCCTTGGCCTGGAGATAGTGCCGTACCCCGGCGAAGGCCGGGGTCCAGTTGCGCTGCCCTATCGACGGCGCGAGACCTTTGCCTCCCCCGCCGATCCGGGGCGCTCCACAGGCTGCACAGAAACTGGACCCCGGCCTTCGCCGGGGTACGCCGAGCATTGGGAATGGCGCTCCCTCCCACCGTTCAGCCTGAGCGAAGTCGAAGGCCACGGGAATCCCTTGCCGCCCGCCTATAACCCCGGTTACCCATAAGCCCGTCTGACGGGGGGAGACGGGACCGATGTGGCGCTATCTGGCCGGAGGGTTGGGCACGCTGGTGCTGGTGGGGGCAGGGCTGTTCCTGTGGGGCAGCCGACCCGACACACCATCCCCACTCCCCGCCGCAAGTGCCGCTACGGCGGCCTCCCCGCAAGCCGGAGAGGACGACACGCCGCTTCCCGAAGCGTCCGCCCGCACCCGCGAGCAGAAGCGCTTCGACCGCTACGACAAAGACCGCGACGGCGCGATCACCCGCGAGGAATATCTCGCCGCGCGGCGCAAGGCTTACGCCAAGCTGGACCGCGACGGCGACGGCAGGCTGTCGTTCGACGAATGGGCGGTGAAGGCCACGACCAAATTCGCCAACGCCGACCGCGACAGGTCCGGCGCGATGAACGCGGCCGAGTTCGCCACCACCGCCGTCAAGCGTCGACCGGCTCGGGCGAACTGTCCTCCGGCGCGAACGGCACCGGCTGAGGCACCGGAGGCGGCCCCGGCGGAAGAGAGTTGAGCCAGCCGGGCAGCGCCTCGCGCGCGCGGTCGGTGTACATCTTCTTGCGATCGGCCTTCTTGGTCCGGCCGGGAATGGGCGGGAATAGGCCGAAATTGACGTTCATCGGCTGATAGGTCTCGGCCTCGGCCAGCCCGGTGATATGACCCAGCAGCGCGCCCAACGCGGTTTCGACCGGCGGCGGCGCGATGGTCTTGCCGGTCAGCTCGGCCGCCGCGAAACGTCCGGCCAGCAGGCCGATGGCGGCGCTCTCGATATAGCCCTCGCAACCCGTGATCTGGCCCGCGAAGCGCAGATTGGGCCGCGACTTCAGCCGCAGCGTCGCGTCGAGCAGCTCGGGCGAGCGGATGAAGGTGTTGCGGTGCAATCCGCCCAGCCGCGCGAACTCGGCCTTTTCCAGCCCCGGAATAGTGCGGAAGATGCGGATCTGCTCGGCATATTTCAGCTTGGTCTGGAAACCGACGATGTTCCACAGCGTGCCCGCCGCATTGTCCTGGCGCAGCTGGACGACGGCATAGGGCCAGCGCCCGGTGCGCGGATCGTCGAGGCCGACACCCTTCATCGGCCCGAAGCGCAGCGTGTCGACGCCGCGTTCGGCCATGACCTCGACCGGCATACAGCCATCGAAATAGGGGGTGTTCTTCTCCCACTCGCGGAACTCGGTCTTCTCGCCGTCGAGCAGCGCCTGATGGAAGGCCAGATACTGGTCCTTGTCCATCGGGCAGTTGATGTAATCCTTGCCCGTGCCCTTGTTCCAGCGGCTCTGGAACCAGGCGACGTCCATGTCGATCGACTCGCGGTGGACGATCGGCGCGATGGCGTCGAAGAAGGCCAGCGCCTCCGCGCCGGTCGCCTCGCCGATGCCGCCCGCCAGCGACGGCGCGGTCAGCGGGCCGGTGGCGATGATCGCGGGTCCTTCCGGCAACGCATCGATCCGCTCGCGAACGATGGTGATGTTGGGATGCGCCGCAAGCGCGGCCGTGACACCGGCCGAAAAGCCGTCGCGGTCCACCGCCAGCGCCGAACCGGCAGGCACGGCATGGACATCGCCCTTGGCCATGATGATCGAGCCAAGCGCGCGCATCTCCTGATGGAGCAGGCCGACCGCGTTGGAGGTCGCATCGTCCGAGCGGAAGGAATTGGAACAGACCAGCTCGGCCAGATCGCCGCCATGATGGGCGGGCGTGGTGTCCGCGCCGCCGCGCATTTCGGACAGGCGCACCTTCAGCCCCGCTTCCGCAAGCTGCCACGCGGCTTCCGAGCCCGCCAGCCCGCCGCCGATCACATGAATGTCATAGGTCATCGCGTCGCCTTAGACCCGGAAGCGCCGGGGTGGAAGCACTTGCGCCGATGCGACACCGCCGCCACCTCCGGAGCATGACGACCATCTTCACCATCGGCTATGAGGGCGCGACCGTCGACGGGTTCCTCGCGACGCTGAAACAGGCGGGGGTCGCGCGGCTGATCGACGTCCGCGCGCTGCCGCTGTCGCGGCGGCCCGGCTTTTCCAAGTCGCCGCTGGCCGCCGCCTTGCGCGAGGTCGGGATCCATTATGTCCACCTCAAGGATCTGGGCACGCCGAAGCGCGGGCGGGATGCGGCCAAGAAGGGCGATGTGGGGACGCTGCGCGACGTCTATGA
Source organism: Sphingomonas sp. 1185 (assembly GCF_040544655.1). Lineage (NCBI taxonomy): Bacteria > Pseudomonadati > Pseudomonadota > Alphaproteobacteria > Sphingomonadales > Sphingomonadaceae > Sphingomonas > Sphingomonas sp. 1185. Next base: position 141,233 of record NZ_JBEPKL010000002.1, read on the forward strand.
CGATCAGCTGGCGCTGCCCGAGGCGCAGGCGGCGGCGGCGCGGATGCTCGATCTGGCGGGCGAGATGCCGTCCGCCTTGCTCTGCTACGAACGCGATCCCTGCCATTGCCATCGCACCCTGTTGCTGGAGGCGGTGGGGCAGGGGATGACGGTGGTCGACCTCTATGTCTGATCAGACCGCGACCAGGTCCACGAAGCTGGCCGTGCGGTCGCGCAGCGCGCCGATGGTTTGGCCCAAAGCCTGCGCCAGGCCGTGGAGCGCGCCCGCTTCCTGATCGATCCGGGTCGCATCCTGCTGGATCTGCGCGACCTGTCGCCCGATTTGGTGCGCGGCCGTCACCGACTGTTCGACATTGCCCGCGATCGCGGTGGTCGCGACGCCTTGCGCCGCCACCGCCAGGTCGATCGCCTGAGAGATGGCGCCGATCGCCCCGACCGCCTCGCAAAGCTGGCCCTGTTCGGCGACGAGCGCGTGCAGGTTGGTCTTGACCTCGGCGATGTTGCGCGCGGCGTTCTGTGCGGCCTCGCGGGTCTGGCTGGCGAGCGCCTTGACCTCATGCGCGACGACCGCGAAGCCGCGTCCGGCCTCGCCAGCGCGCGCGGCCTCGATCGCGGCGTTCAGCGCGAGCAGGTTGGTGCGGGCCGATACCGCCTCGATCAGCGCGAGCAGCGCGTCGATCGCGGTGGCGCTGTCGGCCAGGGCATCGGCGCGGAGGCCGGTGGCGGCGATCCGGTCGCCGACCGTGCGGCGGATATCGCGCGCCTTGTCCATGTCGCGGGTGATCGAGGCGAAGGCATCGGCCAGGCCCCGCCCGCGCGCCGCGGTGTCGCCCAGCGCCGAACGGCTTTGCTCGACCGCCTCGGTCATGCATGTCGCGCCTATCTGGGTTTCGCCCGCATAGCGCGCCAGATCGCCCGCCACGCGGCCCATATCGCCGGTCGCGCGGGCCAGCGTGTCCGACAGGATGGCGATATCGGCCAGGAAGTCGTGCGCCGCGCCGTCGATCCGACGTGCCCGCGCCATTCGCTCCTGCGCCAGCGCGATTTGCGCATCGGCCGCCTGCCGCGCGATCGTGGCGGCATCCAGCGTGCCCTCGAAAACACCCTTCTTCGTCAGGATCAGCGCGTCGGGCGCGCCCCAATCGGCATGGAGCGCCAGCTTTTCGGCGATGCTCGCCCCGACCTCGCAACAGGGATGGGCGCGGACATAACCATCCAGCGTCGCGCCGAAATCGGGATTTTGCAGCAGCGCATGGCCGAAGGGATTGTAGAGCAGCCCCTTCACGTCCCGCTCACGGATCGCGCCGACCGGGCGGCGCTCGGCGTCCAGCACCGGCAGCAGCCGCATGTCGGGATGCTGCCGGAACAGGCCGATCGCCGCCGTCAACGACGCATCGGCGTCGATCACCGGGGCTTGGGGCACGGCGACCCCGGAGGAGAAGACGGGCGGCTTCATCGCCTCCGTCCCTAGGTCATCAACCGTAAACGCCGTGTTAGGAATTGATGACGTTTTCGTGACGCAACGCCATCAATTTCCTTGCGATCACCCCAAAACGGGCAGGCGGACCGTCCCGTCCGTATCGCGTTTCATCGGACCATAGGCCAGCACTGCCGTCAGCGGCAGCGGCGCATAGAGATGCGGGAAGAGCTGGCCACCCCGGCTCTCTTCCCACTTCACCGCCCCGCCCATCGCCGCCAGATCGACCGCCGCGATGTGCAGGTCGTCCTGGCCGGCGAAATGCTTGTCGACCGTGTCGGTCAGCTGGGCGGCGGTGGACAGATGGATATAGCCATCGGCCATATCCACGGGGGCGCCCGCAAAGGCGCCCTCCTGTTCCAGCGCCGCCATCTGATCGGCGGTCAGCACCTTATAGGCGGTGGCGGGCTGGCTCATTCGCCATCCTCGGGTCCGGCGGCGAGGTTCTCGCCGACGACCGCGTCGGGCTCGGGCGCGATGTCGGACGTGCCGTCGGCCAGGTTCATCTCGGCATCCTCCTCGGTCTCCTCGATGCGCGCGGCCGAGACGACATGCTCGCCCGCCGCCACGTTGAAGAGCCGCAGCCCCGCCGAGCCGCGCCCGATGACGCGAAGCGACGCCAGCGACATGCGGATCAGCTTGGCCTGGTCGGTCACGAGCATCAGCTGATGCCCCTTGGATGCAGGGAAGCTGGCGACGACATCGCCGTTGCGGGCGATATTGTCGATGTTCGTGATGCCCTGGCCACCACGGCCCGTGCGGCGATATTCATAGGCCGAGGACAGCTTGCCATAGCCGTTCGCGCAGACGGTCAGGATGAACTGCTCGGAGTTGCGCAGCTCTTCATACCGCTCCACCGACAGCTCGGGCTCGCCTTCCTTCTCGCCCTTCCAGGGGGCGAAGCGCAGATAAGCCTCGCGCTCCTCCTGGGTGGTGCCGACGCGGTGCAGGACCGAGAGCGAGATGACCTCGTCCTCGCCCTTCAGCGCGATGCCGCGCACGCCGGTCGAGGTACGGCTCTGGAACTCGCGCACATCGTCGGCGGCGAAGCGGATCGCCCGGCCGCAACGGGTGGCGAGCAGCACGTCGTCCTGGGCACCGAGCAGCGCGACACCGATCAGCCGGTCCTCGCTCTCGTCGTCGAAGCGCATCGCGATCTTGCCGTTCGAGGGGACGTTGGTGAACGCGTCCATCGAGTTGCGGCGCACCGCGCCCTTGGCGGTGGCGAACATGACGTGGAGCTTGCCCCACTCCGCCTCGTCCTCGGGCAGCGGCAGCACGGTCGAGATGGTCTCGCCGGGTGCCAGCGGCAGCAGGTTGACCATCGGCCGCCCGCGCGTGGCTGGGCCGCCTTCGGGCAGGCGCCACACCTTGTAGCGATAGACCTTGCCATGGTTCGAGAAGAACAGCACCGGCGTATGGGTGCTGGTCACGAACAGCTCGGTGACGACGTCCTCGTCCTTGGTCGCCATGCCCGAGCGGCCCTTGCCGCCCCGGTTCTGCGCGCGGAAGGCGTCGAGCGGGGTGCGCTTGATATAGCCCTGCATGGTCACGGTGACGACCATGTCCTCGCGCTCGATCAGGTCCTCGTCGTCGATGCCATCGGCGGCGGCGGCGATTTCCGAGCGGCGCGGGGTGGCGAACTGGTCGCGGATCGCCACCAGCTCGCCGCGCATGACCTCGTACAGCTTCACGCGGTTGGCGAGGATTTCGAGCAGCTCGGTGATCGAGTCCGCCAGACCCTTCAACTCGTCGCCGATCTCGTCGCGACCCAGCGCGGTCAGGCGATGCAGGCGCAGGTCGAGGATCGCGCGGACCTGGGTCTCGGACAGGCGATAGGTGTCGCCAAAGCCCTCGCTTTCGACTGCTTCGACCAGGCGAATGTACGGCGCGATCTCGGCGATCGGCCATTCGCGGGCGAGCAGCGCCTCACGCGCGGCGACCGGCGAGGCCGAACCCCGGATGATCCGCACCACTTCGTCCAGGTTCGTCACCGCGATGACGAGGCCCAGCAAGATGTGCGCCCGCTCACGCGCCTTGGCCAGTTCGAACTTGGAGCGGCGGGTGATGACCTGCTCGCGGAACTGGACGAAGGCCTGGATGATGTCGCGCAGGTTCAGCAGTTCGGGCCGCCCGCCGCGAATGGCAAGCATGTTGGCCGGGAAGCTGGTCTGGGCGGGGGTGTGCCGCCACAGCTGGTTGAGCACGACCTCCGGGGTCGCATCGCGCTTCAGGTCGATGACGATGCGAACGCCTTCGCGGTTCGATTCGTCGCGAATGTCGCTGATCCCCTCGATCCGCTTTTCCTTGGCGGCCTCGGCGATCTTTTCAACGAGCGCGTTCTTGCCCTGCTGATAGGGGATTTCGGTCAGGACGATGGCCCGGCGGTCGCCGCGCATCTCCTCGATCTCGTGACGCGAGCGCACGATGATCGAGCCGCGCCCGGTCTGATAGGCCGAGCGCGCGCCCGAACGGCCCAGGATCAGCGCGCCGGTGGGGAAGTCGGGGGCGGGGACGATCTCGTTGAGTTCCTCGACCGTGATCGCGCCGTTTTCCATGTACGCGAGACAAGCATTGACCACCTCGCCCAGGTTATGCGGCGGGATGTTGGTCGCCATGCCGACCGCGATACCGCCGGCACCATTGACCAGCAGGTTCGGGTACTGGGCGGGCAGGACCGAGGGTTCGCGCTCCGAGCCGTCATAGTTGGGCTGGAAGTCGACCGTATCCTTGTCGAGATCGTCGAGCAGCGAGTTGGCGACCTTGGCCAGGCGCGCTTCGGTGTAACGCATCGCGGCGGGCGGATCGGGGTCCATCGAGCCGAAGTTGCCCTGGCCGTCGATCAGCGGCACGCGCATCGACCAGTCCTGCGCCATGCGGGCCAGCGCGTCATAGATCGCGCTGTCGCCGTGCGGGTGGTATTTACCCATGACGTCGCCGACGATGCGCGCCGACTTGCGGTACGGCTTGCCCGCGACGAAGCCGCTCTCGGCGGCCGAATAGAGGATACGGCGATGGACGGGCTTCAGGCCGTCGCGCACATCGGGCAGCGCACGCGCCACGATCACACTCATCGCATAGTCGAGATAGCTCGACTTCATCTCGTCGACGATGGAGATCGTCGAAATATCGGAAGGTTCCGCGAGGGTCGTCTCGTCGGCCAAAGTCTGTTGCTTTCCGGCTTGATGGTCAGATGGGAACCAAGGGTACTAGCCGAGCGTGAGCCGCCTGACCACCCCCGCGCGACCCCATTCGCGAGGGGCCGTTCGGGAGCAACGGCGGGCGCGGAGCGGGTCGGCGGGGATGGGCCCGGCGCCTATGCTCCCCCTCGGCAGCAGGATCGCGGGACTTTTCGAGGCGCTGGTCGCCGACGGGAGTAAACGGCGACCAGCCAGGACCTTATGCCGTCCCGGCGATTTCGGCGACATGTCGCAGATGTTACTATTCTGTCATGACGTTGTCGTAACAAGGGTTTGACGGGTCAGGGCTGGACCTCCTTGCCCTCCCAGTCGAACAGCTTGCCGCTGTCGGGCGCGCGCAATCCGTCGAGGACGTCGAGCAGTTGCACGGCGGCGCGGTCGGCGGCGAACAGGCCGCCGGGGCGGACATTGCCCTGGAACGGCCTGGACAGCGCGGTATCGACGGTGCCGGGGTGCAGGGCGACGACGATCGAGCGGTCGTTGCGCCGCTTGTGTTCGATCGCCAGCGTGCGGATGAACTGGTTCAGCGCCGCTTTGGACGCGCGATAGCCGTACCAGCCGCCCATGCGATTGTCCGAGATCGAGCCTACCCGCGCCGACAGCGCCGCGAAGATCGTCTTGCCGGTGCGCGGCATCAGCGGCAGCAGGTGCTTGGCGACCAGCGCCGGGCCGATCGCGTTGACCGCGAAATTGCGCGCCAGCCATGCGGGCGACAGCTGGTCGATCGCCTTTTCGGGCCCCTGTTCGCCGTCATGCAGCAGGCCGGTGGCGACGATCACCAGATCGGGGGCAGGGCCGCTGGCGATTCGCGCGGCGGCGGCGGCGATGCTGGCCTCGTCCTCCAGATCGATATGCGCGTCGCCGGTCATCGAGCGGGCGAAGCGGGCGACGGCGATCCCTTCTTCTTCCAGCGCGTCGGCAAGGGCTCCGCCAATCCCGCCCGAAGCGCCGATGACGATCGCCCGTTTCCACTCGCTCATCGCACGAATCTCCATAGGGTCGGCGTGCTCGCCTCGGCATCGAACGCATAGCCGTCGCTATCGAAACCGCGCATCGTATCGGTGTCGGTGATGGCATGCTCGACCATCCAGCGCGCCATGGCGCCCCGCGCCTTCTTGGCGTGGAAGCTCACGAAGCGGTCACCCTCGCGGAAATCGACGCCGATCACGCGGATGGACGCGGGCAGCTTGCCGTCGACGGCATGCCAATATTCCTGGCTGGCCAGATTCAGGATGGTGCCGGTCCCCTCCGCCTCGACCTCCTCGGCCAGGCGCGCGGCGATCCGGTCGCCCCACCAGTCGGTCAGCTTGTCCCCGCGCGGCGCCCAGCGCGTGCCCATTTCCAGCCGATAGGGACGCATCGCGTCCAGCGGGCGGAGCAGCCCGTAAAGCCCCGACAGCATCCGCAGATGATCTTGCGCGAACAGGATCGCGGGCTCGTCCAGCGTCTTGGCCTCCAGCCCGGTATAGACGTCGCCCGCAAAGGCGAACATCGCGGGCCGCTCGGGCGCGTCGGCGAAGTCGCGGAACCGTTCGGCATTCAGCTTGGCGAGCGCGGGCGAGATGCGCATCAGCGCGGACAGCTTCTCTTCGCCTAGGCCCGCGGCGGCGGCGGCCAGCGCGTCCGCCTCGACCGCGAAATGCGGGCGGGTGGGGGCGAGATCGGGGAGGGGGCTCTGGTAATCGAGCGTCTTGGCGGGGGAAATGACGGCAATCATGATGGCGCACGCGCTAGCGGGCGGAGCGTTCGCGTTCAATCCGCGTTCAGCGGCTGACGGATAGGGTGGCACGCATCATCGCTTTGCTTGAACGGGACGAGACCTGTCCCTACAAGCGCGCCATCGACGGTTCCGGACCTGACAGGCTCTATTCTTGGAGAGAATTCGCATGAAAATCATTCCGAAACTCGCGCTGGCGGCGGTGCTTGCGACGGGCGTAGGTGGCGTTGCGCTGACCGCGCCGGCCGTTGCGCAGAAGAAGGGCAAGGAGCAGGAAGCCGGTGGCCTGAAGCTCAGCCCCGAGGCGCTCAAGGCGGCGCAGGCGGCACAGCCGGTGCTGCAGCAGAAGAATTATGCCGCCGCCGATCCGCTGGTGTCGGCGGTCGAGGCTGCGGCCAAGACCGAGGACGACAAGTATATCGCGGCCGCGATGCGCTACGAACTCGAATCGGGCAAGCTGTTCGCCGCCCAGCAGGCGAACCCGAACGCGCCGATCGACGAGGCCCCGCTTGCCAAGCCGCTCGACGTGCTGATCGCCAGCCCTTCGACCCCGGTGACGGACAAGCCGCGCTATGTCTATCGTCGCGGCGCGCTGGCCTATAATGGCAAGCAGTATCCGATCGCGCTGAAATATTTCGAACAGGCGCAGCAGCTGGGTTACAACGACCCCAACCTGCCGCTGCTGATCGTCAAGGCGAAGATGGAGACGGGCGACGTCGCGGGTGCCAACGCCGCGCTGGCCACCACCATCGACCAGATGAACGCCTCGGGCCAGAAGGCGCCGGAGGATTATTACAAGTACGCCATCGGTCGCGCCAACAAGAGCAAGATGGTCCCCGAGACGCTGACCTGGATGCGCAAGTGGATCGTCGCCTATCCGACGCCCCAGAACTGGCGCAACGCGCTGGTCATCTATGGCCTGCAGCCGGGTTCGCTGGCGACGCTGGACAAGAACCAGAAGCTGGACCTGTTCCGCCTGATGCGCGCCTCCAAGTCGCTGGCCGACCAGAACGACTATATGGAATATGCGCAATATGCGACCGACAAGGGCCTGCCCGCCGAGGCGGAAGCGGTCCTGAAGGAAGGCATGGCGACCGGCAAGATCCCGGCCGGTAACGCCACCGCCAAGGCGATGCTGACCGCCGCCGCCGCCAAGAGCCGCCAGGAAGGCTCGCTCGCTCCGACCGAGGCGCGCGCCAAGTCGGCGGGCGACGGCAAGCTCGCCGCGCTGACCGCCGAGGCCTATTACGGCCAGGGCAATTATGCCAAGGCGGCCGAGCTGTACCGCACCGCGCTGCAAAAGGGCGGCGTCGATGCGGGCGAGGTGAACACCCGCCTCGGCATCGCGCTCGCCGCGCAGGGCGACAAGGCCGGTGCCACCGCCGCCTTCGACGCCGTGAAGGGCGCCCCGCGCGCCGATCTGGCGGGCTTCTGGAAGGCCTGGCTCTCGACCCAGGCATAAGGTCATCGTCCGCGCCGATCCGGTCGGCGCGGTCCGGTCCTGCGGAAAGGCCTCGGCGAAAGCCGGGGCCTTTTCCGTTCCGGGGGAGATGCGCGAAGCTCCCTCCCACCCGCCGTTCAGCCTGAGCGCAGTCGAGGGCCACGGGATTGCGCTCGCCTGGAAGGAAACCGCAGGGCGTGCGCTTCGACTTCGCTCAGCGCGAACGGCTGTCGGGTCAGCAGCCCCAAGCACTGCCTGCGCCCCGCCCTCCGTTCGGCCCAAGCGCAGTCGAAGGCCACGGGATTGCGCTCGCCTGGAGGGAGGCCGCAGGGCGTGTGCTTCGACTTCGCTCAGCACAAACGGCTGTCGGGTCAGTAGTCCCAGGCCCCGCCCGCGCCCCGCCCTCCGTTCAGCCTGAGCGCAGTCGAAGGCCACGGGAATACGCTCGCCTGGAAGGAAACCGCAGGGCGTGCGCTTCGACTTCGCTCAGCGCGAACGGCTGTCTGGTCAGCGGCCCCAAGCGCCGCGCGCGCCCCGCCCTCCGTTCAGCCTGAGCGCAGTCGAAGGCCACGGGATTGTGCTCGCCGGGAAGGAAGCCGCAGGGCGTGTGCTTCGACTTCGCTTAGCGCGAACGGCTGTCGGGTCAGTAGTCCCAGGCACCGCCCGCGCCCCTCTCTCCGTTCAGCCTGAGCGCAGCCGAAGGCCACGCGAATTCCTGGAAATTGAATTGCCCCGGCAGATCGAGGCCCAAGAAAAAAACCGGCCCCCCTCGCGGAAGGCCGGTTTCCTGTCTTGCCAAAAACCCGTGGGTCAGTCCGCTTCGATCGGAATCCCCGACACCTGCTTGGCGGTGCGAATGGTCAGCGAGGTCTTGACGCTGGCGACGTTGGGCGCCGGTGTCAGATGCCCGGTCAGGATTTCCTGGAAGCTCTTGAGGTCCGACGCGACGATCTTCAGGATGAAGTCGATCTCGCCGTTCAGCATATGGCATTCGCGCACTTCGGGGATACCGGCGACATGCGCCTCGAACGCGGCCAGGTCATGTTCGGCCTGGCTGCGCAGCGACACCATCGCGAAGACGGTGATCGGAAAGCCCAGACGCGCGGCGTCCAGATCGGCGTGATAGCCCCGGATCGCCCCCGCTTCCTCCAGCGCGCGGACGCGACGCAGGCAGGGCGGGGCGGTCAAACCGACGCGTTCGGCGAGTTCGACATTGGTCATACGGCCATCGGCCTGCAACAGCGCCAGGATCTGCCGATCGATGCGATCGAGCGCCATTACACGATACTCCACATAAAAAGCCGATTCCCTATGTTCGTTTGCGGCTGGATATAAGAAAATTACGCACTACCGCAATTGTCTCACTTTGCAACGGCATGTCGCGTGATATTTGCAGGTTACCAGTTGGAAGGATAAAGACGTTACGTCAGGGTCCTCAGGGGCCATGGCCCAAGCGTAAAGGGAGCTCTGTGCGGTTCGACGACAGTCTGGCGACGATTCTTTCGGCCGACACTGCGACGCCATTCGGCGCGCAGACTGCCTGGCGGCAGCTTGTCGACCTGATGAGTCGCGGGCGGGTTCCCGCAGATCCGCCGATGCTGGCGCGACTGGCGGCGTTGCGCGATATCGTGCCCGAGCCCGTTCGTGCCGCCAGCGCCCGCATGCTGCGTCAGGGCCCGGCACCGGTCGCGCTGGTCGCCTTCTTCGCCCAGGACGATCTGCCCGTCGCGGGGCCGGTCCTGCGCTCGGTGACCCTGGCGGATGCGGACTGGCTGGCGATCCTGCCCCGGCTGACGCCCGGCACCCGATCGATCCTCCGTCATCGTCGAGATTTGTCGGAAACGGTGCAGCGGGGACTGGAGAGCTTCGGCGCGGTCGATTTCGTCCTGCCGCACTTCGGCGCGGAGGCGGTGGCCGATCCCGAACCCGTCACCGTGGCGCCGACCCCATCCCAGCCGCAAAGCTGGCCGATCGCCCGCGACACGCCCCCGCCGCCGCCCGCCGCCGCGCCATTGCCGCCGCAGGAGCCGCCGGTCGCCGAACAGCCGCCGCTGTCCATCCTGCTCGATCCCGTGCCGACCCAGCCCGCCACGCCGTTCGTCGCGCTGGGGCAGGTGGCCCGGACCCTGCCCTTCATGGCCGAGGCGATGCGCCATGCCGAGCCCGCTTCCGCCCCCCCGCGCTATGAGATCGCCGATCTGGTCGCCCGGATCGACGCGTTCAACCAGCGCCGCGAAGAAGTGGCGGGGGCGACCCCGAGCCATGCGGGCCCGGCGCATTTCGATTTCGAGACCGACACGCGTGGACTGATCCTGGGCGTCGATGGCGTCGCGCGCGGGCCGCTGGTCGGCGTCAGCATCGCCGAGACCGTGATGCAGGGGCTGGCGCAGTTCGACGGCGTGGCGATGGGGGCGTTTCGGCGCCGCTCGCCCTTCCGCGACGCCCGGCTGGAGATTGGCGGTGCATCGGAAGCGGCGGGATCGTGGCGGGTTTCGGCCATGCCCTATTTCGACCCGTTGACCGGCCAGTTTCTGGGCTATCGCGGCAGCGGGCGGCGGCCCCGGCGCGACGAGATCGCCAATGCGGTCGGCGCCGACACGGCGTCGGACAAGGCTTCGTCCGATTCGCTGCGCCAGCTGGTCCACGAACTCCGTACCCCCGCCAATGCGGTGGCGGGCTTTGCCGAACTGATCGAAAGCGAGCTGCTCGGCCCCGTCGCGCCGGTCTATCGCGACCGGGCATCGGCCATCCGGTCGATGGCGGCGGACCTGCTCGCCTCGGTCGAGGATCTCGACACGGCGGCGCGGATCGAGGGACGGGTGCTGGAGCTGCGGCCGACCGTCGTGCCGCTCGAGCCGCTGATCCGGCGCATCCTGACCGAACTCCACCCGCTGGCCGAGTTGCGCCGTGCGGAAATCCGTTTCGAGGCGCCCGAGCAGGCGATCACCGCCCTGGCGGACGACCGCGCGAGCGAGCGGCTGATCACCCGACTGTTCTCCGTCCTGCTGTCCAATTGCGTGGTCGGCGAGCGGCTGGCCGCCGGGCTGGCGATCGATCAGGGCATGGCGGTGCTGCGCGTCGACCGGCCGCTGGCCCTGACCGTCGAGACCGAGGGCGCGCTGCTCAGCGAGGCGGGCGACGAGGATCAGCGTGACGGTGCGCCGCTGCTCGGCACCGGCTTTTCGCTGCGGCTGATCGACAAGCTGGGCGCGGAAATGGGCGGCGGCCTGACCATCGGGCTCCACCGGGTCGTGTTGGCGCTGCCGCTCGGCGGGGAGCAGCGCGCGGGACAGGCGTCGCGCCGCTGAAGCCGACCATGCCGACCCGGCCCTGGCGCCCCGACCCGCCGAGTGCGGAGGAACGGATCGACTGGCCCGCCGATTTCGGCACCCGCTTCCTGGTCACCGTCGATGTCGAGGAGGAATTCGACTGGTCCGCGCCGCTCGATCGGCGGCACCGTGCGACGACGGCGATGCGGGCCTTCCCGGCGGCGCATCGGCGCTTTGCCGCGGCGGGCGTCGGGCTGACCTGCATGGTCGACTATCCGGTCGCGGTCGATCCGGCGTCGGTCGCGATCCTGTCCGAGTGTCTGAACGACGGGCGGTCGGAAATCGGGGCGCAGCTTCACGCCTGGGTCACCCCGCCCTACCGGGAGGTGGTCGACCCCTTCACCAGCCATGCGGGCAACCTGCCCCCCGCGCTGGAAACGGCCAAGCTCGATACGCTGACCCAGGCATTGGCGCAGGGTTTCGGCACGGGGCCGCGCATCTTCCGGTCGGGGCGCTATGGGTTGGGGCCGTCCTCGCTGGGCCTGTTGGCGGAGCGGGGCTATCGGATCGACAGCTCGATGCGCGCGCTGCACGATTATGGCGACGAAGGGGGCATGGATTTCGGCGGCATCGCGGCGCATGGCTTTCGCCGTGACGGGATGATCGAGTTGCCGCTGACCAGTGTGTTCGACGGGCTCTTGGGGCGATGCGGACCGCGCCTCTATCGGTGCGCGGGACAGGTCCCATATGGTCGCGGAATGCTGGCACGGGCGGGGTTGCTCAACCGGATACCGTTGACGCCTGAAGGGGTGGGTATCGCCGATGCGCTGGCGGGGATCGACCGGGCATTGCAGGACGGTGTCCGCCTGCTGGTCTTTTCCTTTCATTCCCCGACGCTGGAGCCGGGGCATACCCCCTATGTCCGCGATGCGCGCGACCGGACGCAGTTCGATCGGTGGTGGGATGCGGTGTTCGACCGGCTGGCCGAACGGGGCGTCCTGTCCACCACGGTCTCGGATATACTCGCGGCGCTCGACCGGCGCTCCGGCTGACACCGGCGGGCGACCAGGACGGCCGCCCGCCGGTCGGGGATCAGCGCTTCATCGCCTCGATCAGCTTCTTGACGTCCTGGCTGCGACCGCGCGGCAGGATCAGGATGTCGTCGCCGCTCGCCACGACGATCAGATTCTCGACATCGACCGCCGCGACGCGCACCCGGTCGGTGCGGATCAGACAGTTCTTGGTATCGATCGCCAGCACTTCGCCGCGATGCGCATTGCCGAAACCGTCCAGCTCGCTGATCGCGTGCAGCGCGTCCCAGCTGCCGACATCGTTCCAGCCCATCGCGACCGGCACGACCGCGACGCGATCGGCGCGCTCCATGACCGCGTAGTCGATCGAATCGGACGGGCAGGCGGCGAAGTCGGCCTCGTTGGGGCAGATGCGCTTGCCCTCATGCGTGGCGCCGCGCATCGCCTTTTCGGCGGCGACGAGCATTTCGGGGGCGTGCTGGCCCAGTTCCTCCAGATAGCGGTCGGCACGGAACAGGAAGATGCCGCCGTTCCATGCATAGTCGCCGCGCGCCAGCATCGCCTCGGCACGTTCCAGGCGGGGCTTCTCGACGAAGCGCGCGACCTGGTTGACCCCCGGCGCGATCTCGCGGCCGACCTGGATCCAGCCATAGCCGGTCTCGGGCTTGTCGGGCGAGATGCCGAAGGTCGCGAGCCAGCCCTGCGACACCATCGGCAGCGCGGCGCGGATCGCGGCATGGAACGCGTCCAGATCGGCGATGACATGGTCGGACGGCATGACCAGCAGCACGTCCTCGGGCTTGGCGGCGAGCGCGGCGAGTGCGATGGCGGGCGCGGTGTTGCGCGCCACCGGCTCGAGGATCAGCGCCTGGGCCGGGGTGCCCGCGGCGACCAGCTGGTTCTCGACCAGATCGGCATGCCGTTGGCCCGCGACGATGATCGGTGCCGCGAAGTCTTCCGAATTGGTGCGTTGCGCGGTCAGCTGCAACATGGTCTCGTCCGAGGTCAGCGCGAGCAGCTGCTTGGGCATTTCCGGCTTGGACATGGGCCAAAGTCGCGTGCCGGAGCCGCCGGACAGGATGACCGGAACGATCGGATTGTGCATGAATGCCCCTTTGTTGATCCGCCATCGCCGATCGGATGACGGTTTCGCCTATAACGCGCCCATAACGCATATCTTCACGCTTCGTTTGTCATTCCGTGTAAAAATTGGGACAGTCGTGCGTTCAAGGGGGTGACGAGTAGCGTCCGGTCGATGATCCGTGTGTTCAAACACTATGTCCCCCATGCGGTTCTGCTGCTCGGGTTGGTCGATTTCACGCTGCTGCTGCTCGCCTCCGAGCTGGGGTGGCGGTTGCGGGCCTGGCAGATCGGCTATCCGGTCGGTGCGGCGATCGACCGCTGGCCGCAGATATTGAGCTTTGCCGCGCCGCTTCAGATCGCGCTGCTGGCGGTGGGGGCCTATTCAACCGCGTCCTTTCTGTCGTTGCGCTTCGCGGCGGCGCGGTTGATGGTCGCGGTGTCGCTGGGCGTCATCTTCCTGTCGCTGATCTTCTTCTTCTTTCCGGCGGTCTCCTATTGGCGATCGAGCCTGTTGTTCGCGATGATGTTTGCGATCCTTCTGCTGGTCGTCATGCGTGGCGCGTTAGGGCGGCTGCTGGGCGGGGACCGGTTCAAGCGGCGGGTGATCGTGATGGGGGCGGGGCCCCGCGCCGCCCAGATCGTCGAGCTGGCCGAGCGGCCGGGTGCCAATTTCCTGGTGGTCGGGGTGATCGCCATGTCCGATGCCGAAAGGGTGCTGCCACAGGCCATCCACCGCGAGGATATTCCCAATCTCCAGGCGTTCGTCGTCGGTCGCGAGGTGGTGGAGGTCGTGCTGGCGCTGGAGGAACGCCGCCGCGCCTTGCCCTATCAGGACCTGTTGCGTGTCCGGACGGCGGGCGTGCAGGTGTTCGAGCTGTCGAGCTTTCTGGAGCGCGAAACCGGACGGATCGACCTGGCGTCGGTCAGCCATAGCTGGCTGATCTTCTCCGACGGCTTCTCGTCGGGGCGCGTGCGCTCCGTGATCCTCAAGCGGGCGTTCGACGTCACGGTCAGCCTGGCGCTGCTGGTCGCGGCGGTGCCGATCATCGCGATCACCGCCATCGCCATCCGGCTGGAGTCGAAGGGGCCCGTCTTCTATCGCCAGCGCCGTGTCGGCCTGTTCAACCAGGCGTTCGACATCCCCAAGCTGCGCTCGATGCGGCAGGATGCCGAGCTGGCCGGGCAGGCGGTCTGGGCGGAAAAGGACGATCCGCGCATCACGCGCGTCGGCCGCTTCATCCGCAAGGTCCGGATCGACGAACTGCCGCAGATCTGGTCGGTGCTGAAGGGCGAGATGAGCTTTGTCGGCCCGCGCCCCGAACGCCCGCAATTCGTGGAGCAGCTCGAACAGCAAATTCCCTTTTACGCCGAACGGCATATGGTAAAGCCGGGGATCACCGGATGGGCGCAGCTCAACTATCCCTATGGCGCCTCGATCGACGATGCGCGGCACAAGCTGGAATATGACTTGTACTACGCCAAGAATTATTCGCCCTTCCTCGACGCGCTGATCCTGCTCCAGACGCTGCGGGTCATCCTGTGGCCGTCGGGCGCGCGGTGAGCGACGCGGCCGGGCCGGGGGCCCCGGCGGCCAGCCCCTATCCGATGCTGCGGCGCAAGCGGCGACTCTGGCGTCGGGGGCGGTTGCCGCTTCGCGTCCGGCTGATCGGCGTGTTGGCGGCGATCGCGCTGGCGGTGGGGGCGCTGCTGGTCCAGCTGTTCACCGCGAAGCCGCCGGTCGACCCCGTGCTGGCGCTGCGCAAGGCGAGCGTCGCGCTGGAGGCGGGCAATTATCACGCCGCGCACGACCAGGCGCTCCAGGCCGCCGCCGCCGCGCCGCGCTCCGGGCCAGCGCAGATGATGCTCGCCCGGACGAGCCTGTTGCTGGGGCAGGGGGTGACGGCGGAGGCGGCGCTGGACCGCGCGCTGGCCGACGGCGTGCCAGAGGTCGAGACGCTGGCCGCACGGGCGGAGGCGCGCTGGTCGCTGGGCAATCTGGCGGGCGCGCAAGAGGCGGTCGATCGCATGCCCGCGCAGCAGGACGCCGCGATGATGCGCGCCGCCGCCCAGGTTCGTGCCGCCCGCGCCGATGGCGCGACGCTTCGCCGGATGTTGCAGGCGGTCGTGGCGCGCTTTCCGAACGATGGGCGAAGCTGGACCGATCTGGGTCGCAGCCGGTTCGGCGCGGGCGACATGCTGGGCGCGAGCGAAGCCGCGACCCGCGCCGCCGCGCTGGCCCCCGCGGATCCGGCGGCGCTGACCCTGCAGGCCGAGGTGGTGCGCGCGCGCTATGGCCTGGCGGCGAGCCTGCCCTGGTTCGAGGCGGCGTTACGGCGCGATGCCTATTATCATCCGGCGCTGATCCGTTATGCCGCGACGCTGGGCGATAGCGGCCGTTCGAGCGATGCGCTGGCGGCGACCCGCAGGGCGCTGGTGTCCGAGCCGGGCAGTCCTGAGGCATTCTACCTCCAGGCGGTGATCGCCGCGCGGGCGGGGCGTTTCGCCTTGGCGGAGGGCGTGCTGGAGCAGACACGCGGCGCCTTGTCCTATCGTCCCGCCGTCGTGCTGCTCAACGGTTTGCTGGCCTATGCCCAGGGGCGGCCGCAGCGGGCGGTGCGGGTGTGGGGGCGACTCGTCGCGATGCAGCCGATGAACGTCGCCGCCCGTCGCCTGCTGGCGGCGGCGCAGATCGCGACGGGGGATCGCCCCGCCGCGCTGGCGACGCTTCGCCCGATCCTGAGCCGGGCGGATGCCGATGGTTATGCGCTGCGTCTCGCGGCGTTCGCGGCCCCGGCGGGGGAGGGGGCGGGGCTGATCGACCGGATCGCGCAGGCGCATGTCGGCGAAGCGGCGATCTTTCGCCCCGACCGCCCGCTGGGCGACCTGGCCATCGCGGCGGAAACCTCGCCGACCGACCCGACCTATGCGCTGGGGGTCATTCGCGCGCTGGCCAGCCAGGGGGACCGGGCAGGCGCGCTTGCCAAAGCGCAGGCGCTGGTCCGCGCCACGCCGGGGGCCCCGGCCGCGCTGCTGGCCTATGGCGATGTGCTGGCGACCATCGGCCGCCAGGCGGAGGCGCTGGGCCCCTATGCCCGCGCGGCCGATCTGACCTTCGACGAGCCGACGATGTTGCGGCTGGTCGACGGCTATGGGCGAGCCGGGCGGGCCAGGGATGCCGCCGTCGCGCTCGGCCTGTATCTCTCGCAAAACCCGCAGAGCGTGCCCGCGCGCCGTCTGCTCGGACGGTGGCAGCTGGTCGCCGGGGAATGGGATGCCGCGATCGAAACGCTCGAAGGATTGCGGATGCAGCTGGGGCCGGACGACGTCGCGCTGCTCCACGATCTGGCGCTGGCCTATGCCGGGGCGGGGGACGGGCTGGTCGCGCGGCGTTACGGCGCCGTGGCCTATGGGCTGGCGCCTATGAACGCGGCGGCGGCGGATGCCTATGGCGTGGCGCTGGCGGCGGCGGGCGAGACGGAGGGCGCGCGTCAGCTCTTTGACAAGGCGCTGGCGCTCGCCCCCGGCAATCCGGTCATTGCGGGGCATCGCGCCGCGCTCTGACGCCTGTCGGTCTTTGCAGCGGGGTGTCCGCGCCGTAGAAGCGCGGGCATGACCGACCTTCCCGTTTCCGTGCTGGAGCGCATCGCCGCCGCGCTCGAACGCCTGGCCCCCGCGCCCATCGCCTCCGCCGATCCGCTGGCGCATCCCGCCTATCTGTGGCGTGACGGCGTGCTTCGGCCGGTGCGCGGCTTCGCGCCGCTGCCGCTGGACCTGTTGCAGGGGCTGGACCGTCAGCGCGAGGCGCTGCTCACCAATCTGACCCGGCTGGCCGAGGGGCATGCGGCGCAGGACGTGCTGCTCTGGGGCGCGCGGGGCACGGGCAAGTCGGCGCTGGTGAAGGCCAGCGTGGCGGCGGTACAGGCGGCGCGGCCCGGTCGTCTGGCGCTGGTGTCGGTCGATACGCTCGACAGCCTGCCCACGCTGTTCGCACTGCTGGAAGGGGTGGACCGGGCCTTTGCGCTGTTCATCGACGATCTGGGTTTCGACGAGGCGGGCGAGGCGCGCAAGCTGCGCTCGCTGCTCGACGGCGGGGCGGAGGCGCGGCCCGCGCATGTCCGCTTGCTGGTCACCGCCAATCGCCGCCACCTGCTGCCCCGCGACCTGAGCGAGCAGGACAGCGCGATCAATCCGCGCGACGTGGTGGACGACCAGCTGGCGCTCGCCGACCGTTTCGGCCTGAGCCTGGGCTTCCACGCGCTCGACCAGGACGGCTATCTGGCGATCGTCCGTGCCTATACCGAGCGCCACGACCTGCCGTTCGACGGGGCCGAGGCGGTCCACTGGGCGACCCGGCGCGGCAGCCGCTCGGGGCGGGTGGCCTGGCAATATATCGTCGACCTGGCGGGACGGATGGAGCGGGTCCTGTAAGAGAAATTTCGTTTCGGTGAAAAAACCTCTTGCGCCGATCCGAGCCGCTGGCTATTGGCGCGCCTCCAGCACGGATCGGCCTTCCCGAAAGGCTCTGAAAACCGATCCGTACTCTCTAGTCGGGGAGTAGCTCAGCCTGGTAGAGCACTGCCTTCGGGAGGCAGGGGCCGGAGGTTCGAATCCTCTCTCCCCGACCATTTCATCATCGCGAACATGACGCACCCCTTGCGGGGAAGACCCGACGCGTACGCCGTTTGCTGGTGCGATAGCGCCCTGCATCGCGATGATGGCGGGCATCCTTGTTCCGCTGCTCACCCCTCCCGGTTCATTGCGGCGTTGGCATTCGCCATCCGCCCTCAAGAGCCGCAGGAGCTGGCCCTGACAATCAGCTCATAGGGAAGCTCGATCGAGGATCGGGCGCTCTCCGGACCATCGCTGCGGTCTGCCAGCAGGCTCACGGCGGCCGCCGCCATTTCGCAATTGGGTTGCCGGATCGTCGTCAGCTGCGGCCAGGCCATGCGGGCCAGCTGGGCGTCATCGAACCCGACGATGGACAATTTCTGCGGCACGGCGATCTGCGCCCGCATCGCAGCCACCAGCACGCCCAGCGCCATCTCGTCGTTGCTCGCGAAGATCGCGTCGGGTGCGCGGGGGCCCTGGAGCAGTGCCTCCGCCGCGACGATGCCGGATCGGAAGGTGAAGTCACCCTGGACCACCAACCGGTCGTCGGGCGGCGTCCCGGCGGCGTCCATGGCATCGCGAAACCCAAGCCAGCGGCGATGGGTCGCGCTATGGGTCGGGTTGCCCTTGATGAAAGCGATGTCGCGGTGGCCCAGCGCGATCAGATGCTCCGCCATGGTGCGGGCCGCCGCGCGGTCGTCGATGCTGACATAGGGTGTCCGGTCGACATCGTTGCCCGGCGCGATGCGGACCACGGGCACCGCATGCCGCTCGAAGATCGCGATCAGGTCGGCGCAGTCGCAAATGGGCGGGGTCAGGATCGCTCCCCCCAGCTTCAGCCCGACCAGGCTGTCCTCCAGCCTCGCCTGCCAGTCGGAACGGTCGAGCGAGATGGTCTCGATGACCACATGGCGGCCGAGCGATCGCGCCCGCTCTAGCGCGCCGAGCAGGACGTCATTGGCATAGCTGCACGCCGGGTCGTCGAAGAACAGCCCGATGAGGAAGGAGCGGGTGCTCGACAGGCTGCGGGCGAACGTGTTGGGCCGGTAGTTCAATTCCGCCACGACGCGCGCAACGGCCTCGCGCACCGCCGGGCGGACATGCGCTTCGCCGTTGATGACGCGCGAGACGGTCTTGGGGGAAACGCCGGCCTGCCGGGCCACGTCCTTGATGGTAAGCGCCTTCATCGAAACATCCGGCCGGAAGACAAGGAGCGGCACGCCGGGGTCAAGCGTCCCATATGGCGTCATCTTATGCAATCGGATGCGGCCCGCAATCATGCCGTGCCCCAGGGGCAGTCTCGATAGGAGACGGGCGATCGATATCGTCGTCGCGAAGTCCGGAAAGCATCGGGACGCCGACGGCACGCCCTGCGAAACGCGCTGCTCCCGTCGCGAAGGACAAGGGAAGTGTGGCGGCGGAACCACAGTCATCCGGTTGATTCACCGGGCGATCCCGGTACCGGTCAATTTTGTTGACACCGATGTCATGCCGTATAGCGTGATATGGCAAAATAATACGCCGACGCGATCGGTGAAACGCGGTCCGTGAAGGTCGCAAAGGGAGAGGTGACATGAAGGGGAAGACGCTTGCGCGCGTGCTCGTGCGCTCGACATCGGTTCTGGGGCTGACGGCGGGATTGCTGCTGGCCTCCCAGGGCCAGGCGCAGACGGCACCGGCCGATCCGCAACAAGGCACGCCCCAGGCCGATACCGGCAGCCAGACGCCCCCGCCGGGCGAGGCGAGCCCGACCAATCCCCAGCCTGAAACCAATTCGAGCGACATCGTCGTCACCGGCGTCCGCGCCTCGCTGGAGCGGTCGATCGCGATCAAGCGCGACTCCAACGGCGTCGTCGATGCGATCAGCGCGGAGGATATCGGCAAGTTCGCCAATACCAACCTGGCGGAATCGTTGCAGCGTATCACCGGCGTGTCGATCGACCGGCGCAACGGCGAAGGCTCGACCGTCACGGTGCGCGGCTTCGGCGCGCAATATAATCTCGTCACGCTCAACGGCCGCCAGCTGGCGACGTCCAATATCGTCGCGGTCGGCGGCGACCAGGGCGGCGACGGTGCGGGCGGCTTCGGGCGCTCGTTCGACTTCTCGAACCTCGCCTCGGAAGGGGTGAAGACGCTGGAGGTCTACAAGACGGGCCGCGCCGCAATCCCCTCGGGCGGCATCGGCGCGACGGTCAACGTGGTCAGCCGCCGTCCGCTCGACAATGCCGATACCGGGCTGGTCGGGTCGCTGGGCGTCAAGGGCAGCTATGACAACAGCTCGGCCGACTGCATCGACTGCGGCGCGCGCGTCACGCCCGAGGCGTCGGGCACGGTCAGTTGGTCGGACAGCGAGAAGCGCGTCGGCGTGTCGCTGTTCGGCAGCTATCAGAAGCGCAATTTCAGCTTTGCGAGCGTCGCGCCGGACAATTGGAATATCCGCTCGCTCAACGACTTCCTCAACCCGGCCAACGGCTTCGTCAACGGCGCGACCAAGATCAACAACCGCCCGACGGGCAACCCGCTGGTATCGGTGCCCAACGACTTCCGCTATCACTTCTCGGAGGCCAGCCGCGAGCGGATCAACGGCCAGGCGATCCTGCAATTCCGCCCGACCGACACGCTGACCTTCACCGCCGATGGTCTCTATGCCCAGCTGCGCCAGTCGGAACGCCGCTCGAGCCAGTCCAACTGGTTCAACCGGCCGTTCAGCGAGGTGACGTTCGACGACGCCAGGAACGGCGTCGCCACCACCCAGTTCCTGGCCGAGACGATCAACGGCGTGAAGGACGCGGCCTTCGAACAGGCGTACCGCGCGCAGAAGAACCGGCTGTACGATGTCGGCGGCAACATCGAATGGAAGCCGAGCGATCGGTTCACCCTGTCGGTCGACGGCCATATCGGCGAGGCGCAGAGCCTGCCCGACAATCCCAACGGCCAGACATCGACCACCGTCGCGATCAACGCGCCGGTCGTGACCGGCCACACGCTGCGCTGGACCGAAAACGGCTTCCCGCAGCAGACGCTGGCGATCAACGACGGCACCCAGAGCACGACCCCGACCGGCCAGCCCTTCATCAAGGGCAATAATAACGGCGTGCTGGACGTCGGCGATCTGGCAAGCGCGGTGCAGCGTCAATTCGCCTCGAACCAGACGCAGCGGATCCGCGAGCTGCGTGCCGATGCCGCCTGGGACTTCACCGATCAGATCCGGCTCGACGCAGGTGTCGATTACCGCACCACGACGACCCGCCAGACCCAGTTCAACACGCGCCAGGTGCTGGGCGACTGGGGCAACTCGCTGCCGCCCGACATCGCGCGACTGGCACCGGGGCAGGTTTTCCAGTTCTGCAATACCTGCAAGTTCGAGCATAACAATCCGAACGCCGACCCGAACACCCAGATCGCCTTCCGCACCCAGGATGCGACCAAGCTCTACAACACGCTGTTCAACTATTATTCCGGCGTGACGAACGACGGCGTCGACCATCGCAACAATATCGACGCGAACAGCGACAATTCGGTGCGCGAGAATATCTGGTCCGGCTATCTCCAGGGCAGTTGGAACGGGCAGGTGTTCGGCCGCAACGCCCAGATCGTGGCCGGCCTGCGCTATGAGAATACCAAGGTGCACGCCGTGTCGTTGCAGCCGGTGCCGCTGGCGATCGTGTGGACCGCGGACAATGACTTCGTGCTCCAGAACAGCACCGATCGCCAGGCGATCACGGCGCGGGGTTCGTACAACAACTGGCTGCCCGCCGTGGACGCCAAGATCGAGGTGATGGACAATCTGTTCGCGCGCGCGTCCTACAGCAAGACGATCTCGCGGGCGCCGTACGGCAACCTCTTCGCCTCGACGGGCGTCGGCGCGCCGGGGCGGCCGACCGCGATCGGCGGCATTGCGACGGGTTCGGCCAACAATACCGGCCTGCTGCCGCTGTCGTCGGACAATATCGACGTGTCGGTCGAATGGTATCCGCGCAAGGACGTCTTCCTGTCGGCAGGCTTCTTCGACAAGCGGGTGCATAATTTCATCGGCAACACGGTGGTGAACCGCAACCTGTTCGGGCTGCGCGACGCGACCTCGGGGCAAGCGGGCACGCGCTCGGGCACGGCGCGCGAGCAGCTGACCAACACGTTCGGCGCCGACATCACCGACGTCAACCTGTTCACCTATACCGCCCTGCTGCAACAGAATGCGGGCAATGTGGCGGCGGCGAACGCGCAGTTCGCGGCCAATTACAACACGCAGAGCCGCGCGCTGAACCAGGGCTTCGTCGACTCGATCCTGAGCCAGGTCGACATCAGCCCCAATGCCAGCGACCCGTTGTTCAATTTCGCGGTCAACACGCCGATCAACAATCGCGACGCGCATATCTATGGCGTCGAGCTGGCGGGTCAGTATTTCCTGGGTGAGACCGGCTTCGGCATCGCGGCCAGCTATACGCTCGTCCGGGGCAATATCGGCATCGACATCGCGGCGGACCCCAGCGTGAACACCTTCGCGCTGGTCGGCCTGTCGGATACCGCCAATGCCACGCTGATCTACGACAAGAACGGCATATCGATGCGCCTGTCGTACAATTGGCGCGACAAGTTCCTGAGCGACATCAACCGTGGCGGTGACCGCAACCCGGTCTTCACCGCGCCCTATGGCCAGCTCGACCTGTCGATGAGCTTCGACCTGACGCCGCGCTTCGCGCTCGGTTTCGAGGCGATCAACCTGACCGAGGAAGGCGTGCAGACCTATGGTCGCGACCGCATGAACACCTGGTATCTGGCCGAAGGCTCGGCACGCTATCTGGTCGGCGCGCGGTATCGCTTCTGATTTCGGAAACCCGGAAGGCCGCTGTCCCCTCTGCGGTCTTCCGGGTACATGGGGCGATCATGGCCGCACCTGTCCTGCTCAACAATATCGACCATCGCGACCTTCGCGTCGCGATGGGTCATCACGCGCGCTTCGGCGATGCGATCAACCAGACCCGCGTTTTTCCCGCCGAGTTCGAGGAGCTTCAGCGCGAATACGCCATATTGCTGCGCCGGGACGAGGCGGGTGCGCTGTATGCGACCATCCTCCTGGGCCTGGACCCGGATGAGAACCTGTTCCTGAAGGGTGACCGCTGGGACGCCCGCTACATTCCCGCGACCCGTGCGCGCGGGCCGTTTTCGATCGGTCACGACCCCGCCGGTGAACCGATGATCTTCATCGATCCCGAGCATCCCCGACTGGCCACGGACGGCATGCCCGTCTTTCGCGAACATGGCGGCAACGCGCCGCTGCTCGACCATGTCTCGGTCATGCTGCAACGCATTTATGAGGGCGTGCAGACCGAGCAGACCATGTACGAGGCCTGGGCGGCGCTCGACCTGCTGACGCCCGCCGTGCTGCAACTCGATCTGGACGAGGGGCGGCGATACAAGGTGCCGGACTGCCTGACGATCGATAGCGCGCGGCTGGCGGCGCTGGAGGGCGGGGCGCTTGGCGACCTTCATGCACAGGATTATCTGCGTCCGGCATTCTGGATCGCGTCCTCGCTGGGCAATCTGCGCCATCTGATCGATCGCAAGCTGGTCGGCGATGCGCATGGCTGATCGCCTGCCCGCCGCGCGTCACGCCCGCGAGATGACCGGCACGCGGCCCCCCGATCTCGCCGCGCTGGTCCAGCGGGACGAGCCGGTCATCCTGCGGGGCTATGCCGCCGACTGGCCGCTGGTCCGTGCGGGGCGGATTTCCGCGCACGCGGCCGCCGACTATCTCCTTCGCTTCGATCGCGGACGGCCGGTGACGGGCTATGTCGGCGACGCGGCGATCCGGGGGCGTTTCCATTATGACGAGACGGCCACCGCGCTGAACTTCAAGAGCCAGACGCTGCCGCTGCGCGATCTGCTGGCGCGGTTGCTCGACGGGGCGGACGGGGGAGGGGACGCGCCCGCGCTCTATATGGGGTCGACCGATCTCGACGCCTATCTGCCCGGCTTTCGCGACGAGAACGAACTTGTGCCGTCGGATGGCCTGTTCGCCCGCCATCCGCCGCTGGCCAGTATCTGGATCGGCAATCGCACCATCGCCTCGGCGCATTACGACATGGCGAACAATGCGGCGATCTGCGCGGTCGGTCGGCGTCGCTTCACCCTGTTCCAGCCCGACCAGATCGCCAACCTCTATCCCGGGCCGCTGGCCCCGACGCCGGGGGGGCAGGTCGTCAGCATGGTCGACTTCGCCCGGCCCGACCTCGATCGCTATCCCCGCTTCGCCGCCGCCATGGCCGAAGCCGTGGTGGCGGAACTCGAACCCGGCGACCTGCTGGTCTATCCGGCGCTGTGGTGGCACCATGTCGAGGCGCTGGAGGCGTTCAACGTCCTCGTCAATTACTGGTGGAACACCGCGCCTGCCTATCTGGACACGCCGATGGATACGGTGATGCACGCCATGTTGTCGCTGCGCGATCGGCCGGCGGCGGAAAAGCGGGCCTGGCGCGCGATCTTCGACCATTATGTCTTTGGCGATCCCGAAGCGGTCGTCGCGCATCTGCCCCCGGCGTCGCACGGCCCGCTCGCGCCGCTCGACGAGGCGATGGCGCGGCGGCTTCGCGCCTATCTTCTGCAAAGGTTGAACCGATGAGCGATCCCTGTCCGCCGACGCGGGTCGTCATCGCGGGGGGCGGGACCGCCGGGTGGCTGGCCGCCACCGCGCTCGTGCGGCAATTGGGGCCGCTCGTCCAAGTCGTCCTGGTCGAATCCGACGAGATCGGCACCGTCGGAGTGGGCGAGTCCACCATTCCCACCGCGCGCAGCTTCCATGCCTTTCTCGGCATCGACGAGGCGGCGTTCATGTGCGCCACCCAGGCGACCTTCAAGCTGGGCATCGGGTTCGAGAATTGGGGCCGGGTCGGCGACCGCTATTTCCACCCGTTCGGAACCGTGGGGCGGTCCGTGGCGATTGCCGATTTCCAGCATTTCTGGCTGGAGGCGCGGCGTCACGGGTTCGGCGGCGCCTATACCGACTATTCGCTGGAGGCGCGGGCGGCGGCGGCGGGCCGGTTCGGACGGGACGAGGCCGGGACCCTGGCCTATGCCTATCACCTCGATGCCACCGCCTATGCCCGCTTCCTGCGCGGTATCGCCGAACCCGCCGGGGTGCGCCGGGTCGAGGGCCGCATCGCCAGCATCGAGCGCCACGGCGAGGGCGGGGACATCGCCGCGCTGCATCTGGTATCGGGCGACCGGATCGAGGGGGACCTGTTCCTCGACTGCACCGGCTTTCGCGCGCTGCTGATCGAGGGTGCGCTGGAGACGGGTTTCGAGGACTGGAGCGAATGGCTCGCCTGCGACCGGGCGATCGCGGTCCAGACCGAGGCCGTCGCGGCTCCGGTTCCCTATACCCGCGCCATCGCGCACCGGGCGGGCTGGCGCTGGCGCATCCCGCTCCAGACGCGGGTGGGCAATGGCCTGGTCTATGCCTCGGCCCATATGAGCGAGGACGAGGCGACCGCCACCCTGATGGCGGGGATCGAGGGTATGCCGCTGTCCGAGCCGCGCGCCCTGCAATTCCGCGCCGGGATGCGTCGTCGGGCTTGGAGCCGCAACTGCGTGGCGCTGGGGCTTGCGGCGGGGTTCATCGAGCCGCTGGAGTCGACCAGCATCCACCTGGTCATGATCGCGGTGATGCGCCTGATCCAGGGCTTTCCCTTTCAGGGGCAGGACAGCGCGGCGCTGCGGACGCGGTTCAATGCCCAGTCGCGTCACGAATGGGAGCATATCCGCGACTTCATCATCCTGCATTACGCGCAGACGGAGCGGACGGACTCGCCATTCTGGCAGCGCTGCTCGACGATGCGCGTCCCCGAGACCCTCGTGGAACGGATCGCATTGTTCGCCGAAAGCGCGGGGGCGTGGCAGGGGCAGGACGATCTGTTCAGGATCGATTCCTGGGTTTCGGTGATGCTGGGGCAGGGACTTGTCCCGAAAGCCCATCACCGCATTCCCGGAATGCTGAGCCGTCAGGCGCTGAAGGATTCGTTCGACGGACTGGATCAACAGCTTTCACGGCAGTTGCAGCCGATCCCGGACCATCTTGCGTTTCTCAAGGGGTATTGTGGGGCGTCGGCTTGACGGCAGGTCGGGAATAAGGCGCGAGTTTTGCCCTGATCGTCCACTGTCCGACCTGCCCTTTCCGAAGTGGGGGCGTTGGAGGCCGCAGCCCCACCGACGGGATCGGCGACGGTGCCGTTGACCCGGAATTGATCGACAGAGCCGACACAATCCTGAGCGGTCGATTGGGACTATCGCAAATGCGTGTCGCTGGCCTATCGGGCGATCCCAATATGGTAACGCTTCGAATTCGGGCCGATCCGCTATGAGGAATGGGAAGGACGCTTCCGGCCCGCAGGCGTCGGCGAGCGCCGGTGCTCCTGGCGAGGGACATTCGCCGCCGACGATGGTCCGGCCTGTCCCGGTCCGATGACCTGGCTTGAGTCCATCGCCTTCGTCCTCGGGGTCGCGAACGTCACGCTCGTCGTGCGGCGCAGCCTGTGGAACTACCCCGTCGCGCTGGTGATGGTGTCGCTCTATGCGCTGCTGTTCTGGCGGGAGCGGCTGTACAGCGACGCCGCGTTGCAGCTCTTCTTCTTCGCGCTCAACCTCTATGGCTGGATCGTCTGGCGGCGCAGCGTCGCGCAGGCGGGCGAGGTGACGGTAGAGACGCTGTCGTTGCGCGCGCGTGGCCTGTCGCTGGCGGGGATCGCGATCGCCTCGCTCGGTTGGGGTGCCGCGATGGCGCACTGGACCGATGCGGCGATGCCCTTCTGGGATGCCTCCAATGCCGTTGCCAGCGTCGCGGCCCAGATATTGCTGGCGCAGCGGCGGCTGGAGAACTGGATTCTCTGGATCGTCGTCGATCTCTCCTCCATCGCGCTCTATGCGGTGAAGGGGCTGACGCTGACCGCCATCCTCTATGTCATCTTTCTGGGGCTGAGCCTGTGGGGCTATCGCGAATGGCGGGGGCGGGCGTGACGAGCATCTGCCTGCATGGCCCCGAAAGCACCGGCAAGTCGACCGTCGGCCCGCGCCTGGCCCGGGCATTGGGCGGATGTTATCTGGGCGAATATGGCCGCGACTATGCCGAGGCGCATGGCACCGACTTCACCATGGCCGATCTGGTGGCGATCGGGCAGGGGCATGATGCCCGGCTGGCCCGGGCGATGGCGGAGGGGCCATGGCCGGTCGTGACCGATACCGATCCGCTGATGACCGCCGTCTGGGCCGACATGCTGTTCGCCGCGCGCGATCCCTGGTTCGCGACGTGGAACCGGCTGTCCGACGTCTATCTTCTCTTCGCGCCCGATTTGCCCTGGGTCGAGGACGGCACCCGCCTGTTCGGCACGCGCGCGGCGCGGCAACGCTTCTTCGACCTGTCGCGTGCAGAGCTGGATCGGCGCGGGGTGGCGTACCGGTTGATCGAGGGGCAGGGCGAAAGCCGCTATGCAAATTGCATCGCCGCGCTAGAGCACTTTGGCATCCGCCCGCATCTTTGCTAACGGCGTCATCGAATAGCTTTTCAGGAAACCATTCCCCCCGTGTCCACGCCGCTCGACAAGATCCGCAACTTCTCCATCATCGCGCATATCGACCATGGCAAGTCGACGCTCGCCGATCGCCTGATCCAGTTCACCGGCGGCCTGACCGACCGCGAGATGAGCGAACAGGTTCTCGACAATATGGAGATCGAGAAGGAACGCGGCATCACCATCAAGGCGCAGACCGTGCGCCTGGCGTACAAGGCGCAGGACGGCGAGACCTATACGCTGAACCTGATGGACACGCCGGGCCATGTCGACTTCGCCTATGAGGTCAGCCGGTCGCTGGCGGCGTGCGAGGGCGCGCTGCTGGTCGTCGACGCCGCCCAGGGTGTCGAGGCGCAGACGCTGGCCAATGTCTATCAGTCGATCGAGCATGACCATGAGATCGTGCCCGTCATCAACAAGATCGACCTGCCCGCCGCCGAACCCGAAAAGGTCCGCGCCGAGATCGAGGATGTGATCGGCATCGACGCCTCGGGCGCGGTGCTGGCCAGCGCCAAGTCGGGCATCGGCATCGGCGACATCCTGGAAGCGATCGTCAAGAACATCCCCGCGCCCAAGGGCGACGCGACCGCGCCGCTCAAGGCGATGCTGGTCGACAGCTGGTACGACCCCTATCTGGGCGTCGTCATCCTGGTCCGCGTGATGGAAGGCACGCTGAAAAAGGGGCAGCAGATCAAGTTCATGCAGGCGGGCACCACCCACCTGATCGACCGCGTCGGCTGTTTCCGCCCCAAGATCGAGCAGCTGACCGAGCTGGGCGTCGGCGAGATCGGCTTCATCACCGCGCAGATCAAGGACGTGGCGCAGGCGCGCGTCGGCGACACGCTGACCGACGCCAAGAAGCCGACCGAACAGGCGCTGCCGGGCTTCAAGGAAGTCCAGCCGGTCGTGTTCTGCGGCCTGTTCCCGGTCGACGCCAACGACTTCGAGAAGCTGCGCGAGTCGATCAGCAAGCTGCGGCTGAACGACGCCTCGTTCAGCTTCGAGATGGAGACGTCGGCGGCACTCGGCTTCGGTTTCCGCTGCGGTTTCCTGGGGCTGCTGCATCTGGAGATCATCCAGGAGCGGCTGACCCGCGAATATGACCTCGACCTGATCACCACCGCGCCGTCGGTGGTCTATCAGATCGAACTGACCCATGGCGGCGGGCAAATCGACCTGCACAACCCGGCCGACATGCCCGATCCCAACAAGATCGAGTCGATCAGCGAGCCGTGGATCGAGGCGACCATCTATGTCCCCGACGAATATCTGGGTTCGATCCTGAAGCTGTGCCAGGACCGGCGCGGCATTCAGAAGAACCTGACCTATGTCGGCGGCCGCGCGCAGGCGACCTACGAATTGCCGCTCAACGAGGTCGTGTTCGATTTCTACGACCGGCTGAAGTCGTTGTCGAAGGGCTATGCCAGCTTCGACTATCACCAGATCGGCTATCGCGACGGCGACCTCGTCAAGATGTCGATCCTGGTCAATGAAGAGCCGGTCGACGCGCTGTCGATGATCGTGCACCGTGGCACCGCCGAGACGCGCGGGCGCGGCATGTGCGAGCGGCTGAAGGAACTGATCCCACGCCACCTGTTCAAGATCCCGATCCAGGCGGCGATCGGAGGCAAGGTGATCGCGCGCGAGACGATCAGCGCGATGCGCAAGGACGTGACCGCCAAATGCTATGGCGGCGACGCAACACGTAAGCGCAAGCTGCTGGAAAAGCAGAAAAAGGGTAAGGCGAAGATGCGCGAATACGGCTCGGTCAGCATCCCGCAGGAAGCCTTTATCGCGGCGCTGCGCATGGGCGACGAGGCGTAAGAACCCGGACCGGCCGGACGCGTGGCTGTTTAAAGCCGAGCGCCCGGCCGGGTCGGTAGCTCATGCACCGTCATCGGCATGGCGGCGAAATCCTTAGGGACGACCGCGTGAGCCCATTGGGACAGATGCCTTTGTGCTCCATCGGTCGCCTTGCGGTCCCGTACGAACAGGTCGAGTTGAGGTAGGCTCTCGCACGGCTTGGGACCCCTGCCGCAGTGATAGCTTATGACAGCAATCGCATGTATCTCACCTTGTGGACCGAGTAGGATCGCACCCTTTTCATCGCAGGAATGAACGCGGCAGGCGGTGAAGAGGTGGCTGCCATCCGGTAAATCCCGGCGGGCGTCGGGCGGTCCGCCCAGAACAGCTTCGACTTGATCGATCAGGCGGCCACTATGGTAGAGTAGGCTGATGCGCTTGTGGCCATCTATCCCCAAAAACTGAGCCAATGCCTGCTGGAAGTCCGGACGCCAAGATAGGGGGTTGACCGTATCACAGCCTGTTAGCCGCCGAAGCGAACACGGCTTCACGGCGACATTCGCAGACGGTGTAGCCAAAGCGATCGCCGACATTAAAGCCGCAAGCATCACGACAATCCCCCCGAGAACACCGATCGAGAACACCGATCCATCGCATGGCGGACGGCAGTTCGCCAATGGGCTTTCGGAAAGACGTGCAGTACAAGCGGGGCGGCCGCCCAAGGAGTAAAGCGGCCGCCCTTCAGTGTATCAGAACGCGATCTTGATCGTGCCGCGATAGGACTGGTTCTCGACGTCCCGGCGCTCGAAGGTCGTGTCGGCGCCCAGCGACAGCTGGACCCGACCCGCGACATAGGACACGCCCATGCTCGCCTCGCCCCAGTTCTTGTCCTGGCCCGGCAGTGCGAACAGCGCGGAGGGGCCGATGCCGCCCGCGAAATTCGCCCCGAACACGCCCGGCCGATCCTGGAAGTCATGGACATAATAGGCCGAGGCATAGGGACGGAACGGCCCATCCGAACTGAGCATCAGCCCGGCACGCCCCTGCACGCTGTTATAATCCTGGCGATCATAGCGCAGGGCGGGGCCGCCGCCCGTCTCGGCCGTGGGGGTGAAGCCCAGATGGCTGACCCGCGCGGCGATACGCGGGCCGATCTTCAGGCCGCCGAAGCTATAGGTCTTGGCCAGCCCGACCTCGCTCGACAGGGCAAGCGCATTGTCGCGCGACCGCAGGTCATAGGCGACCCCCGCCAGCGAGACGTTGCGCTGCGTCCGCGCCTGGAACACGCCTGCGCTGAACTGGCTGTCCAGCGAGACGCCGCCCAGCTCGGTCTTGCCGTACAGCGTACCCTGATACAGGTCACCGCGCGCATATTGCCCGAACGAGGTGTTGCCGGTCGTCTTGGTATAGGAAAAGCCGAAGCCGATGATGCTCGCCTCGTCCACCTCGGTCTCGATGCCGGTCGCGACATAGAAGCCGTCGAACCGGTCGCGGACGTTCGAGCTGGTCGTCTGCGGCAGGGCGCGGGACCGGCCGTCGAGATAGCCGCCCGCCAGGAACACCGCGACATTTTCGGGCAGGACATTCTCGCGCATCGACACGCCGCCGCTGTCGGTCGCCATCTGCGCCTGGGTGCCCGCCAGATTGCTCATCGCAAGGCTGGCGACCTGCACCGGCTGGCCGACCATGGTCAGCGTGCCGCCAAGACCCTCGCGCGGGGACAGGGTGGCGAGGTGCTCGCGATAGAAGCGCGCCGTGTTGTCGAGCGCCATCGTGCCCTGCGCGCGCTTCAGCGCCTCGGTCGAGGGGACGAGTCCCTCCAACGAGGTGCGGATCGACGCGGCGGAGGCCAGGTCGAGCGTGCCGTACAGGCTCGACAGATTGGCCTGGTTGCTGCGATTCTGGTCGAGCAGCCGGGCATAGGCGGTCTGGTACGGCGTGGCGTTGACGACATTGGCATAGGAGCCCGCGACGATCCGCGCGGTGATCGCATTGGCCGAATAGGCCAGCGTCGGCGTCAGGATGGCGCTCAGCGCGGCTGGGCTGTTGAACTGGCCGCTGATCCCGCCGGTCGCGGTGGCGATGGTGTAGACGTCGCCCGCGCGGATCACCTGCCCGCTGACCGGTGCGAAGCCGACCGATCCGCCCACGTTCAGCTGCCCGCCGCTGCCATTGTTGGCGACGACGGCGATCTTGTCCGACGTGCCGCTGGGCCCGACATCGATCAGCAACTGCGTGCCCGAGGCCAGGATGACGTTGCCGCCGAAGGTCAGCGTGCCGATCGTGCCGGTGGTGCCCGGCGCGATCATGCCCGACACGCTGGTGAAGAAGCGGCTGTTGATCCGCCCCGTGCCCTGAAGCCCGCCCGCGAGCATCAGATAGTCGCCGCCCGCATTGATCGTGCCGCTATTGGCGACCATGCCCGCCAGATGGTTGAACTCGGCCACCGTGGACAGGGTGCCGCCGCTCGCCACGGTCAGCCGCGCCTCCGATCCGTTCAGCGTGAAGCGATCGACCGTCGCCGAGGAGCTCAGCGTCGTATTGCCCGCCGCCGACAGGGTGACGTCGTAATAGCGCGCCGCGACCGTCCGGCTGGGGTCGACATTGTTCGGCACGAAATTGGTCGCGCCCGGCAGGCCGTTGGCGATGGTCGCGGCCGGAAGCGCCGCCGCCGTCGCGCTGCCCGAGGCCTGGGCTTCGTCGGTGGCGGTCCGGCTGGTCTCGGTCAGGATGGCCTTGCCCGCCGCATTGGCCTCGCCCGTGCCGGTCTGTCCGGTGCCGTCGGCATCCTGCCGCGTGACCGCGCCGGTCTTGACATTATAGCATTCGACGCCGTCACAAATGTCGCCGAACTTGTTGGTCGGATCGTTCGCGAGGCCGAGGCCGGGCGAGGTGGGAACGCCATTCGTCAGCTGGCCGTTCTGGATGATCTGATAGGCCGGGTCGGTCGTCGTCACCCAGTGCGTGCCATCCTCCCAGGCGCCGTCGCCGGCCTTGGCGGCGGCATAGCGATAGGGATTGTTGGCGGCGATATAGTCCCAGAAGAGGTAGAGCGGTTGGTAGAAGGACGAGGTGCCGTAGCTGGACGAAGCCTGCGCGTTGTAAAAGCGGCTGCCGCCCGACAGCACGCCGATCACGACCTGTCGCGCAAAGGTGCGATCGAGGATCAGCGGCCCGCCCGAATCGCCGCCCGCCGTCGTGCCTTCGTTGGGCAGTGCCTTGTCGCGGAACAGGTTGAAGTCGAACCGGCTGGCCGACGACGTGCCGCGACGGGGATCGTCGAAGTCGATCTGATAGAGATTCTGCGGCAGGTTCGCGCCCTGGCCGAACAGCCACAGATTGCGGTCGTCGAGCGAGCCCAGCATGCCGATATAGTTTTCCGCGACACGACGGCGGAAATCGATGCCGTTGGTGTCGCCCTGGTTGCCGACGCCGCTGCGGCCATAGCCGGTGACGGTCACGTGATAGCCGGTGCCGCTGTCATTGCTGATCGACGCGGGCGCGGGCAGGGCGGAGAACAGCAGCGCCCAGGTCGGAATGCCGGTCGCGGGCGTATCGAGCGTGGCGAGCGCGACGTCGCCTTCCAGGAAGCCGGTCCGCTGCGACGCGGGATTCCAGCTGACCTGATTGACATTATAGAGCGCGTTGGCGGCCTTGGTCTTGAACTGGTCGGAATTGGCGCGACCGCCCAGCGTGTCGAGCAGCCATTCGCGCACGCCGGTCAGATTGTCGGTCTTGAACCCGAACGAGATCGGCGTGCCGCCGCGCGCCGTGCCATAATCGGCGGCGGCGCGGGTGTTGACGCAATGCGCGGCGAAGATGACGGTGCGCGGGTTGATCAGCGTGCCGGTGCACAGGCTGAGGCTGCCGCCACCTGCGGAGACGAACATCTGTCCGACCCCGTTGACGCCCCCGGCATTGTCGATCGCGCTGGTCGTGGTGCCCGGCTGGGAGATCACGATCTGCGGCTCGTCGGTGACGCGCAGGCCCGGTACGGCCTCGATCGCGTTGGCGGCGCTGGCATAGTCCTGCGCGATCTGCGGGCGCGGTGTCTCGGCCGAGCTTTGCGCCTGTGCGGCGGCGGGCAGCGCCAGCAGCGCGCTCGAAGTCATCAGCGCGCGGCGAAGCCGGTCTGTGGCGGGCAGAGTGAGTCCCTGCATCATCATTATCATTCCCCTGTAGTCCGGCGTCGTCCTTACGCCGCTCCGATAACGGAGTTATTCGGGAAGATGGTGCGATACAATGACAAATGTCTGAAATGACGACATTTTGTTGTCAAGTTCGACGCGTAATTGCCGCGCCAACATAACAAAGGAAAGAACATGTCGAGCCGACGAAAGAAGCTGTGTCTGGTAGCGTGCAAAGTCTTGCCGTTCATTGCGTCATTGGGCGCGGTGCCCGCTGCGGCGCAGGAACGCGCGCCCTTGATACTGGCGGCCGCCAGTCTTCAGGAGTCGATGACCGCCGCCGCCGATGCCTGGGCCAGGCGGGGGCATGTCCGTCCCGTCATCTCCTTCGCGGCCTCCTCGGCGCTGGCGCGGCAGGTCCAGGCGGGGGGCAAGGCCGACCTGTTCGCCTCCGCCGACGAGGAATGGATGGACGTGCTGGAACGCGACGGCCTGCTCGCCGCGCGGACCCGGAGCGCCTTTCTGCGCAATCGGCTGGTGGTGATCGCCCCGGCCGGGCAGGGCGGTCATGTGACGACGCGCACGCTCGGCCGGACGCTGTCCGCCGGGCCGCTCGCCATGGCGGACACCGACAGCGTGCCTGCGGGCAAATATGGCAAGGCCGCGTTGGAGCGGCTAGGAGCCTGGTCCATGGTGGCCCCGCATGTCGTCCGTGCCGAGAATGTCCGTGCCGCGCTGGCGCTCGTCGAGCGTGGCGCGGCCCCCTATGGCATCGTCTATGCCACCGATGCCAGGGCAGCACCGCGTGTCCGCGTGGCCGGGATGTTCCCGGCGGCCAGCCATCCGCCCATCACCTATCCGCTCGCGCGGCTGAAATCCTCGACCAATCGGCAGGCCGAGGGGTTCCGGCGCTTCCTGCTGTCGGCCGAGGGCAAGGCGATCTTCCGACGCTACGGCTTTTCGACGCAATGACGGCATGATGCTGTCGGCCGAGGAATGGGGGATCGTCCGGCTGTCGCTGCTGGTCGGGGGATCGGCGATGCTGGTCACGGTGCCGGTCGCCTTCGTCATCGCCTGGGCGCTGGCGCGGGGGCGGTTTCCGGGGCGGGTGCTGCTCGACGGGTTCGTGCACCTACCGCTGGTGGTGCCGCCGGTGGTGACGGGCTGGGTGCTGCTGCTGGCCTTCGGCCCCGCCGGGCCGATCGGGTCGCGGCTGGCGGCGTGGTTCGGGGTGAGCGTGCTGTTCCGCTGGACCGGCGCGGCGATCGCGGCGGGGGTGATGGCGCTGCCGCTGGTGGTGCGCGCCATCCGCCTGTCGATCGAGGCGGTCGATCCCCGGCTGGAACAGGCCGCGCGGACGCTGGGGGCGGGGCGGTGGCGGGTCTTCGCGACCATCACCCTGCCGCTGTGCGCGCCGGGCGTGCTGGCGGGGCTGGTGCTGGGCTTTGCGCGCTCGATCGGCGAGTTCGGCGCCACCATCACCTTCGTCTCCAACGTGCCCGGCGAGACCGCGACGCTGCCGCTCGCCATCTACTCCGCGCTGCAACGCCCCGACGGCGAGGCGATGGTCTGGCGTCTGGCGGGGGTGTCGGTCGCGCTGTCGCTGGTCGCGCTGATCGCGTCCGAATGGCTGGCGCGGCGGATGGGCCGGGGGCTGCATGTCCTTTGATATCGACGTCTCGATCCGGCGCGGGGAGAGCGTCATCGCGGCGCGCTTCGCCACCGGGGCCGGCGCGACCGTGTTGTTCGGGCCATCGGGGGTCGGCAAGACCAGCATCCTGCAGATGGTCGCCGGACTGTTGCGGCCCGAAAGCGGCTTTGTCCGCGTCGATGGCGAGACATTGTTCGACGGCGCGGCGCGGATCGACCTGCCGCCCGAGCGGCGGCGGATCGGCTATGTCTTTCAAGAGCCCCGGCTGTTCCCGCATATGCGGGTCGCGGCTAATCTGCGCTATGGCATGCGGCAGGGCGATGGCGACCGGGATGGGGTGGTCGCGATGCTGGGCATCGGCCATCTGCTCGATCGCTGGCCGCGCACCCTGTCGGGTGGCGAGGCGCGGCGCGTGGCGATCGGGCGGGCGCTGCTCAGCGGGCCGCGCGTCCTGCTGCTCGACGAGCCGCTATCCTCGCTCGACCGGGGGCGGCGGGGCGAGATACTGGATGCGCTGGTGGCGGTGCGGGACTCGACCGGTATCCCGATCCTGATGGTGACGCACGACCCGGACGAGGCTGAGCGCATCGCCACCGCCATCGTCCGGCTATAGCGTCCGCGTCAGAACAGGGTGGTCAACAACACGCCGCCGACGATCGCGATGCCCGCCAGGATCTGACGCAGTTTCAGCGTCTCCCGGAACAGGCGATGTCCGGCCATGGCGGCGATCGGCGCTTCGATGATGCCCAGCGCGCGGACCGGGGCCGCCGGGGACAGGGCCAGCGCGACGAACCATCCCGCCGAGGCGCAGGCCCCGCACAGCCCCGCGCCCAGCGAGGGCCGCCAGCGGCGCAGCACCTCCGCCAGCACCGCCGGATCGCGCCACGCCAGATAGAGGCCGAGCGCGACCGTCTGCATCGCCTGCACCACCGCGACGCACACCAGTGCGGCGAAGATCGGATGCACCGGGTCGAGCGCCAGCGCGGCATGGCGAAAGGCGTTGAGCGAAAAGCCGAAGAACAGCCCCGACGCCAGGCCCAGCGCCGCTCCGATCAGCGACCCGCGCCGCTGGTCGGGCGCGGGCCAGGACAAGGCGACCAGCCCGGCGGTCGTGATCGCGACCCCGGCCCAGGCGATGCCGCTGATCCGGTCATGATAGACGATCAGGCCGAGCAGCGCGGCGAGCGGCAAGGAGCTTTGCTGGAGCGCGGTGCCCACCGCGAACCCGGCGCGGTCCATGGCGGCGAGCAGCGCGGCGGTGGCCAGCACCTGCGACGCGGCCCCGACCATGGCCGACAGCCAGAAGGCGCCGCCCCAATGCAGGTCGACGCCCGGCATCACGCTGTGCGCCACCGCGACGAACAGCAACGAGAAGGGCAGCCCGAACAGGAAACGCACCAGCGTCGCGCCCCAGGGCCCGGAGGAAGACATGACGCCGCGTTGCAGCGCGTTGCGGCCGACCTGGAAGACCGAGGCGGCGATGGTGGCGGGGATCCAGAGCAAGTTGGCCATGAACCGCTCCTACGCCGTCATGTTGCGACTGCGAAGGGGTTTGTCGCCCGGCCCGCGCGGAACGCGGGCGGGGGCGGTGTCGTTGATAGGCATCATGATGGTTATCGGATGCCTGTCGCTGATCATCCTGCCGCTGCTCGGCTTCGTGATCGGCGGCTATTATGGTGGTGTCGCCATCGGCATCTGGGCGGCACTGGCGGGCCTCGGCCTGGCGATCCTGGCCTGTGTCGTCCCGATCGTGGCGCTGATGAAGGCGCGGCCGTCACGGTAAGGATCACCCGGCCGGAATGCCAAAAGGGCGGCCCGTTGCCGGACCGCCCCTTCGTGCCGTGGCAAGTCCCCGGATGGCATGGGCCATCCAGGGCAGTCGCCATTAGCGCTTCGAGAACTGGAAGCTGCGACGCGCCTTCGCGCGGCCATACTTCTTACGCTCGACGGCGCGGCTGTCGCGGGTCAGGAAGCCAGCGGCCTTGACCGGAGCACGCAGAACCGGCTCGTACTTGGTCAGCGCCTGGCTGATGCCGTGCTTGACCGCACCGGCCTGGCCCGACAGACCACCGCCCTTGACGGTGCAGACGACGTCATACTGACCTTCGCGCTCGGTGATGCCGAACACCTGGTTGATGACGAGACGCAGCGTCGGACGCGCGAAATAGACTTCCTGGTCACGACCGTTGATCGTGATCTTGCCCGAACCCGGCTTCAGCCAGACGCGAGCGACGGCGTCCTTACGACGGCCGGTCGCATAGGCGCGGCCGAACTTGTCCAGTTCCTGCTGACGCAGCGGGGTGGTGTTGACGCGCTCGACGGGAGCGGCGGGGGCTTCACCGGCGACGGCGGCGGGCTGCGCCGAAGCGGCGGCGGCCTGCTGGTTCAGCGTGGCGCCGAGATCGGCGAGCGACTGGCGGTTGTCGGACATTATGCGCCCACCTTGTTCTTGCGGTTCATGCTCGCGATGTCGAGCACTTCGGGGTTCTGCGCGGCGTGCGGATGCTCGGTGCCGGCGAAGATGCGCAGGTTGCGCATCTGCTGGCGGCCCAGCGGACCACGGGGGATCATGCGCTCGACGGCCTTTTCCAGGACGCGCTCGGGGAAGCGGCCTTCCAGGACCTTGGCGGCGGTGATGCCCTTGATACCACCGGCGTAACCGGTGTGCTTGTAGTACACCTTCTGGCCCAGCTTGTTGCCGGTGAAGCGCACCTTGTCCGCGTTGATGACGATGACATTGTCACCGCAATCGACGTGCGGGGTGAAGGACGGCTTGTGCTTGCCGCGCAGGATGTTCGCGATGATGGTGGCGGCGCGGCCGACAACCAGGCCGTCGGCGTCGACGATATGCCACTTCTTCTCCACCTCGTGCGGCTTGGCCGCCTTGGTGGTCTTCATAAGCGCCTTCATGGGCGTGAGACCTTTCGGTTTGAAATGCAACACGCCGCCCTTTGTCTCGGGCGGCGCGGACGAGTGGCCAATGCTGGAGGTGGCCCAAAAAGTCAAGCAAAGCGCGGCTTTGCTGACGGGTATTATGATACCTTGAGGGCGCCGGGGTGGCTGCCTAGCCGGTGCGCGGCGGCGGTCGCGGCGATCAGCAGCAGCGCGGCATTGGCCTGATGCGCCACCGCGATGTCAATCTGGACGCCCGACAGCAGCGTGGCGATTCCCAGCCCGATCTGGACGACGACCAGCACGATCACCAGCCAGCCCGCGCGAAGGGCACCGGCACGGATGGCGCGCGCCGCCATCAGCACGAGCATCGCCGCCGCCGCAAAGGCGAACCAGCGATGGATGAACTGGACGACGACCGGATTGTCGAAGGCGTTGGCGATGGCGGGCGTCGTCATCGGCGTGCCTGCGGGGAACCAGGCATCGCCCATCAGCGGCCAGCTGGAAAAGGCATAGCCCGCATCCAGCCCGGCGGTCAGCGCGCCGAACATCAGCTGCACGAACAGCAGGACGAGCGCGCCCGCACCCAGCGCCGTCAGCCGCGCCGGAGCCGCCAGCCGGTTGCGATGAAGGGCCGCCAGATCGAGCGCGGTCCAGACGATCCCCGCCAGGATGAAAAAGGCAATCAGCAGATGGACGGTCAACCGGATATGGCTGACATCGGTCCGCTCGACCAGGCCCGACGCGACCATCCACCATCCGATCGCGCCCTGCAGCCCGCCCAGCGCCAGCAGCGCGACCAGGCGCGGCTTGTACCCGGCCGGGATCGCCTTCCTCGCCCAGAACCAGATCAGCGGCAGGGCAAAGGCCATGCCGATCACCCGAGCCAGCACGCGGTGCAGATACTCCCAGAAGAAGATCGCCTTGAACCCGGCCAGCGTCATGTCGCGGTTGAAGGTCCAATATTCGGGGATGCGCTTGTAATTGGCGAACTCCGCCTGCCACTGCGCCTCGGTCAGCGGGGGGACGATGCCGGTGATCGGCTTCCATTCGGTGATCGACAGCCCGCTATTGGTCAGGCGGGTGATGCCGCCCACGATCACCATCGTCACGATCAGCCCCGCCACGGCGAACAGCCAGCGGGCAATGGTGCGGGGGCGGGCGGTGATCATGAAGGCGGGGCTCGGCTGCAACATAATGCCATCATAGGAAGCGGCGGCGGCGGCGGATAGTGGACCGAATGCCCTGTTCGCGAAAGGATGCGCGCACCGGCATGACGGCGGACCTTGCTCCCCGTGTCGCCACCACCTAAATCAACGCCATGGCGCATGCGCATCAACATCAGGAACCCGAAGGCGCCGATCTGGCCGTCGCCGCGAAAGCCACGCTGGAACGCGCGGGCGAACAATGGACGTCGATGCGCGCCAGCGTGTTCGAGGCACTGGCCGGGTTCGAAAAGCCCGCCAGCGCCTATGACATCGCCGATGCCATGTCGAAGGCGCAGGGGCGGCGGGTCGCCGCGAACAGCGTCTATCGCATCCTCGACCTGTTCGTCGGCGCCAATCTCGCCCGCCGGGTGGAAAGCGCCAACGCCTATGTCGCCAACGCGCATCCCGACTGCCTGCACGACTGCATCTTCCTGGTGTGCGACAAATGCGGACAGACGATGCATATCGACGACGATCACCTGACCGGCGCGGTGCGCGATGCGGCGCGCGGCGCGGGGTTCCGCCCCGAGCGTCCGGTGATCGAGGTGCGCGGTCGCTGCGCGGACTGCGCCAAGGACTGATCCGGCCCGCTGCTCAGCGCAGCATCAGCCAGCCCAGCCCGGTCAGCAGCGCCAGCGCGTAGAGCCCGCCCTGCGTGCGCATCAGATAGGCCGCCCCCAGCACCCCCGCCGCCGCCAGCGCGCAGGTGGTCGCCGGGCGCGTGCCGATCCGCTCCAGGATCAGGACCCCGCCGACCAGATTGGCACCGGCATGGACCGCGATCCACAGATAGGATGGAAGCACGCCGATCGACCCCAGCAGCGGCATCTTGATGGTGGCATAGCCGCGCATCGTCGTGGGAAACAGGTCGGCCGCCAGGTGGAATCCGATCCCGAAACCCAGCCCCGCCGCCACCGGCCATGTCCGGGGATCGAGCATCGCGATATAGAGCGGCAGCACGCTGTGCACCACCGCGCTGCGATGCTGGAGCCGCAACGGGCTGTCGAGATCGGGAAAGGTCGTGCCCGATGCCGTCGCCAGCGCGACCGTCGCGACCATGGTCCAGGGCCCGCCTCCCCCGGCGAACGCGAGAATTACCGCCAGGAGAAGAAACAGGGAGGCTGCCATCCGTGGCGGCTACCTATTTGTACCCCTTTTGTCCAGCGTGTCGAATCGGCCGCGACTCGGCGGATTACAGCCATTTTCCCATGCGGATCAGCGGCACCGTGACCCCCTCGACCGGCGCGGATCGGACGGGCGCGATCACCTCATAGCCGCAGGCGCGGTAGAGCGGTTCGCCGGCCAGCGTCGCCATCATCTCCACCGAGCGGAAGCCCGCCGCCCGCGCGGCCTCCTCGCACCGCGCCAGGATCGCCCGACCCAGGCCCCGACGAACGAAATCGGGATCGGTGTACATCGCGCGGATACGCGCGGGCTGGGTCGCCGGATCGAGCAGCGCGGCGTCGCGCAGGCCCAGGCTGTGGTCGCCGCCATAAAGCGTCGCGCGGCGGCTCCATCCGCCACATCCCGCTAACCGCCCCTCGCATTCGGCCAGCAGATAGGTGCCGTCGGCGACCAATTGCGTGTCGAGCCCCATGACCGAGCGGCTGGCGCGAATTTCGGCCGGGGAAAGAAATCCGTGCTGAAGCGTTGCGATGGCGCGGTCCATGAGGACCGCAATGGGTTCGAGGTCCTTTGGTTCGGCCCAGCGAAAGGTAAACATGTCCCGTTTCTGGCGCGATGACCGCAGACGTCCATCAAGATCCGGCCGACGGATGCAATCGACACCACCGATTTGCTGCGATAAGCCGGTGTGATGGCAGATATTCCTCAGACCCCGTTGCTTGACACGGTCCACACTCCCGACGATCTGCGTCGACTGGCTCCCGAACAGTTGCGACAACTCGCCGACGAGCTGCGAACCGAGACGATTTCGGCGGTGGGCACGACCGGCGGCCATCTCGGCTCGGGGCTGGGC
This sequence comes from Sphingomonas sp. 1185, assembly GCF_040544655.1. Lineage (NCBI taxonomy): Bacteria > Pseudomonadati > Pseudomonadota > Alphaproteobacteria > Sphingomonadales > Sphingomonadaceae > Sphingomonas > Sphingomonas sp. 1185. Next base: position 182,278 of record NZ_JBEPKL010000002.1, read on the forward strand.
GTGGTCGAGCTGACGGTCGCGCTCCATTATGTGTTCGACACGCCCGCCGACCGGCTGGTGTGGGACGTCGGGCACCAATGCTATCCGCACAAGATCCTGACCGGGCGGCGCGAGCGTATCCGCACCATCCGCCAGGGCGGTGGCCTGTCGGGTTTCACCAAGCGGACCGAGAGCGAATATGATCCGTTCGGTGCGGCGCACAGCTCGACCTCGATCTCGGCGGCGCTGGGCTTTGCGGTGGCGAACAAGCTGGCGGGCACGCCGGGCAAGGGCATTGCGGTGATCGGCGACGGCGCGATGTCGGCGGGCATGGCCTATGAGGCGATGAACAATGCCGAGCAGGCGGGCAATCGCCTGATCGTCATCCTGAACGACAACGACATGTCGATCGCGCCGCCGGTCGGCGGCCTGTCGGCCTATCTGTCGCGCATGGTGTCGAGCCGAGAGTTCCTGGGCGTGCGCGACGTGCTCAAGAAGCTCGCCAAGCGCTTCCCGCGTCCCATCCAGAAGGCGGCGCGCAAGACCGACGAATTCGCGCGCGGCATGACCATGGGCGGCACGTTGTTCGAGGAGCTGGGCTTCTACTATGTCGGCCCGATCGACGGTCACAATCTCGACCATCTGATCCCGGTGCTGGAGAATGTCCGCGACGCTGAGGAAGGCCCGATCCTGATCCATGTCGTCACCAAGAAGGGCAAGGGCTATGCCCCGGCCGAGGCGGCGGCGGACAAATATCACGGCGTCCAGAAGTTCGACGTCATCACCGGCGCCCAGGCCAAGGCGCCGCCGGGACCGCCCGCCTATCAGAATGTCTTCGGCGAGGCGCTGGCCCGCGAGGCGGCAATCGATCCGACCATCTGCGCGATCACCGCGGCCATGCCGTCGGGCACCGGGCTGGACAAGTTCGCCGTCACCTATCCCGACCGCTTCTTCGATGTCGGCATCGCCGAACAGCATGCGGTGACCTTCGCGGCGGGACTGGCGGCGCAGGGGATGCGGCCCTTCTGCGCCATCTATTCGACCTTCCTCCAGCGCGCCTATGACCAGGTGGTCCACGACGTCGCGATCCAGAACCTGCCGGTCCGCTTCGCGATCGACCGGGCCGGACTGGTCGGGGCGGACGGGGCGACCCATGCGGGCTCGTTCGACGTCACCTATCTCGCCAGCCTGCCCAACATGGTCGTGATGGCTGCCGCCGACGAGGCGGAGCTGGTCCATATGGTCCATACCTGCGTCCATCACGACAGCGGCCCGATCGCGGTCCGCTATCCGCGCGGCAACGGCGTCGGCGTGGCGCTGCCCGAGACGCCGCAGCTGCTGGAGATCGGCAAGGGCCGCGTCGTGCGCGAGGGCAAGAAGGTCGCGATCCTCTCGCTCGGCACCCGCCTGGCCGAGGCGATGCGCGCCGCCGACACGCTGGAGGCCAAGGGGCTGTCGACTTCGGTCGCCGACCTGCGCTTCGCCAAGCCGCTCGACGAGGCGCTGATCCGCCGGATGTTGACCACGCATGAGGTGGCGGTGACGATCGAAGAGAATGCGATCGGCGGCCTGGGCGCGCATGTCTTGACCATGGCATCGGACGAGGGGCTGATCGACGGCGGGCTGAAGCTGCGCACCATGCGCCTGCCCGATATCTTCCAGGATCAGGACAAGCCCGAGGTGCAATATGCGCAGGCCAGGCTCGACGCCGATGCGATCGTCGAGACGGTGTTGAAAGCGCTGCGCCACAACAGCACCCATGTCACCGAAGGCGCGCGGGCGTGATCCGGGGATGGACCGCCGTCATCGTCTTCACGACGCTGGCGGTGGTCATGATGGTGGGCGTGAATGTCCGCATGTGGCGGCGGATGAAAGCCGCCACGGCGGCGGCGAAGGCGGATGCCGAGCGGGAAGGGGAAGGCGATAGGGTTGATCGGGGCGAACCCGCTTCGACCTGACCCGAACCTTCGTTTGGCCTGATCCAAATCGCAGGCCGAGGACATTTCCCAAATGCAACCGTTCCCCGGCGAAGGCCGGGGCCCAGCTTCCACGTCATCGCGGTGGCGCGGGAAATTGGCGTGGGAGGCTATGCGACCGATTGGCATTGCCTCCCACTCGCCGTCTCTATTTCCTCTCGGCTTCACCGAAACTGGGCCCCGGCCTTCGCCGGGGTACCCCGAGTGGTGAGGGATTCCCTTGGCCTTCGACTTCGCTCAGGCTGAACGGTGCGCGGGAGCGAGTGGCCAGCGTTCCTTGTTCCGTTCACGCTGAGCGCAGTCGAAGCGCACGTCCCGCCACCCGCCGTCAGGACCGCCCCAGATAATGCGCTTGCGCCGCGTCGGTCGCGTTCACCGCCAGCACCGCGCGCGCCTCAGAGGGGGGTAAGGGGCCCGAGGGCGTCGGCCGGTCCATGCCGCTCGCCGCGATCACCCGGCCGAGCAGTTCCTGCCCTTCCTGCCACCAACCCAGGCCGCTGGCGGCATTGATATGCCCCTGATGCCCGGCATCGACGAAGTGGCTGCCCCAGTCGACCGCCAGGCTGTGCGCCCGCTCGATCGAGATCCAGGGATCGTCCTGGCTGGCGACCAGGATCGAGGGGAAGGGGAGCGGGGTACGCGGGCTGGGTGCGAAGCCCTTCAGGCTGTCGGGCGCGTCCGGCCGGTCGACATCGGCGGGCGCTACCAGCAGCGCGCCGGCGACCGGCCAGCCATAGGGTTGCGGCGACAATTCCGCCCACCACGCCACCGCCAGACAGCCCAGCGAATGCGCCGCCAGGATCACCGGCGCCTGCGCCTGCCGGATCGCCTCGTCCAGCCGAGTCACCCAGGCGTTGCGATGCGGGGTCGACCACATGCCCAGCTCGACCCGGATCGTGTCGGGCCGCGCCTCTTCCCACAAACTCTGCCAGTGCGATCGGCCCGACCCACCCAGGCCGGGGACGGTGAGGACGGTCGGCTTGCGCGCCTCATAGGATGCGAACGAACCCATATGGCATCTCCTTGGCTCAGGGCCGGGTTGCCGGTGGAGCGATGGGCATCGATCCCACGAGTCCCGATCCTTGGCATCAACATATTCCTATCAATCTAATAGGCAATAGGCTTTCCGCCGGACGGATCGCGGCTTGCGACGGACGGAGGCGCGGGATAGGGGCGCTTATGGCCAAGCAGCGTGTCGACCAGATGCTCGTGGATCGCGGACTCGTGGAATCGCGTTCGCGCGCCCAGGCGATGATCATGGCGGGGCTGGTCTTTTCGGGCGAAACGAAGATCGCCAAGCCGGGCCAGCAACTGCCCGAGGATGCCGCGCTCGACGTGCGTGGGCGCGATCACCCCTGGGTCTCGCGCGGCGGCATCAAGCTGGCACACGGTCTCGACCATTTCGGCTGGGACGTGGGCGGCGTGGTGGCGATCGATGTCGGCTCCTCGACCGGCGGCTTTACCGACGTCCTGCTGCAAAAGGGCGCGGCAAAGGTCTATGCGGTGGACAGCGGCACCAACCAGCTCGCCTGGTCGCTGCGCCAGGACCCGCGCGTCATCGTCCATGAACAGACCAGCGCGCGCATCCTGACCGACGCGCACATCCCCGAGCCGGTCGACATGATCGTTTGCGACGCCAGCTTCATCGGCCTGGCCAAGGTGCTGGAGCGCCCGCTGAGCTTTGCCGGGCCCGAGGCGCGGCTGCTCGCGCTGATCAAGCCGCAGTTCGAGGCGGGGCGCGACGAGGTCGGCAAGGGCGGTGTGGTCCGCGATCCCGCGGTGCACCAGCGGGTGTGCGAGGCGGTCGTCGCCTGGCTGACCGGCATCGGCTGGCACGTCGTCGGCGTGACGCCCAGTCCGATCACCGGGCCGGAGGGGAATATCGAGTTTCTGGTCGCCGCATCCCGAAATTGAACGGTGCTGTGACGCATTCGCGGCAGCTTTTCGTTTACTGTTGTGTGGCACTGCGGCAGACCGACCGCCATCATGGGAAGAGAGGCACGCTTGGGCACGATCGCATCAAAGGAACAGTTGCGGATGTCGTTCCTGCGCTGGGCCATCGTGATCGTGCCGCTGATCCTGCTGCTGGGCTTCGCCTCGGGCCGCGCGGTCCCCTCGGGTAGCGAGAATCCCTGGTATCAGGCGCTGACCAAGCCCGAACTCAACCCGCCCGGCTGGGTCTTTCCGGTCGCCTGGACGACGCTCTACATCATGATCGGGCTGGCGCTGGCGATGATCGTCCATGCGCGCGGCGCGCGGGGGCGGGGCGTGGCGATCGGCCTGTTCGTCGTCCAGTTCGCGCTGAACCTCGCCTGGACGCCGCTGTTCTTCGGCGCGCATCTGGTCGATGTCGCATTGTTCGTGATCGTCGCGATCCTGGCCGTCTCGATCGCCACGACCTTCGCCTTTGCCCGTATCCGGCGCGGCGCGGCGTGGCTGATGCTGCCCTATCTGATATGGCTTTCGTTCGCGGGCGTGCTCAACTGGCGGATCGGTCAGCTCAATCCGAATGCGGAAAGCCTTGTGCCGCGCGCCCAGACGTCCCAAATGCTGTGAAACGATTTTTGGGAATTTGATCATGCAGGCCGACAACAAGCTGTTCGACGATTTCGCCAAGGTGATGAACGGCCTGGCCGGCACCGTGGCGGGCATGGGGCGTGAGGCGGAGGCCAGCGCCCGTTCGCGCGCGCGCGAATGGATCGGCGGGCTCGACTTCGTGAGCCGCGAGGAGTTCGAGGTCGCCAAGGCGATGGCCGTCGCCGCGCGGGACGAGGCCGATGCGCTGAAGGCGCGGCTCGACGCGCTGGAAGCCCGGCTGGCGAGCGCGCCCGTGACCGGGGCGGAATCCTGATCCCGACGGATACCATCGGTTCGCTGCCTGTCCCCAGCGGGCGGGCAGCTATCCACAGTTTTCGTGGGGTCGCTGCTTGCGGCGGGGCCGGACAGGGTGCACCCTGTCACGGTCTGGTTTTGTTCGCAGGAAGCCACGATGCTTGAATCGCACGATCACGAAACCGAGGAATCGGCGCCCATCGACATGCTGGAGGCGTATTTCGCCGCGCATGGGTGGGAGCATGAGCGCCATGACGAAGAGATCGTCGCGACGGTCAAGGGCAGCTGGGCCAGCTATGAGTTGCGCGCGCTGTGGCGCGATGACGACAGCGTGCTGCAATTCCTGGCCTTTCCGGATATCAAGGTGACCGAGGATCGCCGCGCCAGCATCTATGAGGCGCTGGCGCTGGTCAACGAACAGCTGTGGATCGGCCATTTCGAGCTTTGGTCGAACAGCGGCATCCTGCTCTACCGCCACGCGGCGATGGTCGATGGCGGGGACGAGGGCACCATCTCTCTGTCCGCCACCGAATTGCTGGTCGAATCGGCCATCGAGGAATGCGAGCGTTTCTATCCCGTGTTCCAGTTCGTCCTCTGGGGCGGCAAGACCCCGCGCGAGGCCCTGGCCGCCGCTCTTATCGAGACGCATGGCGAAGCCTGAGGAGCTGGGACGTGAGCGGTTTTCCCGACGGGCCGATCTGGCTGATCGGTTGCGGCAACATGGCGGGCGCGATGCTCCGTCGCTGGCTCTCCGAGGGGCTGGATCCCGCCCAGGTCACGGTGATTACACGAAGCGGAACGCGCGCGCCCGGGGGCGTCCGTTCGCTGACCGCGCTGCCGACCGACGAGCGACCGGCGACCCTGATGCTGGGGTTCAAGCCGCAGCAGCTTGACGATATTGCGCCGACCCTGTCGCATCTGCGCCCCCGGCTCCTCCTCTCGATCCTGGCCGGGGTCGAGGAACGGGCGCTGGCCGAGCGCATTCCGGCGGACGCGGTCGTCCGGATGATGCCCAATCTGCCGGTGGCGATCGGGCAGGGGGTCACGGCGCTCTTTACCCGCTCGAACGATCCGGCCGTCCGCACGGCGGCCGAGGCGCTCGCCCGGCCGCTCGGCCTGGCACCATGGATCGAGGATGAGGGGCAGTTCGACGCGGTCACCGCGCTGGCCGGATGTGGCCCGGCCTTCGTGTTCCGCTTCATCGATTCCATCGCGCAGGCGGGCGTGGCGCTCGGGCTCGATCCCGATCTCGCCCGGCAACTGGCGCTGGCGACGGTCGATGGGGCAGGGGCCATGGCGATCGGTGCCGATGCGTCACCCGCCGTCCTCGCCGATCGGGTCGCCAGTCCCGGCGGCTCGACCCGCGAAGGGCTCAATGTGCTCGATGCCGGGGATGCGCTCCAGCGGCTGATGGCCGACACGCTCGCGGCGTCGGAACGGCGCAATCGGGAAATGGCGGCGGCGGCGCGGCGCTGATCTGGGGTTCTCGCGAAGGCGCGAAGCCTCGCTCGCAACACCTTCGCGCGAACCGGAATCAACCGTCGTTGGAACGCAGTTCCTCGATCCGGGCGCGCTCATTCTCGGGGATGAACCCCTCCAGCACCGTCCAGAACCCGGTCACCGCCTGCTGCCCCGCGCGGGCATAGGCCTTGGCCAGCTTTTCGCGCAGCGCGTCGAACAGCTCGGCCTCCATCGCCGCACCCGCCGGGGTCAGCCGCAGCAACCTTTGCCGCCGGTCGCGGTCGCCGGGCCGCGTCTCCACCAGGTCGCGGCTTGCCAGTTCGTTGAGCACGCGCCCCAGCGATTGCTTGGTGATGGCCAGGAGCGACAACAGCTCGCTGACCGTCATGTCGGGCCGCCGCGCCATGAAATAGAGCGCGCGGTGATGCGCGCGCCCCAGCCCTTGCGCGGCCAGGCCACGATCGATGGATCGCACGAGGTGGCTATTGCCGAAATACAGCAATTCCATACCCCTGCGGAGTTCGGGTTCACGAAGAAACTGTGCCGATGCGGACTGGTTCGAGGCAGCCATGTTGACCCGTCTACTCACAGCGCCTAGGCCACGGCAACCCAAAACAGAGAGTTGATCATGGAAGCGCATCAATCCCTTACGTTTCGGTTCGATCCTAGCCAGACCCCGGTCGAGGCGAGCGAGCGGACGGCGCGTTTGGTCGATCCCGGCTTCGGGCGCGTTTTCACCGATCACATGGCCCTGATCCGCTATAGCGACGACAAGGGCTGGCACGACGCGCAGATTACCGCGCGCGTGCCGCTCCAGGTCGATCCGGCCGCCTCGGTCCTGCATTATGCGCAGGAGATCTTCGAGGGGATGAAGGCCTATCGCTTGGCCGATGGCGGCACCGCGCTGTTCCGGCCCGAGGCCAATGCCCGCCGCTTCCAGGATTCGGCGCGGCGCATGGCGATGCCCGAACTGCCCGAGGAGCTGTTCCTGGAATCGGTTGAACGATTGGTCGAGGTGGAGCGCAACTGGATTCCCGAACAGGACGGCGGTGCGCTCTATCTTCGCCCCTTCATGTTCGCCAGCGAGGTCTTCCTGGGCGTGAAGCCCTCGTCCGAATATCTCTACATGGTCATCGCCTCGTCGGTGGGCGCCTATTTCAAGGGCGGCGCGCCCGCCGTGTCGATCTGGGTCAGCCAGGGCTATACCCGCGCGGCTCCCGGCGGCACGGGCGCGGCCAAGTGCGGCGGCAACTATGCCGCCAGCCTGCTCGCCCAGAAGGAAGCGATCGCCAACGGGTGTGACCAGGTCGTCTTCCTCGACGCGGTCGAGCGTCGCTGGGTCGAGGAGCTGGGCGGCATGAACGTCTTTTTCGTGTTCGACGACGGCTCGCTGGTCACGCCGCCGCTGACCGGCACGATCCTGCCCGGCATCACCCGCGATTCGATCCTGACCATCGCGCGCGCGCAGGGCCTGACGGTGCGCGAGGAGCCCTATGCCATCGACCAGTGGCGTGCCGACGCCGCCAGCGGTCGCCTGGTCGAGGCGTTCGCCTGCGGCACCGCCGCCGTCGTCACTCCGATCGGTAGCGTTGCGGAGCCCGCAGGCCGCTTCACCATCGGCAGCGGCGGTCCCGGCCAGCTGACCACCCGCCTGCGCGACCAGCTGGTATCGATCCAGCGCGGCCAGGCCCCCGATCCGCACGGCTGGATGCGCCGCCTGGGCTGACGATTTTCCCCGCATTAGGGGCTTTTCAAGAGCGGCGCGCCCGGTATAAGGCGCGCCTCTCCACTGGGGCGTCGCCAAGCGGTAAGGCAACGGTTTTTGGTACCGTCATACGCAGGTTCGAATCCTGCCGCCCCAGCCAGCAGAATCACTCGATTCGGCTGTAAAGTGAATACCTTGAGCGCGGTCCTACAAAATTCGGATGTGGACGAATGCGGCCTGAAATGGCCTCATGCGGACGCGTATTGTGCCCGATTTGTGCCCGCGTTTTTGTGTCGCTTCGCAGCCCGTGAGGGATTCGAAACGTGGCATCGAGACAGCCTTTCACTCCGGCCAGCCTGGATAATCTGAAGTCCGGCTCGCTCACCGATCCGCAGACGCCTGGCCTCGTCATCGAGGTCGGTGCCCGCGGTAAGAAGACCTGGAAGTATCGCCGTCGCCTTCCGGATCAGGATGTGACGGTGAAGATGACGCTGGGCAGCTATCCTGCGTACCGGATCGGCGATGCCCGCGAATGGGCGCGGCAACTCAATAATAACGTCGAAACCGGCGTCGACCCGCGTGAGGCGCTTCGCGAGGCGGCGGCACGGGCGGAGATGACCGTCGCCCGTGCGCACGCCCTCTACATGACGGCCGCGCGGGAAGGGCGCGCCTCGCGGGCCAAGCGCCTGAACAAGCCGCGCACGATCAAGGACAAGCAGGACATCTACGATCGCGATATCGCACCCATATTGGGTGCGAAGATCATCTACGAAGTGACCGAGAAAGACCTGATCAAACTGGTCTCGAAGAAGGGCGAAACCGCCAAGGTCCGGGCGAACCGGCTGGCCGCCGAACTGAAGGTGTTCTTCGGCTGGGCGGCGGGCTTGCGTGGATTGGTCGTCGGCCTGGAAAACGACCCGTCCCGGCGGCTGGGAGATTTGAAGTTCGTTGAAACACGTCGAACGCGTAAGCTCGACCTCGATGAGATCCGCTGGTTCCTACAGGCCGTAGCGCTGGAGAAACGCGATTTCCGGCGTGGCCTGATCCTATCCCTTCTGACCGCGACGAGGATCAACGAACTGGTCAAGGCTCGTAGCTCCGAGATCGAGAATGGCGTGTGGACGATCCCCGCCGCCCGATCCAAGAACTCGACGGCGCATGCCATCGCCCTGGGGCCCTGGGGGCAGCAACTATTCGCGAGTAATCACGAGTGGGTCTTTCCCGCCGAAAGGGTGGAAGGGCCGCGTACCACCGGCTGGTACAAGGCCAGGGATCGCGTGCTGGCCCGAATGGAGAAGATCGCCGACAGGTCCATTGAACGCTTTTGCCCGCACGATTTTCGACGAACGGCGCGGAGCAACACCAAGAGGCTGAAGATCGACTTCGAGACGGCCGAAGCGATGCTGAACCACCTGAAGGTTGGAATGGAACGGATTTATGATGGATATGAACTCGAAGAGGAGAAGGCAGCCTGGTTTCTCAAGTGGGAGCGTGAGATCATCCAGTTAGCTGAGAAGGCGGGGGTTGCAGCTGAACTCGAAGTCCCGGTTCAGCCGAAGCGAGCCATAAAGGCACCTTCCAGGCGACGCCGTTGTACGTGACGATCGTTGGCCGCTTGAAGCAGTCCGATCGAGCGGGATGCCTAAAGGTCACCTCCGAGTAACCGCTATTGGGTCGTCGCTACCGCGGCAGGTTTCGACCAGAGTCGGTCGTTCAGCCCCCACACGCTCAGCGTCCGGTTGTGCCGAAACTTGCCGTTGGCTTGAGACCGGTTATCTCGGTCGCAACCGCTGACAAAGGAGACATTGCCAACCCGAAGCTGCTCGTTGAAATCCGCCATTCGTTTCTCCGGTTATCGCGGCATTGCAATCGACCGGCTTTGGGATATTCCGGTCCTTCAAGCCGGATGCCCTGACCGACAGCTTGTGGACTAAAGGCCGTCATAAGTGACCTGCCGCTTGAGACAGCCGATCAGCCTTTCGCAATAGCGAGCGCCGGCTGTGAGCGGGGCCTCCTCGATCGACGTCCTATCTTGGCCGCATGCCAGGCGTCCGCGAACCTCGCCGCCGGCTACATGGCGTTGCCGATAGCCGATCGTCCCGTGAGGCATGCCGCGACATCCGTCTGCACCACATTGTAGAAAGCGAACGTCGCGAACAGCGCACCTATGACAGCCACCAATGCAATGATCGCGAGAACGATGCGGTGCCAGCACACCCGCCAACCGAGCGATTTAAAGACGTCGTCGAACTGTTCTGAAATAGCGGCATAATCGCTCTTCAGCTTGGCTTTCTGGCGCGAAATCTCTGTCGAGAGCACGCTTAGGGTGAGCCATTGGTTGATCACCCCGAACATGAGTAGTCCGACGAAGATCCAAGCGCCGGCCAGCACGGCAACGTCCGTCCAGAGGTCCAAGCTACAGGCCTTGGCGACCTTCAGTTGTGACGCAACGATCACGCTCGCCACGGGCAAGCCGAGCAGTTGAGCCTGTATGTCCACGATCGTCTTATGGATCTTGGTGGCAAAATCGATCCGAGCATCTTCCAGCTGACTGCGGATCTTAGCGTAGGAGAAGCTCGAGGCGAACAGGCGATAGCCGTCCTGCACGGCCTTGAGGACCGCGTTGAGATTGGCGACCAGATAGGAAAAGCGGAGCTTATGCGGATGCGCATGCGCTATGTCCATGAGCGCCCCGCCAAGAATCTCGAGCTTTTGTTCCCGGTGTTCGTCTCGGTCGAAGAGATCAAGCAGGGCGTTAGCATTGTCGATGGCCATCATCGTCAACTCGTGCACGCCGTACGTCACGGGCACGACGAACTTGCCGTCCTTGACGAACACGAGTTCGGCACGCGTCTCGTCAAAGTAGGATGCCGCCTCGCCAAACAAGGTCACCAGCTTGAGCATCGTCCGATAGCGCACGATAAGATCCGGAACGGGTGCGTCCCCTCGGGCGAAGTCGACATCTTTGACGTAGTAGGCCTGCGGCTCTGCGATGCAGACCCTGGGTCCCTTTAGTAGATCATCCGTCGTGCGAGCGAACAGGCCGAGGCCGACGCGCGGAGCATCGATGCGCACAAGCACGTCGGCCCCGGGCGCAACCTCGTTCCGCTCCGATCGCAGCACTAGGCCAGTCTCCGCGCCTTCCTCGGGGTCGCCGTCAATCCTAAGAAGCAGTTGCGCCATCACAGCGTCGCCCACGACGACGTGGCCGTCCCGTCCGGGTCCATCGAATACCGTAGCGCGATAGACCGGAATGAGATCGCCGAAGCTAAGCCTCGGCATCGAGACCGAACTCTTGGTGCAGGCGGGCCACAAGCTGCTCAGGCAGATTGCGGATCACGAGCGTCTCATCATCCTCGTTGAAGGTGATCGACTCACTGGTGATGGCATTGCGGTCAAACTCAATCGTCCAATCATCGGTTCGCGCCTTGAACCGCACCAGCGTAGTCAACACGGACACGTTCGGCACGAAACCGTCGGTCAGGTTCCGCTCCGGATCGTTGAGACGCTCGAGCAAATCATCCGGAGCGTCTGGCACGAGTTCGTTGGCCAGTGCCGTGAAGTCGAGTTCGGTTCGAGTGCGAGCCGACCGTTCGCAGATCGACCGTGCCCGACGCATAAAGTCCTCGCGCCCCTCCCCGGTTAGACCCCGGCTGTCGGCAAAATCACGGAAGATATCGACGAGGCCTTGCGTGTCGGCCTTTTCGAGAACCGTCTCCTCGCAGCCGAGCACCTCCTTGAAATACTCGGCCACGTTGCCGCGCCCCTTCAGGAAGCCGATATAGCGCGCCTCGCCTGCTTGCCATCCTGAGATGCCGATCCGACCGGCGAAGCGGAAGCCTTCCATGTCGATGTGCGGTGCTTCGTGCATGTCAAGATCCTGGGTCAGACGGGCGCCCCACTTCTCGTTGACGATGGCGACGAGCAGGAACTGGCGACCCTCGGTCTCGAAGTGAGCGAACAGGACATGTCCCCCGCCGGCATTCGGTCGGGTCCTCGCCCGCACGTCCAGCGTCGTCATCATGTCGCCGGTTAGCGCGGCGAACGCCTCCGCCGTCGTGCCCTCGTCAATGTATGTTTGAATGAAGGTCTGCGTCGGAAACTGTACGACGTCGGCGGCGAAGCGCCCATGAGCTTTAGAACTGCGTCGGCGATAAAGTTCATGCAAATCGTCGACGACCTTCTGCGTAAGACCACTGACCGGAAGCGGCGCCCCTCGAAGCCGGACTTCGAACCCGCCGTCGATCCTGCGATGTTCATGAACCGTAAGATTGATGATGTCGTTCGCCAAGAGCATATCTCCAAAGTCAGCGGCGTATTCTGCCAGAGCACCGCAGACGTAGTCTAGCCTGTTCCATTTCTGTTTCTTTTCCGCAAATCAGGCCGGTGATCGCCAGCAAGCGCCGCCTCGTTGCAGCCGGCCAGCGTTTAATCATTATCGTTTGCCCTGAAATCCTCGTCCGTACATCAATGAAGCCTTGACCCCTATAAAGTTCCATGTTTGTTCGCATTTGAAGTGCATCCTCGAACCCGGGGCGAAACTTATGACGAGAGCTATCCTGATCCCTGTACACGACATGCTTGACACCCTGCTCTTTTCTTGGGAGCCCAAGAGAAGGTGGTGGGGAGAGGGCATTTTTTTGATGCAGAGAGCGCTCGAGCTTTTGAGAGTACGATCCGTAGTCTGTTTTCGGTTTCCGCGAAGGCGGTCTGTCGTATGATCAATATCGCCTTCGAGACGCTTATAGACGATTCATTATCGAATATCACGAATGTCACCCAGCTGAAGGCGCTGTTGAACAAGCGTGTCTTGAGCTTAGTGAATGACTTCGAAGATGGGAAATGGCTCAGCAGTCGATTCCAAAGTTATCTTTGGGACAATATCGCTCAAACTGCCCTTTCTGAGCGGGAGCGATTGGCGCTGGTTGATCAGAGCCATTCGGCCTTGGTAGCTGCGGCTCGGAACCTCAGGCTTACTGACAAGGATGAGGTCGGCCAGGGAAGTGAAATCGCTGAAGTTTTTCTCTATGGAATCATGAAAAACCACTACAAGGCGCTGCCAGTTGTACCCAAGATATTTTATAAACAGAATGTACAGGATAATGCCAAGGGTGCCGATAGCGTTCATATCGTGGTCAGCAAAGATAGCGAAGACTTCACTCTGTGGTTCGGCGAAGCGAAATTTTATAATTCCATCGCCGATGCGCGCTTGGACGCGGTGGTAAATTCGGTTTACGCAAGTCTAGACACTGGCAAGCTGAAAAAAGAAAACGCAATCATCACCAACGTGTCTGACCTTGACCAGTTGGTTCTGGCTCCGGCGCTAAGATCAAAAATCAAGGCAGCCTTGAGCAGCCAAGTTTCAATCGATCATCTAAAGCCGAAGATTCACGTTCCGATCCTCATTATTCATCAGTGCGCCGAGACGGCGAAATGTGCTGAGCTTTCCCAAGAATATCGTAAGGCAATCTCTGCTCATCACAAAGAAAGAGCCGAGGCCTATTTCTCGAAGCAGATTTCCGGATCGTCCAAGGTCCATAAATATGGCGACATTCAATTCCACCTGATCCTCTTCCCGGTTCCGGATAAGAAGGCGATTGTCGACACCTTCTTGGGAGCAGTCTCTTTCTACAAGGGGGCGAAGTGATGGAGGTGTTTGCTGCATGCTCCGAGGTCAATGACCTCATCGAAGGCGGCAACGACCTAGCTGCGCGAAATATACTGATAAGGCTGTTGGGTGATCTAGACCGCAGCAAAACGCCATATCCTCAGGTCTTGAATCAGTTGGTTCGAGCAGCGGGGCTTTTCCCGTATCTGCAGCTTGAGAATGCGTCGTGGGATCAGAAATTCGTCCATGAGGCGTTCGCTGTGGATGTCGGTAACCGAACCGCCACATTGCATCGAGAGCAGGCCACCGTTTTGTCGAAGCTTCTCAGCGGCAAAAGTATCGCCGTGAGCGCACCGACGAGCTTCGGAAAGAGCTTCATCATAGACGCGTTTATCGCTTCGAAGCGACCGGACACGGTGGTGATCATTGTGCCCACTATCGCCTTGATGGATGAAACTCGCCGCCGCCTGTACAAGAAGTTTTCGCGCGATTACGGCATTATCACTGCGCCTGACGCACCTCTAGAAACTCGGAATATTTTGATCTTTCCGCAAGAGCGAGCGTTCGGTTACATTAAGAAGCTTAAGAAAATCGATCTTTTGGTCATTGATGAGTTCTACAAGGCAAGTATTGCCCACGATAAGGAGCGGGCTCCGTCACTCATCAAGGCAATTGTCCAGCTATCTCGCCGGGCTGAGCAGCGTTACTATCTGGCTCCGAACATCAAAAGACTGGCTGATAACGTCTTCACGCGCGACATGGAGTTTCTAGAACTTCTCGATTTCAACACCGTATTCCTCGAAAAACATGAGGTTTACAAGGAGATTGGCGGAGACGCGAAAAAGAAATCTGAAGCGCTTCTGTCGATCATATCTCCGCGAAACGAGAAATCTCTCGTCTATGCCGGAACATATGCCGAGATAAAGAGGATAGCTGATCTCGTTGTGGCTCGAATGAGCAAAGTCGACCGAGTTCATACAAACCATTTCGCTAGGTGGCTTCGCGAGAATTATCAAGAGAACTGGGTACTAGCCGACCTCGTGGAGCGCGGCGTTGGCGTGCACAACGGGCGGATGCACAGGTGCCTCAGCCAGATTCAAGTCGTGCTTTTCGAGCATGAGAAAGGCTTCGACAGCATCGTTTCGACGTCTTCAATCATTGAGGGCGTGAACACATCCGCGCAAAACGTCGTCATATGGAAAAGTAAGTTAGGACAGAACAACCTTAAGGATTTCACATACAAAAACATAATCGGCCGAGGTGGCCGCATGTTCAAGCATTTTGTAGGCCATATATATCTTTTGGACTCACCGCCAAAAGATGAAGATATGCAGCTTCAGATCGAGTTCCCTGACACTGTCCTTGGCGGTCTAGATGAAACCCAAGATCGTGAAAGTTTGAATGAACGCCAGATCGAGAGAATTATCGAGTATAAGCGGCAAATGTCGGATATTGTTGGGGTCGAAAACGTCGCACGAATCAAAAGAGATAACCTACTGCAAGACAGCGACGCGGATTTTTTGCTTCGGATTGCTGGTGATATGAAAGACAATCCTGAAGATTGGAAGGGTTTCGGCTATCTGAACTCGAGCAATCCTTCTGACTGGGAGCGAATGCTCTACAAAGTAATCACTCTTAAGCCTTCCGGATGGGATGCCCCGTACAGCCGGGTGGTGGGGGTGGTTAAAGCGCTAGCGGCGAACTGGACGACCGACATACCGAGGATGTTGCGGCAGCTCTCTGGCAACGGAATTGATATCGAGGACTTTTTTCAGTTGGAGAGGACGATTACGTTCAAGCTCTCGGCACTTCTGAGCGACATTAATGAGCTTCATAAGATGATTGTCAACTCATCTGTCGATATTGGCGGTTTCATTGGTAAGGTTAGTCACGCATTTCTGCCACCAGCAGTGCACAACTTGGAAGAATACGGCCTTCCGCGAATGATCTCGCGCAAGCTGCACATGGCACGCTATATAGATTTTTCACAGGCGGACCTTGATCTCCGGAACGCGTTGAACCTTTTCCGCCGCAACGGTCTCGAAGCTGCTCTCGGGATCGAAACCTTGACGGCGTTTGACCGCTACATTCTTCGGTTTTTCTTCCACGGTATCACGCCCGACGAGGTCGCTTCGGCACCGGCGTAGTTCTGCAGCTTCTTTCTGCGTGGCGTACGTGGGTCGAAGAGAATCATTGCCTTGCCGCATCCGAACGTCTGCTGTTGCCTAATCGGCACCAATAGCGGCCTTTCGGAAACGTCCAACATCGTGGTCATTCCCAACGTCGATGGCCAACTTCGGCTTTCGGCAATACCTGCCGTTGAATCGTTGGGGTACGGTCGGCAGGTATGTCCCAATAGGCCCTTTATGCATTCCAGAAGCCGCTCTTTCGTCCGTGGCGAGCCTTGAGACCAACCATATAGCTTTGATGGTCGGCGTGCTCGCCGTAGTCATAGATCTTGCTGTCGAGATGGGTGCACGTCTGCAAATGGCGGGCGGCATGGGGGTATCGCTTGTATCGGGCCTTATCGAGCGAGAAATCGATCATTGCTCGCAGAATCAGCGTCGCGGCCAAGGGATGACGTTGTTCCATCGCCTCCGCGGCTGAGCCCAGAAGCCAGTAATGGTCGCCGTTCAGTTCGGCATGGCGGGCGAGGATCATCCGGGCCGCGTCATCGATCGCGGGCCATTCCACCAGGAACGACAGCGCCTGATGGAAATCGGGAAACCGGGATGCATAGGCAAGGGCTTTCGACTCCGCCTCAATGTCGTCGAAGTCCGGCAGCCGCTTGATGAAGGCTTTCAGATATTCCTTGTTGAGGTTCCGCTCGAACGTCTGCCACCGTTCGTGCTGCGCATCGCCGATCCTGCCCGACGCTTCCAGCGCATCGATCCGCACCCTCTGCCATTCGGGCCAGTGGCCACCCACACCCATCCCGACCTCGGCGCGCATCAACGCTGCCAGCGCATCCTCGGGTCGGCCGGACGCCAGAAGCCGTTCGGCAATTCTTGCCGCGATCGCTGGATTGGCCTGGTCCGCCTCCGAGTGGAGAGCGGCATAGCCATCGACATCTCCCATTGCGTCGGCAATGTCGGCAAGCGCGCTATGGACAAGGCGAGCCTGATGCCGCGCGGCATAGTCGTCCTTGAACATCGCGCCGCGCGGGCCGATGGCAACGACCTTGCGACTGTCGTTGTCGGAAATGGCTGGCGGTCTTGCCGCAAGCTCTTCGAATTTCGCCTTCAGCATGGTCAGGCCGTCCGTCCCGAGGGCCTCCGCCATCAGCGGGATCAGACCATCGAACTGGCCATAATCATTGGCGCAGAGCGCTTCGTGAATGCGGTCGGCCAAGCGAACCGGGTCGAGCCGGGCCTGTGGGGCGATGTCGCCGATATCTTCCAGGGCTTGGCTGAAGACGCTACCGACCGTTCCATTGCTGTCGTCGCATCGGTCGTAGATGGCTGGCGCCATGTCGATCAGGCGCCAGAGGAGTTCGAACGCCTCTCCCGGATGCGCTGGCGCGACATGGGTCATGATGGCTGATCGCTGCGTATCGAGGTCCTGCGCCAACGGACGAACCTTGTTCCAGTCGAGGAAGGATTTCGATCGGGCGATCGACGCGAGGCGCTTGCGGATTTCCGCGGCAACATCGGTGCCGCCCGTCTGGCTCGCCAGTTCGAGCCGCAGACGCCGCTTCATGGCGGCATCTCCCTGCGCCAGTTCCAGAAGCAACTCGGCCAGCCTGGCGGCTCCCAGTGCCGAGAGGTTCGTCGCATTCAGCGTCTTCGGTGAAGCCATCATCCGATTTTGTGAAAGCCTATGCCCCGGTCAATCATGAATGCAGTTTTGCGGCTTGCGTACTGCACGCCTTATCCCAGCGACCGTCGGCGACCAATCGAAGTCATTCAGCCAAGCAGTTTCGAAAGACCGCTTTTCACAATAACTGCCGTTTGCTTAAGCGTGCCTGCCTGCGACAAATCCGTCACGGCTTGACGCCGTAGCGCTCAAAGTCGGCTTGGATATCCGGATCGATTTTTGCAGCAGCGGCAGCGTCGCTTTCAGCCTTCGCGCGATCACCCTTACGCGCCCAGGCTACTGCTCGGCCGAACAGGGACGACGGGATATTCGGACTCTTGGCGAGCGCCCGGTCATAGTCGGCTATAGCGTCATCGATTCGACCTAGCCGGAGCAAAACCAGGCCTCGACTGTCGAGATATCCGGCCATGTCGGGCGCTTTTGCGAGTGCCGCATTACAATCAGCAAGCGCTGATTCTAGCGCCACGCCGGCAGTCGCCTTCGCCCAACACATATTGTTGAGGATCACCGGCTCGGCCTCCTTCCCTCTCGCCCGCTGGAAGTCAGCGTCAGCATAGGCAGCTTCACCCGAACGAGCGTAAGCGATGCCACGCCCCATAAGAAGCGCAAGGTCATCTGGAGACTTCTCGAGGGCGGACGAATAAGTCGAGATCGCCCCAGTGAGGTCTCCGCTCTCCGCCTGCAAATCGGCCTTCTGCGCAATGGCTTCGGTAAGATTTGGCTCAAGCTTCAGAGCAGCATCGAGGTCCGCCCGGCGACCCGCCAAATCGGACTTCGGCCTGCGGAGGCTGCGATTCAGGTAGACGTACGCCTCGGGCTTAAGCGCGATAGCCTTGTCGTAGGCGCGCATTGCCTCTGCGTCCTTATGGAAAGCGCTGTAGATGTTAGCGGCCACGACATGAGCGTAGCTGTTGTCTGGATTGGCAGCGGTGACGGCCTTGGCTTCAGCAAGCGCTTCGATCTCTCTGCCCTGGCTACGCAAGACATTCGCTCGCAACAGATAGAGCTCAATCCATCCGGATTGCTGCTTGATTGCCGCGGCCGCATCGCGAAGGGCAGCCTCGTTATCGCCCGCCGCGCGAGCTGCCTCGGCGCGATGACCCAGCGCAAAGCCGCTCGACGGCTCAAGCTGCAAAGCCGAAGTGTACGCCGCGATCGCGTCGCGCCATGCCCCCTTTTGCTGCGCAATGAGACCACGTGCGCGGAACACAACGACGTTTTTTGGGTCGATGGCAAAGGCGGCATTCAGGTCGGTCGAGGCGGCTTCTAGGTCTCCCTTCCAAGCACGAGCCATCCCCCGATCCGCCAGCGCCATGGCATTTTTGGGTTCAAGCGATAGAGCTTTGTCGAAATCCTTAATCGCGTCATCGAAGCGCCTGATGTCCAGCATCAGGTTGCCTCTATCGAGGTACGGAGAAGCGGCGTCGGGATTGGCCGTCACGTCGGCATCCGCTTTCGCAGTACGGTCTGCGATTGCTTTGCCTTGATCGCCTAGTGCAGCGTACGCGGCAGCTCGCTGCGTCAGCGCGTAACCGTTGCCGGGTTCCCGCTGAAGAGCCTTTGTGTAGGCGTCGATTGCATCCTTCGAACGATGCTCGACGTCAGCCAACATGCCCCGGCCAATGAAGATTTGCACATAGGTGGGGTCAAGCGCCTCAGCCTTGTCAAGATCGGCGCGTGCGCCAGCTAGGTCGCCTTCCTGAACCCTTGTGATGCCGCGATTTGACCAGGCCCAGACGTTAGTCGGGTCGAGTTCGATGGCCTTACTGTAATCCGCCAAAGCCTCCTTCCGCATGCCCTGGTCGATGAAAAGACCGGCTCGCCTGCCATATTCGAACGCATTCGATGGGGTGTTCGCGCGGGCAGCTGCGACCTCTTTTTCGGACGCTTCATAGCCAAGCGGCTTGCGCAGGTTGGCGGGATGATCCGCGAGCGTATGTAGCGCTGCTTGGGCTGCCTGCGCGTCCTCGGCTGGGATCTCAGGCGTGACGCTGCGCTCCGTCTTCTCGATCGTGAAAACATCGTCCTTGATCGTGGCGTGCCTGCGATATTGTATCCCTGCGGTGGTCTGGTCTACCTCGAGCCCTGTTCCCAATTTGAAATCGCCGCGCCCTTTCGGGAGGACGATGGTCTCCGTCGTACGAGTAAACGTTGGGTATGGGACAGCAAATGGTGCGTCTCGGTCCGGGCCTGGATCACGACTGAAATCGGCCCGGTAACCAACACTCGTGCCGTCGGTCTGGTAGGAGCCGCCCGACCAATCCATCTTGGCGGTGCCTTCCATAATCAGGTGCTGCTCACCGGTTTTCGGATCAAATGTGGCGCTTGTAGTTTTTACGTCGATGAAGTCGTACTGATTTTTCCAATAGTCCCTGAGTGCTCGATCTCGTGCCTCTCCAGCGAGATTCGCCAGAGCCACGCTAGTTCCGATGGCGTCGTCCCCGCGCAAGATGGTCTCGATCTTCGTTGGCGCGGGCACGGAGATGCCAGCACTCGCATCGATCCGAATGGAAGTGTCCTGTGTCGGCACTGCCAACGGCGTGGGAATCATTCGGACGAGCGCCGCGCTCTTGGTGACCAGTGGAAGACCCCAACCGAAATTGGGTGTGGTCAGTCTGTCGAGGCTTGTGTCGCCCGTCCTGGTACCATCCAGCCAGTAAGTGCGTCCGGTCACGGATGCTCGAACCAGCACATGATTGAACAGCCCCACCATGGGTAAACGTGCGTCAAGGCCGTCGCCGAAGGTCGTACTGACCGCGACTGGTTCCGCCTCGATCCCCATGGCGTGAAGAAGTGCGAGTAAAAGGGCTGTCTTGCCCTTGCAGTCGCCATACCGGCGCGACCACGTCGTCTCGGCGTCGGCGGGAACGTAGCCGCCCGCTCCCATCGCGAGCGCGACGTAACGCACCCTGTCTTGCACCAGTGCGAGCGCTGCCTCGGTGCGGACCTTTGGGTCGGACGAGAGGCTCTGTATGCGCTCCAACTCTGACCGTAAGGAACCTTGCGCCGGGATCGCGGCGGCCTTCTCATAAAGCGGCGCCATGAGCGCCCCCAAATCGGCCCAAGAGGCGTAATCGGTCACCTCAACAAGGCGCCCGATGCGGTAACGAGCCGGCGCTCCCTTTGGCGGAATGATCGGCTCCACGTTGTCGAGCGAGAGCTCGACAGTGGACGTGTCGCCTATCTTCGTTGGCTTCAACGCGGGTAGGGAGGCCGTCTGCCGGAGGCGCGCTCGTAGGCTGGTCGGCCACTGCACACGGAGATGCGCCCGTCCGATTGGAAAGCCGTTCCAGGCTCCCGCGATCTGCTCGACGTGCCCCTTTAGCGTCGGGTCGCTTGACGAAACTGACGCCGCGAACTCTAGCGTATCGCCGACCTGCAAGCCCTCGGGCTGGATATTGGCCGTGAGGACGCCATCCAGCGTCGCGCTCTCCAGATTCTGTTCACGCCTGAGAACCGTGAACGTCTGGCCAGACTTAAGCACGTCGACGGTCTGGTCGCCGCGACGGATCAGAAGTTTGTGGACCGTAAGCACGTCGGTCTCGGGGCGCCACGGCAGCGATATGTTGCCGGCGGCTAGGCCTTGCGGCGTCTGAATCTTCAGCGATGTTTCGGAGTAGACGGTCTGCCGTCCGGGTTCCAACGCGACCTGCTGATCGGACAGCAGGATGCGAACCGGCGCTTCGTCCGCCTTTACGGGCACCGGAGGTGGAGTAACAGGCTTCACCCAGGAAGGCGCCGGGCCAATCACCGGTTTATCCGCAGCGTACGCTACACTCGTAAGCGCACTCGTGGCGACGAGCGCGGAGAGAAGAACTTTCATGTACCCCACCCGTTAGTGGGAACACTATAACGTTCCGAAGACGTAATTCCACTGCTGATGAGGGTAGGAAGGACGCACAGCAGCCAGCTGCTCGTCCTCCGATAGCCGGCGTCAGGTGCATTTCAGCACCGGTGCGGCCATGAACGACCGCATCTCCCAAAAACGGTCGTCCGAAGTAGGCGTAGTAAACGACTGCATTGTCCCACGAAGTGGCATTCGGGGATCGACCATCTCGCGTACACGCTGGCGAAAGCTCCGTGGGCGCTTCCACCCGGATGAACTCAGCCCTCGGCAACCATCACTCCCAGTTCGTCAAGGTGGAGATCGTGTTCTAAATCGTGAAGCGTGTCGCCGCAGATATGTCCGATATGATGTGGATAATTTGACTCCGCCTGCATCCTTCCAACTATATGTGCGGCGAGCTTGTTCGTGGACATATTTACCATAACAGCCGTGAGTTTAGCCAATCATCGACTTCGCTCAACTTAAATCGTGGGCAGCGCTTGCTGCCAGTGCCGAAGTCAAATTCTCTTGGAAATCCGGGTGTCTTACGCTGGCGCAACCTTCGCAGCTGTCGAGCAGAAAGGCGCGCCTTTCGAGAAAATTCGGCTACCGTGATCCAGACCTGATCTTCAGCCAAGGCTCCCCTCCCTTGAATACGGGCGGCGCGGTTGAATGCCTGAGATCAGCTTGGGGCACTGTTCATCAAGCGACTTCGACCACCAATGTCCGGGATAGGATTGGCCCCGGAGGATCCGATTGGAATCGCGATCGCTGATGAAGCCGGCAAACAAATTCATGTCGGCCTGCGGATATGCTATCATCCAAAACCGAAAGGTAAGGTCATGAGTGACGAAGAGGACTTGGTCACGGATCTGGGCGAAGCCAGCCCGCTCGAGCCTTTGCGAGCTTCTGATTGGTTTTGGCACCCTTGGTATGCAAAGGTGTGGTGGGCAGCCATCGCGTCTTATTGGGTGGGGCGTGCAGCGTCGTTGAAAGCGCCCATGCTTGCGCCGTTCTTCGCCACGTTCGTCGCAAACTGCCTTGCGCTCATCTGTAATCCGTTCATCCTTTTCCTTTTTCTTGGGTTTGGCTTCGTGCGTGGGAAGCTTGATCGTGGCGATTGGATTCTTGGGCCAGAGGCACCCCACTGGCACCCGCGTAGACCAGGTGAGATGTTGGACCCGACCCTGGATCCAAGCGACCCGCGATCTGGAGTACGCCACCTCCGCCACATCGGCGTACTGAAGGACGGAATTCACTGATCTCTCCGAGTCTTGAATGCTGAATCGCCGTCAGTCAGCCCACCCTCGGGATGCATTGACATGCGCCCAGTCCTCAGGATCGACGACTGCTCGAACGACGTGATAGGCGCCGATGGATCGAATGTGCCCCGGGCCGCGTCAGCTTGCTCGATGTATCGATTTCGAAGTCCGCCCGGGCCGAGAACTTGGCGGCTAAGCTCCTGTGTGAAAGTCATCGCCGGGCTCTTTGACCTAGCCGCGGCAGACTCCGCTCCGGCGATCGCCTCGCGAACATCGTAGTTGAGGATGTCCAACGTAGCACTGGCTATATCCGTTGTTGCGCCGCGGTCGATGCTTTCCATTCCAACGGTACCAGAAATCTGGCCGACACGCTGTCCGCCAGATCCTGATGGCACGCTTCCGCCCGAAGTGCCTCCCCGCAATGTCGACGCGCCAAGGCCACCCGAGATGCTTGTGCCAAATGATGCGGTATGATCGGCCGAGCGATTTACACCTCGCTGCCACCCGGTTTGAGCCATGATCGCAGTCACATCCCGCTGGATGGTGTCGGCAACCTGCGGCTTAAGCCGCCAGTTGCCATTCCGGTCCATCTCGAACCCGCCGCGCAGCCAGTTGGCCATCGCGGCGTGACCCTCGGCGCCGCCTCCGAGGAAATGCTCGATCGTATCGGGCCCCGCCTGCTTGCCAGCCTCGAAGCGCGTGCTCGTATCGGCGCGCGCCGAGCGCGAGAAGCCGGTGCTGCTCGACACCAGCAAATCGTTATGCGCGAAGCTGAAGCGCGCGTGGCCGCCGCCGGCGATCGCGCCGAGCTGACTCTCGTTGATCAGCCCCGCTTTCCACATCGCCGCCGCGGTCTGCGGCGTCAGGTTGAGGTTGAGATCGCCATTCTGATCCATCGCGATCTGTCGCTTCGACAGTTCGATCCCATGCTCATGGAGGAGACCCTGCATGCGGGTCAGCCGCTCGTTGTCGACGATCCGCGTCGTCCGTTCGTTGCGCGCACGGTCGGCGATGCCGCCGGCGCCACCCTCAGCCATGTCGACCTGATTACCCGCCGTGCGAGTGAGCGCCTGGATAAAGCTGTCGAGCCGCGCGGCCTCGCGCACCGAGACGCCAGCGGCGGCGGCACCTTCAGCGAAGCCGGCATTGTCTGCCTGTCGCCGCTGCTCCCCGATCCGCGCGGCAGATCGGGTGCCGTCATGACCGACTTCGCGTTGTGCGTCGAGCTTGCCGGCGCGTTCGGCGACGTCGTAGCCAGCCGTGTCACGGGTCCGCGTATAGACGCTGCTGCCCTCGCGTGTGACCTCGGCGGTCGCGCCGTCGGCGGTACCGACTTGCGTAGCGGCGGTGTAGGTCTCCAGCGCCTTGAGCACTTGCGCCTCGTTACGTCCGGTCGCCCGGCCGAGTTGCCCGATCGCAGACGCGCGTGCCTCTCCCGATAGAGCGGTGATGAACCCGATCCGCCGGGAGGTTTCCTCGAGTGGGAGCCCGAGCATGGCGGCGGCACGGCGCTGGCCGGCATTACCACCGGTACGCCACGCCTGTTCAGTCGCGACGTTGCCGCGTTCGGTCGCGGCAACATGAGCGCCAGCCTGATCGCGCCGCCCTTCCATCGCCCCGGCGTTCACTTCCGCTCCGGTCAGGTCATTGCGCAGCATGGCCTCCTGCTCGAAGGCGTTGGCGGTCAGCTTAGCGAAGGTGGGATCGGCGGACGCCTGGGCAATCACGGTCGATGCCTTGAGCGCGGCATCTTCCGGCGAATAGCCGGCGCGTTCGAAGTGCCGCTCGGCACCTTGTCGCATCATGTCATAGGCGCGGGCATCGCCGAACGCCTTCCACTGCGTCATGCCGTGCGAGAAGGCGGCGAATGCCCGCTCGCCCGCCTGGCCCGGACCGAAATAGGTCGTGCCGAGACGCCGCAGCGCGTCCTTGTCGGCGAAATTGTGGATGGCCGTGGTCGCGGCGTTGGCCCGAACCGCTTGCGCGACGGCCGGGGCGCTCGGGTCGCGTCCACGCAGGGCAGGGGATAGACCGCCCAGTTCGCGAGAGGCGTCGAGGCCGCCCATGCCGAAGGCCGGGACACCGGGAACGCCGCCACCATGTTCCCCGAGAACCGTGTCGGCCGCACCGAACGCCCGGCTTGCGACGAAGGTCGACCGCTCGCCGAAGTCACCGAAGCTCGACACGGCGGACCGCCGCGCGAACGTACCGCCCGCCGATGCCTGCGCCTCGAGCGCCGACGCATAGCCTTCGCTGGTCCCGACGCCCGCCGCCGCGCTGGAACCCTGCACCTGCGCCTGAAGCGAGCCGCTGGTCAGCGCAGTGAAGACATTGCCGGAGAAGCGGAAGACGGTGAAGACGAAGGCACCGGCGAGGCCAGCGGCCGCGGTGCGGAAGCTGCCGAAGACCGCCAGCGCCTTCATCGCCGCCGAGGGCGCGAGGATCCAGGCGTTGGCCCCGAGATGGTTCGCCCGCATCTCGGCAAGTGTCGCCATCGCGCGGCCGAGGGTCAGCTGGTACAGGCCGGCATCGATCACGCCCCACAGCGCCACGAAGACGAACAGGCCGAGCGCGAAGCTGGCAACGCGCATGTTGATCGGCGTCAGGATGAACAGCATCGCGATCGGGACCATGAACAGCATGATCGCGAAGACGGTGGCGCGGATGGTCGGCATCCATTCGTTGGCGACCGACATGGTGGCGAGGCCGCCGGAGATTATTGCACGATTGGCCATCGTCCGGGCTGCCGCCGCAGGACTGTCTTCGAAGAGCACATCGCCGACGGTGCGGCCGAGCAGCACGTCGGTGAGGAAGCCTTGCAGCGACAGCGACGTCCCCATCATCATCCCGCCCACCTGCCCCAGTCGCTGGCGGCACCGGGCAAGCTGCCCGGCGTTGGCCACGTCGTAACCGGTGCGCTGGCAGATCTGGCGGACATAGTCGTCGAACAGTCCGGGCTGGCTCAACCGGTTGGCAATATGGTCCCAAGCTTCGGCGCAGCTGACGGTCTGGCCACCCTTGTCGGCGGCCGTATAGACGGTCGAAAAGGTCGCTGGCCCTGCCATGGCGGCAAAGGCCGAGGGCAGGTCCGTCGTCGTCCGGAATAGACTATCGTCGTCGACGCCATAGGCTGGTGACACCCGCGCGACAGGATAGCAGCGCCGGACATAATCGCGGATCGTCGCGTCGAGGAAGCTGTCGGTCATCGGCGTGACGGGCGAGACAGCGTTGAGGAACAGGTCGAAGCTGTGACCGCCGGCGCCCATCTCGAGCTTCGCATTCGGATCGAGCGTATTGTCGTCGATCACTTCGGCCAGCGCGCGCTCCAACAGGTTGGTCGCGCCCGCGACGAGGACGATGAGATTGGGAACGTCGCCGACCGGCTGATAGGCGTTGCGGACCCGGTCATAGACATGGACCGTGCCGGTGGTCGCGATCAGGCCGACGAACAGCCCGATCCCGACCAGCATCTGGAAGCCATAGGCGACAAGGCCCATGCCCTGACCGCGCACGCTGGCGATCACCGCGCCGAGCGAAATCCCGACGACGCCCACGATGAGCACGAGCGTCATATAGCGCGGGTCGGCGAAGATCATCGCGACAAGCCGGAACGCATCGACCGTCTCGGCGAAACCGTCCCAGGTGTGGAAGCTGGCGTTCATCGCGGTCAGCGCCGCGCATCGGCGCCGGCCGCGTCGCGCGCATCGCGGTCGCGCTGGCGGACAAGGCCGGCATAATTGGCCGAGAGGTTGGCGGCGCCGAGCGCTGCGACATAGCTCTGGCGCATCTGTGCACGCTGGCGCAGCACCTCGTCGCGAAGGCTGCGCAACTGGTCCATACCCTTTGTCAGGATACGCGTCTGGCAGAGATTGGCGCTGGCGGCATCGACCGCGCCGGCAGCGTCGGCGCCGCGCTCGGCGTTGGACAGAGCGAAGTCGATCGTTCGGGTGAGGTCGTTGAGCATCTGATAGGCCAGCGTCAGGGCGACGAGTTCGTCGGTATCGCCAATCACGGAGTCCGAAACGCCTTCCCGCACGCCCCATTCGAGCATGCGGTAGATCGGCAAGGTGCGGACGTTGGCGACGAACTGGCGCTCCTCGCTGGTCAACGCCGTTCGGGACCGGATCTTGGTCGCGATTCCCTGCATGCGTTCGCGCGCGAGGACGAGCGCACCACGACCCGATCCGTCGGGCACGCAGTCGTTGGCGGTTGCGGGAATGTTGAGGGCACGGCGCTGGACGCGCCCGGTCAGGAAGTCGTCGGCCGATTCACCGTCCTGACGCGGGCAGGCCGGGATGGCGGCGAAGACCGGCACCTTGTCGGTGTCGCTCCAGCGCATGTAGACGTCGCCCACCCGCGCACGCATGATCGCCGCCCAGTCGCCGGCACCGACCCGCGCCGCGGCATGGGCGAGGAGCGAGCCGGTGCGAAAGATATCGGTGACTTCGCGTGGGCAGTTGACGAGCGCGTCCTTCAGGTCCTCGGTCGGGTTGCCCTTGTTGGCCTGGATTTTCTCGCGGCTCTGCTGCCAGCTCTTGGCGAAGCCCTGACGCACCGACCGGTAACCGGTCATCTCCTCGATCACGCCCGACATATTGTCGTCGCCCCTGGCGATCTGGACCATGCGGTTGGCCAAGCGACAGTCGTTGACCTGGATCGAGTTCAGATAGTTGGTAGCCGCCTCCATCTTCGAGATGACGTTGCCCATCTTCTCGTCGAGCGTTTCGAGCAGATACTGGAACGCGACCGCAGGTGCCGCCTGCAGGATCGTCTCGAGCTTCTGGACGAGGTAATCGGGATCGAGGAACGACATGCCGCCGAGGAACATGTCGATCCCGCCGCAGCCGGCCTTCACCTTGGGCAGCGTCAGGCTCATCAGATAGTCGTCATGGACGTCGACCCGGCCGGACATGCCGCCCGCCGTCACATAGCCGCGCGCCTGATCCTCGAAACTCCCCGGTTGCGTATAGGTGACATTGTCGAACCAGCTCTCCGCCCAGCTCTGCGCACAGGCCGGGGCGGCGACACCGCAGGAGGCGAGGGCGAGTAAGGTGGTGATGACGAGGCGGGCAAGACGAGGCGGCATCGGATCGATCCTTGTCGGGGCGGGGGGGGCGGCATGTCAGCGGGCGGCATGTCAGCGGCGGGCGGGAATGGACGGAGAAGAAGAGGCGGCACCGACGATGCCGGTGAACTTCGCCATGGCGCGCAGGCCCGTCTGTGGGCTCAGGCCCGACAGCATCCGCGCGGCCAACCACGCATTGCGAGCGAGATTGGCGTCATGGTCGGTGCCGATGGCGATGGGGACGATCCGGGTCGGATCGGCGATGGGTCGTACCCAGATCACCGGATGACCGACCCAGGGCAGACCGAGCCTGCCAGATCGCAACAGTGCCTCGTCGCGACCGATCACGCGAACCTGCCAGCCATAGCGGGCACGGAAGGCGGCGAGCCTGGCCCAGGCATCGTCACAGGGCACGCAACCAGGCGCGGTCGTCATCTCGATCGTGAATAGCGGTGCCTGTGCGCGCAACGATCCGGCGAAGTCCGGCGGGAAGGCGCGGGTCACCGGAACGCGGGCCAGCCAGGCGCGCATGTCGACCACGGTCCCGACCGGGTAAATGGCGGCTTCCCGCGCTGCATCACCGGAGGACGGTTGGGCGGCAGCAGGCACCGCAACGGAGAACGCCACCGCGGCGAGGACAGCCCGGCACATCATGGCACGTCTCCGCCTGTCGCCGTATCGCCGCTACCGGCGCTCACCGGGCCATTGGCGAGCGCGTCGAAGAAGCCGCCCTCTTCGCCGGCACCGGTCAGAAACTGCTGGGGCCGGATATCACCGGTGAGGAGCTTGACCGCCTGGTACGCGGTCTGAGCGAGGCCGGGATAAGCTTCAACCCCGGTGGCGATCACCATCCGTTGGGCTGAATCGCGACGGATCACCATGGTCGTCGGTGTCACCGACACGCCGAACCGTGCGGCGAGATCGGGGCGGCGGTCGATGTCCATGAGCGTAACCTGCCAACCGGTCTCCTCGCGGAAGCGCTCGAGGATCGGCCACTGGACGCGGCAATAGCCGCACGAACTGCGCGAGAACATGACGAGCGCGAAGCCGCCGGCATGCGCGCGCAGATAGGCGAGCCGGGCCGCATCCTTCATCGCGCCCATCCGGTCGCGCGCCTCCCCGACGAGCGGATTGGCGCTACGCGCGTTCAACTCGGGATGTTGGAGCATCGCGACCTGCGTCACCCCGGCAAACGCGCGGGCCTTGCGCCGCGCGAAATCCTGCAGCCGCCAGAAGTCGGCGACAGCATCGACCGTGAGGACCGTTGCGGCATAGTCGCGCTGGGCCTCGATGAGCTTGCGAATCCTCGGCGGCGTCCACGTCGCGAGCTCCGCCATCGGCGGGATGTCCGGTTTGACGAGCTCCTCCGGCGCGTCCTTGTCGGGCGTGGACTTCGGCGGCGCCTGATACCACCAATAGCCGCGCTGACCCGCCTGCGTGCCGGCCTCAGCGCTGGCGATCCCGGGGGTGATAACGCAGAGCATCACGGCGGCGATGCCACGCCCGCGCGGCGTCACAGGACCCGCTCCATGCGCGTCAGCCGCGTTACCGCGACCGGACCGTAATAGCGGCTGTCGAAGCCGCTTTCGTGGGCGGAACCGACATAGATCATGCCTGGCGGGATACGACCATTTTCGGGGTGCCAATGATCGAGCCGGCGCCCGTCGTGCGCGCGGGCCTTGCTGATGCCGAGCAGTCGGCCATTGCAATAATACCAGCCATCAATGGCACCGGCGGTCATCGACGGCTTCTCGATCATGGCGATCCGGTCGCCCGGAAAGCACAGCGCATATTTGGTGACGTCCACCGGCCTGGGACCGGCGATCGGGTGCGAGAGGCGGAAAGACACGAGGTCGCCGCGCCGGATCGGGGCGGGCGCGGCACGCACCGCCCAAGCGTCGATCGACGGGCTCATCACCCATGTCACCTGCGGGATCGCCCACCAGGCGGCCGCCCCCACGGGCAGGATGATCGCCATCCCCTTCCACAACCGGTCCGGCCGCGGCGGTTCGCCAAGACCCGAACTGCCGAGCGCAACGGCAGCGCGCAGCGGCAGCATCCTTGCTTCGGACCAGAGCGCCTTACCGGTTTTCCAGACGGCGACGAGCATCGCGTACCTCCAGGTTTCCGCCGAGGCGGGCAAATTCATTGAGCAGGCCGGAGAGCGCGGCGTCGCCGTAGACGACCTGAGGGCTGCGCTGGCTGCCCTCCTCGCGCTCGCAATAGGGTTGGGTCGGATCACCGGGGATCATCGCAAGGGCGGGCACGCGGGCGATGCCATGCTGGCGAAAGACGAGCGGATCGACGATGACCTGAACGCTGCGCATCGCGCACGACGGACCGGTGCAACCGGGATCGCGGCGCAGGATCTCCGCCGACAGCTTGGCCATCGGCGCGACGCGGGTCATCCCGCCGGGCATGCCGCGGAAGGCGAGGACGCCTCCGACCCGTTCGAGCTGGCCGGCATAGGTGCGCAGGGTCGCGACCGGCATCGACGAGGAGACGAACAGCACTGGCACCCAGCCGTCCGGGGCCGGTACGACGATGCCGGCAACCGCAGCCATCTCGGGTGCTTCGAGCCCGAGCGCCTGGCCAAGCCGCTTCGCCATGGCATCGCGCTGCGCGGCCAGGCTTTCGTGGCCGGTCGTGACCCCGGCCCGTGCGCGCGCTTCCATGGGTGGCGATCCCGCGCGGCGGCGCAAGGCATCCGCGGCGCGGCGTCGAACGGCGCCATCGGGCACGGCTGGGATCGTCGGACTACGAGCCGCTTCCGCCTTGCGGCGCGCGGTCGCCGCCCGCAGCCGCTCCATCGCTGCATCACCCTCTTCGGTAACGCGGCTGCGCGCGTCGGTCCGCGGTGACGGTGCGGTTTGCGCGACAGCGCTACCTGCAAGCAGCAGCACGCTACCTGCCCATCGTGCGAGCATAGGCATCGATCCGATCCTTCATGTCGGCCTGGATCTGGCCCTGCGCGCGAGCCTCGATCTCGGTGTAATATTCGGAGAGGTCCATCCGGCTGAAGTCGAGCGCCTGGAACTCTTCGGCGGTGAAGCCGCGGCAGAAGGGCTTCTTCGGTGTGCCCCAGCCGATGCCGGCGAACGCCTTGAGCTGGGGCCGGCCCTGTTCCTGGATGATCCGGCCGAGCTTGGTGTTGAAGCAGCACTGGCCACGCGCTTTCTGCACGCAGACGCCGAGGATCTTCGAGGTGCAATAGCTGCCGACCTCATGGCACATGCCCGATCCCTTGAGCATGGCGGTCTCCATGTCCTGCTGGTCGCAGGCCTGCAGCAGCACCTCGATCATCAGGTTGATCGCGACACTGATCGCGAGGCTGGTCGGATCGATGCCGATGATCAGCGCCCGTGCGCCGGTCGACGCCGCTTGCGTCGCCGTCGCTCCTGCCTGAAACGCGGTGTAGGCGGCCTTCATGCCGGTCAGGACGCCCTTGGCGACCGCGACCGTCGCGCCCGCCGACGAGAGCGCGGAGCCGTTCCCGTCGCGGACGACCTTGCCCTTGTCCTTGCAACAGTTGCTGAAGGTGGTGCCGAGCCCGGCCGTCCGGCACCGCACCGCGCGGCCCGAGAAGATCTGGATGGTGCCGGTGCAATTACCGGCCGCATCGATGGGGCCGTCCGCAGGCGTGCCGGGGTCATCGACCACGGGCTCCTGTTCAATGCCGCCGTTGGGCGCATCGGGCGCGGTGCAGGCATGCGGCGAACAGCTGGGTTCGCTGCCTGCCTCGGTAACGCCGCAGGGGAATTGCTGACCGAGCGGGCATGCATAATCGCCGGACGGTTCGGCGACGCAGGCGACACGGTCGATCGGGCACTGGCTGCCACCATCCGTGACGGCATCGCAGCGTGCGGTCTCGCCTTCGTCGGACGCATCGCCATTACCGTTGCGATCGGCAGCGCAGATCTGCGCCCGGGCCGGTGTGCATGCGATGACCGCGGTGAAACCCGACAGCATGAGCAGCGCGAGCCGGTGGGGCAGGAGCCAGCGGGTCATCGCGGCGAACTCGTGCACACGAGATCGGCCCCGCCCAATCGGACGGTCTGCATCATCACTGCGGCCTCCGGGAAGTCGTCGAGGCAACCGCAGGGAGAGACGATCTCTTCGCCGGGACCGGCCGGGCAGACATTCTCGGCGGTGCAGGCGTGGTAGAAGGTCTGCCAGCCCGTGGGATCGACCTGGCGGCTGCCGACGACGCCGTCCGAAGCGGCCGCCGTGTTCACGCTGGGCGCACGGGTCTTGCACAGCGTCTCGCACGTCGGCACCGCGGCGCGCTGCGGGAGCCCGAACGCGCGCGTCGTTGCGCTGGTGCTGCCATCGGAGTTTCGCGTTCGGTCCGCGAGCATCGTCTCGGTCGAACGGTCGATGATATAGGCCGCCCGGCCGAGATCGGGTTCCGGCGTGAGGCCGGTGTCGCTCGTGCAGGTGTAGCGACGATCCTTGGCGAAGAAGTCGCGTGTCAGGCTGAGCGAACATGCACCCGACCCGAAGTCGCGCCTTTGGGGCAGCGGTTTCAGCCCGGTGACGACACCGTTCCTGATCGTCACGACATCGTCGATGCGCTCGTCAGTGAGCCGGCAGGCTTTGTCGGCGGCATAGCCGGCACACAGGTCGATCACGCGCTCGGACGATTGGCAAGCGAGGTCGAGCGTCGCCGCGACTTCGGCAAATGCCTCACCCTCACCGCCGACGGCAACGCGCAGCCAGATCTCGTGGTCGCCCTTGGTCAGATAGGGTTTCAGATCGAGATCGGGCGCGCCGTACCAGGTCCGTCCGCGTTCGCATTTTTTCGCTGGCGTGCCGCCCCCGGTCCAGTTCCCGGGATCGCTCAGCACCAGACGACCATCGACGCGAAGCTGCATCCAGTCGTCCATGAAGTAGCGCGACAGGCGCAACTCGCGGAGCCGATCGACATCGCCGACCCGCAAGGTCATGCGGAAGTCGAACAACCGGCAGCGTCCGCCGC
Source organism: Sphingomonas sp. 1185 (assembly GCF_040544655.1). Taxonomy (NCBI): domain Bacteria; kingdom Pseudomonadati; phylum Pseudomonadota; class Alphaproteobacteria; order Sphingomonadales; family Sphingomonadaceae; genus Sphingomonas; species Sphingomonas sp. 1185. Next base: position 214,786 of record NZ_JBEPKL010000002.1, read on the forward strand.
TGAGACTGTCGTCGCGGGGCGACCCCAATTGGAACAGCCGCGTTTCGGCTGAAGGCTCGACCGTCGCGTAGCCGCCGGCGACGCGTGCGATGATATCGTCGCTGTTCACCTCCGCGAGACGGACGTCGCGCTCCACCGTGCAGGCGCGGGTCTGCTCGACCTTGCCGCGTCCTGCCGCCGAGCCGGCCAGCTCCTGGAAGACGCTGTTGGTCCGTGAAAGCACGAAGGCATCACCCTGGATCGCGCTCGGATTGGCGCGGTAGGTGGTGGCGGCGAGGTCGGGCGATGGGGTGCAGGCGGTCGTGACGGCGCCGGTGTAGCGGATCGAGGGACCATCGATGCTGGCCTCGGCGACGCCAATGCGGGGATCGGCGCTGGTCAACGCGCCGACCACTCCGCCGCCGAGGTCCTTCAGCACCGACGGCAGATTGCCCATCACGAGATTCGCGCCGCAGCTGGCATTGACGCAATAGCAGCTGGCCAGCGCGCTGAGCGGGACATCGGTCAGCCCGATCGCGCCGCCAACACCCGCATCCCAGCGAAAATGACGACAGCCATTCCAGGTGCCGGGCTGGCAGGCGATCACGCCATTGGCGCAGATGCCCGAGATGGGCGCGGGCGCGGTGAAGCTGCTATCGAAGCGGCCGTCGAGATCGGCGTCGCGCGACACGATCAGGCGGCCGATATCGCCGGTCACGGCCGGCTGGACGATCAGCTCCAGCATGGTTGCCGACCGCTTGCATGCGATGTCGGGTGTGAACCGGGTCCGCGCGTCGACCGTCGCCACCGACTGTCCCGCAAGGCCGGGCGTCACATAGTTGCGGCGCAGCGCATCGCTGTCGCCGGAGCGCTGACGGGACGCAGCAGCGGCGGCACGGGCGCGATCCTCGACGGTCTGCGCGGCGGCATTCATACTCGAAAGCACGAATCCGGCGCAGCAGGCCAGCACGAACGGCAGACAGTGCAGGGAGGGGGATCCCACCGCCGCCGGCCGTGCTGGTGGAACGACGCCGGGGCGGGGGAACCCCGGCGCCGCTCCGTCTCCGCGCACGCGCCGACAGCCACCATGGCTGTGGCGGGCAGGCCCGGGCACATCCGGCACGCGCACGAAGAAGGAGGGTGATCGCCGCTCAGGGCGTGGAAATGCCGGCACAGCAGATCACCTTTTCGAAGAGCATGAATTGGGAATTGTCATGTGCCGGCGCGTGCTTGGCGCTGGTCCACAGGGAACCGGGTCGACCGATGTTGACGCATTGGCCGCCCTTGACGGGCTCCATGAGCTGAAGCTTGTACCGGGACTTCGTCCAGATCGGCTGCGGCCGGAAGGAGCAGCCATCCTCCGACGATATGGTCAGCGCGCCGAGCCGCCCCATGAGGAAGGTGCCGCGGGCGGCAAGTCCGGCCCAGGCTTCGACGGAGTCGCCGAAATGGATATCGCCCGCGAGGGGGTAGGTCGCACCCCATGACCCCATGCACCAGAACAACGGATCGATGACCTTGCCGGCCGCCGCGGCGGCGCTGTCGGCCATGCAGGCAAGTCCCGCGGCCGGATTGCCGAACAGGATCGCCTCGGGCTGGACGATCGCACCCAGTGTCGCCGACTGCCAGGTCGGCAACAGCTCGGTCATCATCGCGACGTCGAAGCCGTCGTCTTCGATGCACGGCAGGTCGGTGAACATGTCGAGCATCTTCCAAACCGGCGCGACATAATAGTGCATCTGGGCGAACAGCTTGCGGGTGTTGGTCCCGTCCGACAGGCTTGTCTGGCTGCCCTGGAGGCGGCCATGCGTCGCCATGATGTCCGCGCCGAGCGCCATCATGCAGCCCGGCTCGGTGACGACGTCGACCATGCGATTGGGCGACCAGAAGCTCACCTTGACGCCGAAGGTGAAGGTCGCCCCCTTGCGGCAGGCGCATAGCGGCTTCGCCGCGGTCTGCGCGTCGAGCGCCTTGCCGAGCGGGTCCGACGGCCCGACCTTCACCCCGCCGATGGTGATCGGGAAAATGCACGTCCAGCGCACCTTGGTGATCGGATTGAAGGCGCCGCTTTCGCACTTCGAAGCGTGCGCGGGCGTAGGCTGCGCGAGCAGCGCGAGCGCAATGCCGGCGGCCCCGGTGGGAAGCAGATGGGAGAGCCGGATCATCGCGTCGCTCCCGAGCGATCCCGCCGCACTTCGGTCAGTTCCAGCGCCTGACCCACCTGGCGAACGATCACGGGCGCGACGGTGAGACCGAGCCGCTCCTTGACGCGGGGCTCGAGGAGGAAGATCGGCCGCTGCGCCTTCTCGGACAAGGCGATCGGATCGGCATCCTTGCCGGCGGCAAGCAGGATATAATCGGTCGCCTCGGCCGTCGACAGCGCCCAATCAAGATCGCGCGGCGTGACGACGATGAGCCGTTGCGCCAGCGTGACATAGGCGAGCGGGTTGAACGTGAAGCCCCTGGGATAGACGATTCGGCCGTCGGCACCGTGGATGTCGAAGGCGAGCGTATGGAACGGGACCACGCGGCGCACGCGCGATTGCGGGGCAGGAGCCAGGCTCGCGCCTCGCATCGCGGACCACCGCTCGCGGGGGCCAAACCGGCTCGCGATATTCGCCGGCTGGCGACTCACACGCGCCTCGATCTCGGCCAGTGCATCGGGCTCGGCAATCGGCCAGGTCCGGCCGACCGTCGCGGTTTCCGCATGGACGGTATCGCCGAGCGTCGCGGCAAGCGCGGCGGCGCCGACGAAGCGCAGGATCACGTTCGGTTCAACGCGCATCGCGCCGCCTCCAGGGATGATCGTGATCCGCCCCGTCGCCGACCAGCGCACAGATCAGCGCCGGGGCGGCGATCACCGTCGCCAGGGCCGCGATCAGACGCGGACCGCAGGCGTCGACGCCGCCCCATGACGTAAGGATCGACTGGACCAGCAGCAGGCCGTGACTACCGACAAGCAGGCGGATCGCACCCTGTCCGGGCTGCTGGGAGAAGAGGCCGCTCATCGCTGCACCCGCGCGATGATGACCGCTGCCCGATCGAACAGGTCTGGCCGACGGAGTAGGGCGAGACCGGGGATCGCTGCGCCCGCGCCGGCAAGCAGGGCGGTTGCGACGATTGCGCCCCCGCTGAGGCCGATTGCCATCGCGGGCAGTACCGCGAGCATGGCCGCGGCAAGGACGCTGGCGACAACGACGATCCGCAAGCGTCGACGGGCAACGAGCCGCTCCGCCGTCAACAGCGTGCATGCACGCTCAGCCAGCACACCGAGCACATGCAGGTCTTCGCCGAGCGCCCTGAGATCGCTGGCGAGGGTCGCGCCGGGGTCGCTGTCGTATTGCCCCCGTTGCGGGCGCATCTGCGTCGCGCTCATGCTTTCCTCCATCGGCGGTAGCGAGCGACGATGAGGCTGCTCGCCGCGGACAGGCCGATGAGCAGCAGGCCGCTGGCGAGACAGGCCAGCATGACCCCGATCGCGGCATGGACGACGCGGGCGGTCGGCTGGTCGAGCGTGATTCCGGCGGCCGCCACCATGACGCCCATCATTACGGTTTCCACGCAGATCAGGCGGAACCGCCAGTGGATCGCCTCCCGTTCGGCACGGATCGCGACGCGGGCGGCGATGATGCGCTCCATCTGCGCATCCTTGCTCCAGTCGAACATGATCTGGTCGGGATGAGGTTTCCGGAACATCAGCGGGTCTCCCCGAGGATCGCGGCTGGGTCGACGCCGGCCAGTTCGCAGATGGCTTCGAGCGGCGAACGGCCGGCACGGGTCAGTGCCTCGAAGGCCGCGACTTCAGTCGGGGCGGAGGTGTTGATCCAGTAACTGAACGGGTCGACCACCAGGCGTGCGACACCGAGCCCCAGCGGCGAGTCGATGAAGACCTCGCTGTAATGCGGCTTGTGGTTCCGGACCGACTTCAACAGGTCGAGGACGAAGCCCGAATAGTCGATGATCTTGTTCTCGACCGCCTTGTCATAGGTCGAGCCCTGCAGAAGGAACCGGGTTGCCGCATTCTCGAGGATGACCTGGCCCGTGCCGCCGAACAGCAACAGGTCGTTCAGCGACTGGAGGACGACCCCGAAGCTGCCCTGGTATTTGCGCGCGCGGCGGTAGCCTTGCGCAAACGCCTCGGCGAGACGCGAGAGATCCTGGCCGTCGCTCCGCGTCATGAATTGCGCGGCCTCGTCGCACAGGACGAAGCGCGGCCGGTCGCGGGCCGACAGGTAGAGTTCCTGCGTGACCGCGTTCACCACCACCATGACGATGACGTTGAACAGGTCGGGCATGGCCTTCAGCCGCTCGAGCTCAAGCACGACGAACTCGTCGGCGGAGATGTCGAACGTCGATGGACCGTTGAAGAAATGGCCATAGGCGCCGTCCGAGCCGAAATCGCGCAGGTTGAAGGCCAGTTCGCGCGCGACGGGCACGAGGTGATCGACGCGATCGAGATCCGAACCGGCGAACTCGGGGTAAGCGCCGAGCCATGCGCGAACCGAGTCGATACCTTCCTCGGCATGGTCGTTGTCGATCGTCCACTGCACCGCGGATTTGAGGAGGTTCCATTCCGACGTTGAGACCCCCTTGCGGGTCGCGGCATTGGCCATTTCAGCGACGATCGCGACGGCCATCGCGATCGCCGACTGGCGGTCGTCGCCGTCGAGCGCGAATCCCATGTCGAACGGGTTCAAGACGAGGCGCTCTTCGCCGATATCGATGTAGCGGCCCGAGCAGAGCGTGCAGAGCTTGCGGTACGACCCGCCGATATCGATGATCCGGACGAGCGCGCCTTGCGCGAAATACTGTTGGCATAGGTTGTTGAGCAGGAAGCTCTTGCCGGCGCCGCTCTCGGCCGAGACGATGAAATTGTAGTTGTTGATGCGTGGGTCGAAGAGGTCGAGCGTCACCAACTGGCCCTTGCGACCGGCGTAGAGGAGGGCCGGGCGCCCGCCGCCCCGAAAATCGGCCTGGACCGGCGCCATCAGCACCGCGGCTTTCACCGGCATCTTCAGATCGCGCTCGAGCAGGCGCAGCGTGCGCTTTTCCGGATAGAGGCCGAACGGCAGGCTCATCGGCAGCAGGACGGGATTGAGGTAACTCTCCTCCTGCATCATCCAGGGCAGCGGCTCGGATTCCCAGAGGCGCCGCGCCCGCGCCGCCATCTCGCGGGCGTCGGCGCGCGTGCGGCCGAACACCAGCATCGTCGGGATGACGGTCATGAAGCGGCTGTTGCCCGCTTCGTCGAGAACCCAGCCGATCTCCTCGACCTGTTTGGCCACCTCGACCGCGAAGCTGCCCGCCGCCTTCTGCGCCGACAGCACCTGCGCGCGCTTGTGTATCTCGAATTGCGAATGGTCGAACAGGAGGTTGAGCGTCAGCAGGAACGGTCCGCCGATCTGGTCACTGTCCTCGCTGCTTCCCCGCATGCCGCCCATCAGCCGGTTGGCCCGCTCGGCCGTGATCCGCCGTGCCGGCGCGCACGGCGTTAGGCACCGTGCCACCTGGTTGCCGAGGAACATCTCCGGCCCGTCGAACCTCAGCGCCGGCCCCGCATCGATGATCTGCTTGCGGATCGGACGGCCTTGGCCGCTCTCGTCGGCGAAGACCCCTGGCGCGGCTGCGAAGACGCCGTTGAAGATGCGGCGGTAGAAGCTGACGAGTGCCTCGGGCGCCAGGCGGCGAATGCCGAGGCGGGAGAGTTGCTCCTCGATCTGCCGCCGGAGGTCGGCGCCGAGCGGCGCGCGGGTCTTCACCGACAGGAAGACACGGAAGTTGCGGATCGGAATGGCGTTCAGCGCCTTGAGACCGGCCGTACCGGCGCGCAGGTACTCGGCGGTACGGCGCGCCGACGCCTGGATCAGCGGATCGGGCCGCGTCTTGAGATCGAGATAGGCGTCTAGCGCATCGTCGATCAACGGATCGGCGAAGGCATGAAGCTGCACCACGGTGTTCGACGCAAACGCGATGTTTAACAGGCCGACCAGCGCCTGGTGGACGTGGGCGAACATATAGGGCGTCGGGGTCAGCTCCCAGGCATGGCCCCAGCCATCATCGATGCACAGGAAAGCCTCGGTTTCCGGCTCCCAGGCGACCAGCGGCAGGAAGTCCGAATAACGATCCCGCGCGACCGACCGCTGCAAACCGGCAACGGTCAGCCCCCCGCCGGTACGGGTGCCGGGCGCCTTCACTTGTCGTCGCCCGCGTTCGGGGCGACCGGTACCGGCGCCGCGTCGTCGACCGCCTTGTCGCGGACCTGGCCGAGGACAGGAGCGCGCGCCGCGGCACTGACGGGATTGACGAGATAATCGCCCACCACCCATTGCGGCGCATCGAGCACCGAATAGACATAGCGCGGCATGTAGAGACGGTCGGGCCGCTCACGATCGGCATAGGGCAGGATCAGCGTGCGGATCGTACGACCCGGGCGCAGCATCGGCGTCACCGGCCGGTCGACCAGGCCCTGCAACTCGCGATAGACGCTGTCGCGATAGCCCTGATACGCCGTCTTCGCTGGCGGCTCGGACTTGCGCCAGGCGTGACGCGCCGGCTCGACCGGAGCGTCGCCAAGCAGCGCCTTGTCGCGGGTGACAGCAGGATCGGAGCGCGGCGCGCGACCCGCGACGGCATCGGCATAGGCCTTGTCCGGCGCAATGCACTGGCCGTGGTCGCTGTTCTTGCACGAGAAGTTCTCGGCATAGGGCGACAGCGTATGGCCGAGCGACGCGCAGCCGCCGAGTAGCGGCAGGAGGATGAGTGGCGACCGCAGCGCGATCCGGCCAAGGGACGATGAGAGCATCACATTGTCTCCGATGGAAAAGGGCCGGCGCATCAGAACTTCACCCCGGCGCTGGCCTTGATTTCGAGGGGCACGCCCTCCTGGATGACGACGACGACGTCCTTGGCGGCGCCGACCTCGACGATGGGACCAGCCTGGCGCGCAAGGTCGAGATAGAAGTCGGCCAGCTTGTCCGACGCCTTGCCCAGGCCGCCGGCGATGCCGCTCTTGGCTGCGTCACCCGGATCGAGCGTGCGGACATTGCCGAGTGCCGAGGTTGCGGTACTGCCGAAGGTGCCCTCGACGGTCTGGCTGATCCCGGCAATGGTGCCGGCGATGAAGGTTCGTGCGAGGCTCGCGCCGGCGCGGGTCACGACCTTCCCCGACAGGCCTTTCTTGCCGTCGGTATCGACGAAGAAGCCCTTGATGGGTTGGTCGACCACCGAGCGTTCGTCGAAATCGACGCACGACAGCGAGACGAGCTGAACCTCGACCCGCTCCTTGGCGAGGCTGCCGGTGGCGTTGCCGACCACGAAGCAACCAGCCAGGTTCGCCTTCACGTCATTGGGCAGGACGGCCGGGGCCTGGACGCGGGCGATCAGCGGCTCCGGGTTGGACGTCGCGTCGCGGCTCGCCAACGCGTCGATCCCGGTCAGCAGCCGCGCCTTCATGAAACCAGGCGGCAAATAGATCGTGCGGCTCTTTTTTTTGGTGTCGGTTGTCGCAGCGCCGCCTGCCGCGGTGATCGGACCCGTCGCGCTGCCGATCCCGCCAAGCGTCTTCTCGACCGGCGGCGGCGGTGGTGCCGCCGGCGCGGTGCCACCGGGTGGTGGCGGCAGTGTGTCGCCCTTCGGTTCGACTGCCGATGTGTCGGGTGGGGGCGGGAAGGCGGGGGCGGCTCCCGGCAACGCGGGCGGCAAATCACCGTTGTTCGTGTCGTCGCCAAGGTCCGATGGCATTCCGCTCAGACCCGGCTTGGTGCCGGGCACGACACGGCCTTCCTCGATGGCGCTAATCCGCTCGCCCAGCATCGACTGACCGTCGAGGACCTTCCTGAGATCGCCGCGCAGCTTCAGTTCGAGGCTGTCACCGCGCAACCCTGCACCCATGTCCATCTTCGATGCGGGATGTGCGGTGTCGGGAGTATGCTTCGATCCGGCCGACGCGGTGTAGAGCCCATAGCCGAGCACCGCGACCGACGCGGCGACGGCGCACTGCATGGCACGCAGCCTGGCCTTGGCGTCCATCGTCGCCCAGCGAGCCTTGACGTCGAGCAGCGCGAGGCCGCGGTCGACCGGCTCCGGCACGGGCGTCGTCTCATCGGGGCCGCTCACCGGACGTCTCCACGCCGCACGACGATGATCCGCGCGATCTCGCCGGGCTTCAGGGCGAGCCGATCTGCGCTGACCGCAAAGATGCGCGCGCCGAGCCGGCGGTCGAGCAGCAGGCGTTCGTCGAGATCGAGGACGCCGTTCGCCGTCACGATATATTCGGATGCGGACAGGCCGGCCCCATCGATCTCGACACGCCGTCGCTCGCGCAAAAGGGCGCCGGGCAGGCCGGCGAGCGTGAAATCGCCTGCCTCCGGTGCGACGACGGTAAAGCTCGCGGGAACCCGGTCCTGCAGCATCGCCAGCGTCACCGACACGGCGCGTTCTTCCTCGACCAGCGGCCCGAGCAGATCCTGATTGGCCCGTGCGCGTTGGGCCGACCCGGGCACCAGCGTCACCGTCTGGGCGGGGATGTCGGCAGGTTCGGCATAGAGCGAGTAGATCGCGCCATTGCAGGACACGAAGAACTCGCTGGGAGTCGTCACATAGGTCCGCGTGACGTGTCCGGCGTCGTCGGTTTCCCTGACCAGGAACTTGATCCAGGCGTCCGAGCCCGCCTTCTCGACCGCAAGGCCCTTCTCGGCCGAGAATTTGACGTCCTCGACGTCGCCGCCCGCACAAACGATGTGGTTGATGTCGCGATTGGAGAGGCGGATCGCGCTGCGCTGATCGGGCAGTGCCGTGATCGTCTGCGCGAGCGCCGGCGATGTCGCCAGCACGGACAATGCTGCCGCGGATGCGCGCAGCCGATTACCGGGCATCGGCATTGAAGTTCTCCTCGGTGAGGCCAGTCAGCCAGAAGCGGCCGTTGTCGATGGTGAAGCGGATCCGGAGAGTGCCGCGGAACTTGCGGATCACGCCGCCGATCACGCGGACCTTCTCGACCGGCACGACGATGTCATGATCGCTGAACGTGACCGGCTGATCCGTGCAGATGTAAGTCGCGATCGACAGCGTCGGATTGTCGGCGAGTTCGTCCAGGATCGCGTTGAAACTGTCGCGCAGCGAATTGAAGGCGGTCGGGTGCGCGATGGCGAGTAGCGCCTGGAACTGCGTGTCGGCGGAATAGGCCGAATAGGTGCCGGCGAGCGCGACGATGTTGCGCGTCATCGCCTTCAGATAATCGGCCGAGGGCTTGGACCCGGTGACGTAGAGGTCGCCTCCGGCCGCGAACGGTACGATCACGGTCCGGCGGTTCTGGTCGGCGCTGTAGACCACTGCACCCAGGACCGTGGTGATCCCGAACAGGCCCAGAACCGCGAACTTGAGCAGCCGATTCTCCTCGAACAGGTTCGAAGACCCCTGCAGGTAGCGGTGGATGCCGAAGCTTGCCGGCTTGCCGCTCAGCGGATCGGTGTCGGGCATAGCGTGACGTCGGAAGCGCATGGGGCCGCTCACTCGTAGAAGCGGGTCTGTGTCGGACCCGGATAATGGGGGAAGGAGACGAGGCCCCAGCGCCAGGCGAGATGGGGCAGGAAGCCGCGTGGCTTCGTCCTCTTCCAGGGGATGAAAAAGAGAAGGGCGCCGAGCAGCGCCCAGCCGATCAGGCCGCCGACGATGACCGCGACGAAGATCGTCGCCATCACCACGAGGAACTCGTCGGCCCCGAACCAAAGGATTTGGACCGGCCGGTGGAGGTATTGCGGCAGGCGTTCGTCCATCGCCCTTCTCCCCTGCTTCATCACCCCGCGAGCGGGGCGGTTTTCCCGGGGCCACGATCGACCCCGAGCAGTTTGGGCAGGGCGCCGACCGGCACCCCGCCGATCGACATCAGACCACCATGCCGAAGGTCTGGAGGATGGTATCGGACTTGATCAGGCAGACCGCCGCGACGATCGTCGGGATGCCGACCATGATGTTCGAGAACAGGCGACTGACCCCGAAGAGGAAGGCCGCGACGCCGGCGACGAAGCCAAGCGGCCCCTTCACGCCCTTGTTCACCACGATGTCGTAGATGTCGTATCCCAGGTCGCCCGCCGCAGGCGCGGTGAAGGCGTGGGCCGCGCCAGCGGTGAGGGCGAGGCCCAGCGCCAGCGGGACGCCGACATTCGCGTAACTCACGACGCGCTTGCCGATCTTTCGAACCATGATCCTGTACTCCTTGAGAATGGGACCGCCCGAGAGTGCCTGCCGACAGCGAGGGGAACCCGATGGCGGCCGGCGGGCGCGTCGGGCGGCCCCGCAGGCCCGCGCCCCCCGGCATTCCGTGCCGTCCGGCGCGTGGCCGGGCGGCCGCCACGAAAGAGGCGATCAGCGGCTTGCCGCCGCTGCCTTGCCAATGAAGGCTTCGAGCTCATCCTGGCGAAAGCCCGAGACGATCTTGCCGTCGACGACGAGCGTTGGCGTTCCGCCGATCCCGAGAGCGGCGACCTGATCGGTATGTGCTGCGACAGTCGCCTTGCCCTTGGGGCACGTCAGGAGCGTCTTCGGCGCCGCGCCGGCATAGATCGCCGCGAAAGCCGCCGCCGGGTCGGGTGAACACAGGACATGTTCGGCCTTGGCAGCGGCATCGGGGTGGATGCCGCTGACGAAGAATACGAGCCTTCGCACCGGCTTTCCCTCGGCGGCCTTGGCCGCCCAGAAGCGATCCAGCGCGCGGCAATAGGGACAGTCGGGATCGGTGAACTCGATCACGGTCGGCGCACCCGCCGGTCCGATCGCCAGCGCCTGCGACGGATCGATCCGTCTCAGGCGCTTTGTGGCGGCGGCTTCCTGTGCCAGCGCGGTTACATTGACACCGCTCCTGTCGTAGATCGTGGCGAACAACAGATGTTCGCTCTTCGGGGCGTAATAGACGATGCGACCGCCCGCATTGGCCTGGTAGATCGGCCCTTCAACCGGCGCGGGTCCGAAGTCCTCGAACTGGAGGTTGGTGAAGGTCTGGTGGAGTTGCCGCTCGGCAGCTTCCGCTTCTCGGACAAGTTCAGACGACGGCGCTGCTGGACTGCTCTGGGCTTTTCCCGCTGACGGATGTATCGTCCACATTCCAAGAACAACCACGGCGGCGCCGGCCATTATCGCAGCCCGGCTCACCGCCCGATGCTCGGGTTGGCGCCGAGACGGGCGTCGAAATATTGGCTGGCCACCTGGACTGTTCTGCCCATTCCTAGTGAGCGACCCAGCGGTGCCGCAAGTCGCGCAGTGATAAAAGTCCCGCCGTTCAGCCGGGTGATCGTCGGGCGCAACGGAGAGGCGGCCGTTCGCGCGATGGCGGCCGGGCTGTCCGATCGGGGAAATGGAGCCGCGTCGGGCGGCATGGGGGCAAGCAGCATCGGGCGATACTCCTCCTGTCCGGAAACACGCGGCCTACGCCGCCTCCGGAGGTGATGGATTGTCGATCTTCGGATGACGATGCGATCGCTCGACACCGCCGCGTTCCCGTCATCGGAACCATGCTTCGATGGCCCATGCCCGATCGTATCGCAATGGACAGGGCATTGACGTTCCGAGTCAGGAATGAACGATCCGATACCGGAACATCAGTTCCGGTTTGGTGACGGATAAGGGAGGGGCGGAAGGTAGGTCACTTGGACCAATGCAGGTCAGACACGCTGGAGAAATGTCGTGGCACGCCAAACTTCACGAACCTACAAGCTGCAACTGTCAGGAGCAGGGCTGGCTTGCTTCATCCAATGCCATGCACGCGTGGCGACACTTGCCGGGGCACTCATCCCGTACGGAATGACGCTGTTCACCGCTCTGACTATCCTGTCTCGCCTTGATCCGGCCGATCAGATGGCTGCCTATCAGGATTTGGAGTGCCGCCGACTATGGGGCCAGGACGTTCATTTCGTGGGTGCCGCATCGACATTGCGCGACCTAGTCGAAGATATCATCGGCAGTTTGGAGAGCGGTGATATTCGGACTTTAAAGGCCAAAGTTTCCGTTATTTACGTTGCGGCATTGCGGGCCTGCCATGAGGCGGAAAGCGACACGCTGCAGGCTGCCTATCTAACGATGATGGATACCGCGCGGCCGAAGAAGTGAAATTACCTATCGGCTGTCGCAGCCAGACCTTTACCGCAGCAATTGATCTAATTTCAAAATGAAGGCGAATTGGCTTGCGGTGTGTTGTATAAAACAACGAGACTCCGACAAATTCTTGCAGACAGAATCTGCTCATGTGTCAGGAAGGTCCTGGACATGCCAATGCGTGCGCACCGCCGCATCGGCTTTGCCGATCGGCTTGCTGAAATGAAGCTGCTATCGGGATGGTGCATCGAGCGTAGACGCCAGCAATTGCACGTTGCACAGGAGCGTCTCGCTGACGACACGCGGATCACCAGCCGTTGGATTCGCGAAATCGAAAGCGGTAACCCGAGGACGACGCTCGACGACCATCTAAAATGTGCCGCCGCACTGGATCTTCCGGTCGGCTGCGTCGCCATTCCTCTCCTCTTCCTCGAGCGCAGCCTACGATTTCCTCGCGAACTGATTCTCACCGAAACCGAGACATTGGAGGACAGGTGCATCAACGCCGTTTCCGATCAGATACTCGGTCAACTTCGCCGAACGCTGGGCCGAGATCTGGCAGCTCACGAGGCGAGCGATTGACAGCAGCATGCCGACAGTGGGCGTGCCTCTCGCAGACAAGGCCAAGCAGATGTTTCATAATGGAGGCGTTTCGATCTCGACTCCTTTGTCGGCGAGGATCAAATTGGCCAGCGCTGTAAGTAGGCAGCAAGAGGAGGCTATCATGAAGAACGATGAGAATCTCAATAACGAGCTTGTGACCGAACTCGGCGCCGCCACGACCGAAACCCAGGGGGCAGGGACTCTGATCCCCGAAGACGTCGGCGGCCGGAACGCGATGGGCATCTCGGAGGATTGATTTCCGTCGCTAGGTGCACCTGGCGGGCTTTGCCAGCCAGGTGCACAGTTACAGGCAAGAAGGCCATGACGTGCTTGAGGAGAACGTCACATATTGCTTGATGCCAAACTGCGCCATCTTCCTTGATGTGCGTCGTGATGCATATTTTGCTATAGATACAAAAGAAAGACCTTCATGGAACTTGGTGTTCCTAGGAAATGAGCCGCTATCTAGTGCGCCGGACCTGATGCGAATGCTGCAAGAGCGGGGATTGTTGCGCGCCGGTCAGACCGATGATCGGATTTTGTGCGACATAAGACCGGTTGCGGCGAACGACAGTCTTCTTGAACGCGGATATTCTCGTCGTCCCGTCAATCCGCTGGGGCTTATCGGTGCAATCATAGCCTTCGCATGGGCTAGGCGCCGAATTCGGGCAGGACGTTTGGAGCAGGCGCTTCGCGAGTTGCGCGATATCTCTCGACTCTCTCGTAAGTCGCAGGCGCAATGTATCGACGCGTCCCGCAGCTTTCACGCTTGTCGGCGATTGGTTCCAGTTCAGCCAAGGTGCCTTGTGGACTCCCTTGCGCTACGCATGTTTCTGGCACGTCGCCGACTCGACGCTGACTTGATCTTCGGCGTCCAGAATGAGCCGTTTCTAGCGCACTGCTGGGTTCAGTCGGGCAGTCTCATCCTCAATGACGCCCTACACCATACGCGGTCGTTTGTGCCGATCAGGTGTAATTGATGCAGCGTTACCTTATCGCGATCCCGCGGCCGGGAGCGGCGCCAGCGGACCTTCAGATGGCTAGTGAAGGGCTGATCGCGGACAGGGTCGCCTCCACATTCTTCGGTGCGATCCAAATTGTCCGAACGCCGGAAACACACTTTCGCGATGTCGGAAGTGGAAGATTTGTTGTCGGACGTCTTGACGGCGAAGCCAAGGCGAGAACTCATGGCGATGACCGCGACCTCGCACATTGGTGGGGAGAGATCGTCACCATTTCAATCCGCAGCGACGGTGTATCGGTCTACCGCGATCCCTCCGGCCGGCTCGGATGCTTCAGGGTTGAACAGGCCAATCAGATAATCCTGTGCTCCGACTGGAAGTTCGCGCGTGCGCTCGTCGGTCTTACCCCAGACATTTCATGGGAAAGTGTGATCAAGGCTTTGGCCCTTCCGCAATTTCTCAGCCGCCAAACCGGTCTACGCGGAGTTTGCGAGATATTGCCGGGCGAGCTGGTGGAACTAACACCCGAGTCCTGTACGACAACTCTGCTTTGGTCGCCCGCAGACCTTACGCCCGAACGCCAACGCAGGCGATCCACAACGCCGGGGGCGGCTGCATCGGCGTTGCGTCGTACTATAGTTCAGACTATCGGAGCTCAGGCGAAAAATTATCAGCGTCCGATACTGGAACTGTCCGGCGGTGTGGATTCCTCGGTTCTGGCTGCATCGCTGGCAGCGGTACGCAGCGACTTTGTCTGCGTGAATTTCGTGACCGCCTCCGCAGACGGCGACGAGCGCGAGCCGGCCCGACGGGTTGCGCGACAGTTTGGTGTCGAATTGATCGAGCGCGTTCGTGATCCCGCCCGAATCGAACTCGAACGGTCGGCGGCAGCCGACCAAGCACGTCCAAGCGCCCGAGCCTTCGCACAGGAGTCCGACCGAATATCTCTGGAGGTGGCCCAGCTAGTAGGGGGTGATTGCCTGATCAGTGGCGGGGGGGGCGATAACGTCTTCTTTTCCTCGCCGGCTGCAACGCCCTTACAAGATCGATTGAGGGCCGGGTTGTTTGGTCGTCAAACCTTCCGGACGATGTTGGATGTCGCCGATGTGGCAGATCGAACGGCATGGTGGGCTGTTAAGCGTGCCCTTGCGGGTAGGCGCCGGACCTTTCGCCCATCGCTCGACTTTCTAAGTTCCAAAGCGATAGGGATGGTACGGGAGCAAGAGCACCCTTGGCTAGACGCGGCCGAAGCCACTTCGCCAGATCTCCAAGTGCATGTTGAAAGCATTGTTCAGATTTTCGGTCCTATCACCGGACTCAGCCGGGCTCAGCACCTCCCTCTCTTATTCCCTCTCATGGCTCGACCCGTGCTCGAGGAATGTCTCAGCATGCCCGGCTGGCTGTGGGTAGTCGACGGCTATGATCGGTCGCTGGCGCGCCAGGCATTCGCTGACGTACTGCCGGCTGACGTGATCTTTCGGCGGTCCAAAGGGGGGCTCGATCACTTTAGTTATGAGCTCTATCGGCTCAATCGGGAGACTATTCGTCATATGCTTTTGGATGGATTGCTCGCATCCAACCAACTGATCGATGAAGTGGCGATCAATTCGGAATTAGCGCGAACATCGCGTATTAAGGATTATCGTTTCTATAGGCTCCTCGAGCTAGTCGACATTGAGGCGTGGGCGCGCGCGGTTTTCGCATAGGCTCATTTTCTCCATGTCTCGGCTGCGGCTGCGTCCGGCGCTGTTTGGGTGGGTTGCGCACGCACAATCGTTTCTCGTGAAGAGTCCGGTATCGAGGCGAGGTGCATTTTTTTTACGGATTCGGGTGAAGCCATTTCGAGAACCACGCAATGTTTCGGTCGTACAATGCTAGCCTATGAGCAGGCTGATCTTTAATATGGTGTTCCGAAGGAAAGAGCCTGACCTCTATGGGACGGTCACGCCGTTGAAACTCGGAAATTGTTTGCAGGGCTAGTCGAAATTCCCAGTCTGCCAGTTGCAATAGTATCGGGGTCTTGATCCGGTCTGCGTTGAGCGCAAGCGACGCGTCCAGCCATTGCTGGCGATTTGAATCGCTGTAAGGCCGCAAGCCCCATCGCTCCTGGGCGGCCCATTGCGCCGGCCCGGCAAGCGCGGTGAAAGCGACCGGATCCTTGCAACAGGTACTGATCGAGGCTGCGGCAAACAATTTCGAGTGTATGAGGGCAAACTGGGTCGTCTCGGCGCCGTCGCTCAGCCCGGAAAGGCCAACTCTTGCCCTGTCAACGATTCCGCGATCGATTAACAGGTTCACGCCAGCTTCGAGCGAGGCCAGGACATCGCGCCTGTCCTTCCAGTTGCCCATCTCCTCTCGCATATACTCATCCACGTTGTGATTGCGGATCAGTGCAGAACGGTCATGGGGGCGCTGAAAGTTGAGGACTGCGAATCCGGCTTGAGCCAGCGGGAAGATTGGGACCTCATCGCCGACGCCGCCTCGCTGGAATCCGCGGGCAGAATATTGGACGACAACGAGCGGTAGGCGATCTCCTGGCCGATGATGTGGCGGCAGTACTAAATAGCCGAATGTCGATCCTCCACGAGGGTCGCTCCAAGTCAAGCGTTCTACCCGGCCGTGGACTGCATTTGCGAATTCCGGGTTGGGATCAAACACAGTGACGATCCTCCCCGTCTGAGTATCCACCCTCACGATCTGTCGCGGACGGGTTGGGGTTTCGCGAAGGCAGAGCAGATTCTGAGCGAGCATCTGACATCCGATGAACAGCGTATCGTCCTTTCGGATCACATGCGGCTCGCCTGACCCAGGCTTCCAAAGATAGAAGGTCGACTCGCCATCGCCGACCCCTTCGCTCCGCAAGAAAACCAAGCTACCGTCGGACCGCCACCACATGCCCTCCAGATCGCCTGAACATGCAAGGCTAGCGCACCTGGTCTCACGATCGCCAAGCCGGATACGTATTCGAAGTTGGGGTTGCAGTGCATACGGCTGCACAGCTTCCGACCAAGCGAGGCGATTTCCCTGCACTGCCCATAGGGCGGCCTTGGCAGGCACGCCGACGGGCGGGCCAACGGCCAGATCGCGTTCCGTCCCATCGATAGGCCTTGCGCGCGATTCCGATATCGACGATGCCATCCATACAAACGGTATGTCGGCTCGGGGGAACGGTTTCGCTGATCCAGCCGCGAAAATACGGCTGTCATAGCGGTAGCCTCCACGCCCTTCCTCCTCGACCATCTGACCTGCGGCAACCAACCCCGGGCGGACGCGATAGATGACTGAACGACCATCGGCAGACCAAAACGGCTGGCCGACGTCATTTGCCGACCGCGTGAGGGCGCGCGCTGCGCGTCCATCCGCAAATGCCAACCAAATCTGTGTGGTTCCGTCCCGCCGCTTAAGGAAGGCGATCGAACGGCCATCAGGCGCCCATTTCGGTTCCACTGAAACTTGCCGGCCCATCGGATAGTCCGCCATGCCCAAATAGTCAGCTTCAGCGGGGATGACGTCGCCTCCGGCGTCGATGATGACTGGCCTTGCTCCGCGCCGCAACGGCAGCAGGATCAGGCCAGTGCAGTACCGGTTCGTCACTGGATCGGCACGGCGTAACGCGAATGCGACCATCGAACCATCCGGCGAAATCGCCAACGGGCCTGGGCCGGCTGCCTGGTCGCCAACCGACCCAATGTCCCTTACCCGTGCAAGCATCATTGGGTTGATCGATCGCTTGATCGCTGGCCCGGATGGAAGCAGGTCCGCGCATCCTGTATCCACACGTGGCGACGCCGGGGCCGCCATTGCAACTGACACAGGGGTTCCGGCACTCGTGCAAAGGAAGGCTCCTGCGACAGCACAGAGAAGATGTTCGCGCACTGCAGTCACCACCGCTTGGCGATGGTAAAGTTGATGAAGCGACCTATCGGCGAATAGTTCGTCGAATCATAATTGACGACCGACTGGGAGATGTTTCGTAGATAGGGTGGCCGTTCGTTGGAAATGTTTTGCGCGGATAGTGATAGCGTGAGACCATCGAGGATGCTGCCGCGGTCAGACATATCGTAGATAACTGTCAGATCAACCGTCGCCATCGACGCGCCGTCTACCGGATCGGTCGATCGTGTATCGCGGACGCCCGCTAGATAATTGAGGAAGGGGGATACGGCGAGCCCGGCGTTCTTGAGGGTAAAGCCTGCACGTGCGCGGAAGCTCGGCGGATTGAAGACTGTTCCGGCCAGATCGGCGACCGGCGAGCCGCGGGTGTTTCGCTGCTGGCTCTCAATCCGGCTCGCCTGACCGATCAGCGTCACGGAACTGCTGCCGACTTGCGTCCGGTAGCTAACATTCAGGTCGATCCCAGTGATCGCTTGTGCAGCGATGTTGGCCAGATAATCGTTGACCGCGCCGACGACCGTTGTTGGATCATACGGGCGACCAGTATAGTTGATGAATCGGGTTGAACCAGCGCGGTCGATAATCGTCTGTAACTGCGACGCCGGGGGATTAGGGATCACGAATTCGGCATATGCCGGATTGCTGAAAGCTGAAAATAGGTTTCCGATGGGCTGCAGAACTCGATCCCGATAGTGGATACTATAGTAGCTGATATCTGCATGAAGCCCCGGAACATGCGTCGGCGCTATCGACAGAGTGGTCGACCAGTTCGTCGCGCTCTCGGGCGTAAGTGACGGATTTCCGCCGAAAGCTATCAGTACCGATGGGTTGCTCGACGACGCTGTTAGGCCGAAGTTCGCTGCACGGAACAACAGGGCATAAGCGGGCTGGTTTTGTTGAAGAAGCGTCGGTGCCTTAAACGAACGACTCCATGACCCTTTCAGCTCTATGCCGCCGACAGGTGAGTAGATTATCCCGATCTTTGGCGTGGTGATTCCACCGAAGGTGGAATAGTTTTCATGGCGGAATGCTCCGCTGAAGCTCAATCGATTGACAAGCGGAACCTGCTGACCGGGCGCGACGACTGGCATGAGGAACTCGCCGAACACGAAGTTGCTGTGCTGCTGTCCGCCCGTGAAAGACGTTGAAATCAACGAGCGCACTTCGAAGGTGTTACGGCGATAGCCGCCGCCCGCCGCTACACGTATGGCGCCAGCCGGTAAGTCGAACAGCGTGCCATCAATATCCATCTCCACGGCCGTGATCGAATTGCAATAGCAGTCTCGACTTCGGCTCTGTAAAACGCCTTGTTGTGTATATGAGGGTTGGTCAAAGATAACATCATCTTGGCTATAAGTTCCTCCCAAAGTCATGGCCCACTGGTGTGGCAGACGCAGCCGAATCGTTGGTGAAATACTCCAAAGTTCGCCAAACCGCTTGCTGTAGTTAACCGTTGTGAGCGTTGATACCGCGTCGACTCTTCGGCGATTGTAGAGTCCGTCAATGGAAAAGCTGATAGAACTCCCTAAGGATTGATGAGCGCTCGCCAAGAAGCTGTGTTGTTGGAGAGATGGAAGGATCGTCTGTGGTGCAGTGACATAGGCGGTGTAGGAGCGCTGATCGGCATAGATTGCGCGGTCACGCTCAAAGTCGTACGTGGCGATGAAGCCGCCGGAACTCCATTTCGTTCCGGTCACCAGATTATATTGCTGCTGCAAGCCGCCGCCATCGGTGGCCACGCCGCGGCGGGCGCTGATCGATAGACCATCATAGTCTGGCTTCAGGATGATGTTGGCGACGCCAGCGACTGCATCGGAACCATAAATTGCCGACGCCCCGTCCGACACGACCTCGATCCGGTCAACTGCGCTTACCGGTATCGAAGAAACGTCGACGGCCTGGCTGCTTCCTCCATAGGAAAGACGCCGGCCGTTTAGCAGTGTGAGCGTTGCGTCCGGTCCCAGACCTCGCAGGTTGATCGCGGACCCACCTGTAACGTTTGCATTGGCGAGGTTCGTGCTGTTCGCGCCGAATGCGACGCCTGGATTCTGGCCGCCGCCGAAATTTTGGGGTAGGCTGCGTATAACCTCGCCAAGATTGTTTTGGCCGGCCTGCCGCATCTGCTCCTGAGAAATACTGAGTACCGGTGCGGCCACCGCCGCACGAGCGATTCGAGAGCCGGTTACCACGATATCGGCTCCATCCTGATCACGCGAGCTCACCCCGTCGCTAATCTTCCTGCGGCGGATCACAACCACGTCGGAACGGAATTGCGGCTCCAGATCCGAGCCAACCAGGAGAGCTTCGATCGCTTCGTCCGCTGTTGCCACCCGCGTCAGTGCGCGCGCACGATGTCCGCGGACCAACTCCAATGGGTAAATAACCTCTCTTCCGGAGACACGGCTGATCGCCAGCAGTGCGTCTGCAAGATCCTGGGCTGGGAGATTGAAGTTGTAGACGGATCGGCTTTGGGCATGCGCCCCGCTGGAGCCGGCGACGAGAGCAATGGCGCTTGTCAGGCAGGCCATGGTTCGGATCGGCAAAAATGTCATGCAACGCCCCCATTGATGCCGGTGTGGCACCTTCGGGAGCGTTGATGCGGGTCAGCCGAGGTTCACGGGGTAGGAAACCAAAAAATTATCGACGGTGGGATACCGCGCGAAGAACAATCCGCCCGGCCGTGGACCGATCGATAGCGAGATCGAACATGCTGCCGAGCCATTCGGCCGTAGCCGCTGGCTCGCGGGGGCGAAAGCTGCCGCCCAGCAACGTAGTGCGTAACGCGGGATCTTCCACGACAAGTTGCGGGTCGCGGGGATGGGCCGCATTAACCGCGTCCACCAACTCGCCAACCGTTTTCGGGACCGCTGAATCTGCCGCCGGTCCCGAGGGTGCGATGATGGGGGCGGGCGATGCACCTCCACAACCCTGCGCCGGGAAGACAATGGTCTCGCCCGGATCGAGGCGGCGCACCGCCGAGCGATCATCATGCCGTCCGGTAACGTCGGCGTCGGCTGCCGCCGGGACGACATCAATCGATCCCCGGATTAGCTTCACTTCGACCCGGCGATCTCTCAGCCAGACGTCGAAAATGGTGCCGCGGGCGGTCACGCTGCCGCCGCCGGCGAGCACGATAAAGGGGCGAGGTTCATGGGCGACCTCAAACCGTGCGCCTCCTTGCTCGAGCGCCAATGTTCGACGAACCCGGTCGAAGTGCAGTTCGAGCCGGCTGTCGGATGCGAGAAATACGACGGACCCGTCCTCCAAGACAAATCGTTGCGATTGGGTGCCTGTAGTGAGGGTGCGCTTTACCGTCTGATCGGCAGCATGGAATGCGGGCGAATTCTGTCGCCCGCTCGGCGCTGGCCGCGGGCCTAGCATCATCGCAGCGACACCGACAATGCCGATCGTTCCGGCCGCAATGAGACTGTGCACTGCCAGTCGACGTCGGGAGGTTTTGTATGGGCGTGGCATATCGCTAATCTCAGGCATTTCTGAGCAAACCCGTGCGGCGGGCCGCGCGGATGATCCGGCGATCAAATAGATTTCCTCCATCTGATTATAAGCTTCGAGGTTACGGGGGTCGGCACGGCGCCACCGATCGAATTCGTCGCGGCTCGCGTCTGCATCGGGGCCGTGCATGCGCGCGCACCATGCCGATGCCTCGCGCTCACGGCGATCCTTGGCTTCGGCGCTGAAATCCTCGGTCATTGCGCGTCCATCATCCGCCGAATGCGAAGCAGGGCTTCGCTGACATGCCATTCCACCGTTCGGGCGCTGATACCCAGCCGATCGGCGATTTCCTTATAGCTGAGGTCCTGCTCACGATGAAGGCGAAACACTTCGGCGGTCCTCGGTGGTAGCTTGCTGAGGGCCTGCCGATACGCCGCGATCATCTGGTTTGTCTCCATGTCGCGGTGCTGGGTAGGCTCCACAGCGATTTCGATCTCGGCGTCCTGATCGTATTGCGGCGGAGCGCCCTTGGATGCTTGCCGCCTGCTGCGTTCGAAAAGCAGGTTTCTGGCGATGCTGTGAAGGTAGCCGGCTGGATTTCCGACCGCACCGGATCGAAGTCTTCCGACCAGCCGAAGAAATGATTCCTGAACCAGATCAACCGGTTCATCGGCCCCGCGTACCCGGCTGCGGAAATACCGCGTGAGCCGGGGGCCTTCGGTCCGAAAGACCTCATCGACAATCGGATCATGGCTGCCCGTGCTCGGCCTGGCAGTAACCGGCGGTTGGCGACGTCGACATGTCATCGTTGCAGCTTTATGCCCAGCGGGCGTGATACTGCATTTTCTGCATGGCTTTGAGTGCTGCGAGTCGGCGCGTTGTAGCTACGGATCAGGCGCAATGCCCGTTTTGCGTCGACGCGCGCACTCTCGATATGGCTCGCGACGTCGCAGCCGCTGGCGCCGATCTGATCGACCGCTTGAAGCGCTGCATCGAGAAGGAGAAGCGTCTTGGTCCACAGGCAATGGGTGGAAGGATCAAGCTGGACCAGAATATGATTTTGATGAGTGCATAAGTCCGGTCCGGCGTCCGAACGGGCATCACCGTCGGGTACGGGATATGTCGTCATCAGTGCGACACCTCGAATGTCCCACACGGAACTGGGAGGACGCGCCGGGGACGAAGGCGCCGATACTCCCGCGTCTGACACGCGGGAGCCGGGGCTGGTAACATGCGAAAGCACATGCGCCTGCGCTTTTAGCCGCAAGCGACCTGGACATATGCGCAGGCACCCCGGCGGAAAGCTCCACCGAGACCTGTGCTTTCGCGGGGTTACCAGCCCCGGCGCCGCGCGGATCACGACGCAGGGTCCGGATAGCATGACAGCTGGCGACAGCCAAGTTTGACACCGCCAAGCCGCCAAAGCGGTGCAATCAACCTTGACTTACCCAACGGAATGGCGACATCTGTCGTGCATGGAGCGACAGGTGGCATATGATGCATGATGGCGAAGCGACGATCGCGCGCGTGGCGGACCTGCTTGGCGGACTGACGACCTTCAAACGTCCGCTCACTTCGGCGCTCGACGCGCATGAGGTGATTCTGTCAGGCTTTCCCGGCAACGCGCTGGTGCACCTCGCAACTAACGTTGCGATGATCCGGCGGCCGGAATCATTCGAGAAGGCGACGGGTATTAGCCTTCGGACGTTTCAACGCCGCAAGAAGGAAGCCGTGCCGAAGCGGCTGAGCCAGGAACAGAGCGGGCGCGCGTGGAAATTTGCCGAAATCGTCGGCAAGGCGACGGAGGTGCTGGGCTCCCAGGAGGAGGCTGAACGCTTCCTCGAACGGCCCGCGATCGCGCTCGACCAGCGGCGGCCGATCGACCTGTTGTCGACGCCGGCGGGTGTCGAGTTGGTCGAGGATCATCTCGAGCGGATGCGGTACGGCGTCTACGCATGACGCCGTTACCGCCGCCGCTCGGTGATGGAGCGGTCCATGGCTGGCGCTTAGATCTCGCGGGCTTCGCTCGTACGTGGGACAGCGGCGAGGGGGCGTTCCGCGTTGGTGGTCGCTGGAACAGCAAGGGCGTGCGCGCTGTCTACTGCGCACTCGACCCGTCGACGGCCATCCTCGAGGTGGCCGTTCACAAGACGTTCCGCGTCCTCGACACGGTGCCCCATGTCCTTACCGCCCTCGAAGTGACTGACCCAACGGCAGTCCATGTGGTGCAGCCAGGCGATGTGCCAAATCCTCATTGGTTACGTCCCGGCGTTCCCGGGGCCGGGCAACAGGGCTTCGGTGATGACCTCCTATCCCGCCACGCCTTTGTCGTCCTCCCTAGCGCCGTATCCAGCCATAGCTGGAACCTGCTATTCGACCCCATCCGCGGTCGTGATGCTTATCGTCTTGTGGCCCAGGAGCCCTTTGCGCTCGACACACGTCTTCATCCTCCTGCCGCCTGAATGCAGGTGAGAGGGGGGCGGCGCGGCCATTCGAAAGGTGCACACGATCGACACTGCTTCGTTCGAGAGGATCATCGGCCCGTCGACGCAGCGATACTTATCTGGCGCAACTCGCCCGTCCCCGGTGAGCGATGTCATGGCCCGATAAGCCGTACCGCAAACTCCAGAAGTTTGCTGTCAGGTAAGGCTAGTCTCCAGTGGTTGCAGTGGAGGAGGGGGAATGGGCGAGCGACGACACACGGTCGTGGCAGCGGAGACCCAAAATGGCACCGGTATGGGACATTGTAGCTGAGGCAATCGCATTCATCAAAAACCGATGCCGCTTCGTGAAGCGCTGCAGCAAGGGACGAAGGCAGAGAGGTCCTTCGGTGAGTCAAACGCCGCTGCTCACCGAGCCTGATCGACCCCATCCCGCCATTGGGATCGCGCGGGAACGGTGGAAGATGACCAACTTCCTGCGCATTGACCCAGATGAACGGTGTATTGAACTGGCGCCGGATGGGACCTGGGTCCGCAGTTGGGTCAAGGTCAGTGCGATCGACGCTCATCGGCTCCGCCGTTATGAAGACGCGTTGGCGAGCCTGCCGCTTTTTACACGCGAGTTGTACCTTGCCCATCGCAACGATGAGCTGGACTACCACGCTCTTGCCCATCGCTTTGCAATCACTGCCCCTGAGGTCGAGAGCCATGTCGCCGACGCCTTATTGGTTATAGCCCGCTTTATGCGCGATGCATGAACGGTACGCGTGGTCGCATTGCCTATAGGCGCCTTTGAGTTGGGACGAATTGGTCGACCGCCATTTTGCTGAAACAATTTGGACAACGGAATGTCGACAGACCCATGTCCGAACCCTTCCCCCGCGTTGCCCTTGGCGCTGCGCCAGCGCAGTTGGCAGTGGCAATGCTAGTTTGTGCCCCCAGGCAGCCTCATTGGTGACCCGCGAGTGCCGGCAAGCTTCCTGATTAGATTATCGAGCACTGTCACGCCGCGGCTGGTCAACTCCACCTCGACGCGCCGCCGATCGTTCGTGTCGTCATGCCGCAGGATAAGTCCCGCGGCGACAAGCTGTGTGATCTTCCGATAGGCGGTGGAGTAGGGCGCATTCGCTGCGGCGCACAGCGACCAGACGAAGACCTGACGGCGTTCCATCCGGGCCAGGTACAGCTCAATAAGGATGTCAAAATTGGCGTTCTCGACCAACTCGAACCCAAGCGCTTCGCCCATAAGCCGCCGTTCGTGGATTAACGCTTTGCAAAGATTGGCGCGCCAGCTTTCGCTATCCGCCATGGCATCAGACCCAGCCATCGCTGGCCGAGGCCTGCGCGAGAAGCTTATCAATCGTCGTACCGGGCTGTATCGCGCCATCGCGGTAGAGAGCGATCAAATGTTCCTGCTCAGGCCGCAGTATGTCGACGGCGCCGGTCACAGCGGTGCTGTCCGCTTCGAATAGCTGCGACGGGCACCGTCCTTCGAAGGTGCCCAAGTTCGGTCGATGCGCCCGATAACCGGCCAATTCCGCAATCTTGGGCGAAAAGTGCCGCGCGATCTCGGGTGGGTAAGCTAGCCACCCCAGTTCGTATGGCTTCAGCCAGCCCAAGCTGTAGCTGATGACCATGCCGCGCCGTGGCGATGTCGTTCGATTGGCACCTCCCGCGTGCAGGGTTGAGCCAAGAAACATCAAGACCGAGCCCGGCATCATCTCCGCCACGATGGCATCCGCATCTGCCATTACAATCTGAGCCTGCTGTCGATGACTGCCGGGCCAGAGGATCGTGCCACCGTTCTCCGTCGTATACGGCGTAAACGGCCACATCACGTTGACGAGATATTCGACGCCCGGCGATCGGATCGGCCACATGTCCTGGTCGCGATGCGGCGGTTGCGCCTCGCCGCCGGGCAGAATCTCGATCGCCTGTGTGAGGTTGAGCTGGATGCGGTCGCAGAACGGACCCAGGATCGCTTGCGCAATCCCCAGCACCAGGGGATGAGCGACAAACCCAGCGGCGAACGAAGATCGGCGCAGAAGGCTGTGGAACCGCTTTGTAGTATCACCATAGAAGGGTCCGACCGACAACGCGGTGTCGTCGAATTGCGGGCCGAGATCGGCGGCGAGGGCCTCGATCTCTGCCGGTGCTACCGCGTCCGGGATGATGCAATAGCCGTCCTCCATCAGGCGCGCGCGCCAGTGGTCGACGTCGGCACCCATTGCGTCGGCCATCGTGGTGTCGGTGTGCATCATGCCCTCCCTGCCGGGACGGTGTCGAGATCAACTATGCGGCACGGTACGAAGGTTCCGGCGTTCCGCAACTGGTCGGGTGTGGAGGGATTGATGTCGATCTGAAGGGCGCCGGTCATCGAGCGCCCGATTTTCCTCCGGGGTCCCAGTGGCCAACAATCCCAGCCGAGCATCAGGATCTGCCCGTACCATGTGAAGTCCGCGATGCAGGTGTAGGCCGTGAAGCCGCGCCAGATCGCATATTCGACCACCGCCGTCGTGAGCAGATTGCGCACCCAAAGGCGCTCGGTGGCGGCCAGGTTGGGGCTGAGGCAACCCCGGCTGAGTTCCCAGATCGAGGCGTCGCGAGGAACGTCGCCGAGACACAACTCCGGGAAGATCGTGCCGAGGATGTGTGGCCGATCGCTCGGCAGCAATCGGATCGAGCCCAAATGGTTGTCGCCACCGTCGGTGGCAATACAGTATATTGCGCGCTCTCCATCGAACTGGTCGATCTCGAACTCGCCGCGGACGACGGGCACATCCCACTTCAAAAGATCGACAAAAATGCGTTTGCGATCGCGTAGCATCGCGTCGACCAGCGGCTCGCGGCCCGCGCCGTCGAAACCGTCCAATATGCGGATCATCCAGTCCTCCCGTCATCGAACGAGGAGACTGTCCCCAATTATTTTTGTCCTCGCATACCGCTTTAAAGCGGGTTGCATCACCGCCAGAATGCGTCAGCGAAGGAGAATTGATTATCGAACACCGCTCGCAGAACCAATGATGGCCGCGATAGGTGTCCGTACGCCAAGCGGACATTTTCGATGTACCCGTGGGCGGTTTTCTTGGAAATTCCCATCACGTCGGCAATTCCCTCGTCCGTCTTCCCACGGCCGACAAGGATCAGCGCTTCTCGTTCACGCGGCTTCAGGACCGGGACCGGGGCTGTCAGGCCTCCTTCTCGTACATGCATGATCCGCCGTGCACATTCGAACGCAGCGGCCGCAACCACGTCACTCAGTTCCAGGGCATAAGGTCGAAGTTTCTCAAACGATCGACCTGCGAAAGAACAGGTGCCGCCATACTCGCCAGGAAGGAAAATAGGTACCGAGTACCCTGCTACGAGGCCATATTGTCGTGCTTGCGCAAGGATGCATTGCTGGCGCGGCGTGATCTGGGTCAGTGGCAACGCATCCCAGCGAAACCCAGTGACAGTGCGCATACTTGCCGCGTGGATTGGATCATCGGCGAAATAGCGCTGCTCGATTACTTGGTCGATCCAACGTGGGTCATAGTTTGTCACGCGGATCGCTTGACGCGGTGGCCGCGCGAGATCGACATGATGACCCATCGCGAACCAGTCGAACCCTAGCCATTGGGTAAACTCTAAAAGGACCTCGCCTAATTTCTGTTCTGACGTTATCTCCTTCATAATGTTGATAAAGTGGTGGAGCTCTAGAGACGTGAACATCTGAGGAATCCTGCTCAAGGGTTTGATGTTTCCTGCAAAAGTATGATTCTGTCAGTAGAAAATAAGTTTATATATCGCTGTCCCCCTCGCCGCGATCTACGTCGTAGCCCTTCCGGTCGCAGTTTTCGCGCGAAGGGCAAGCGAAGAGAGCGCCGCCTTCCTTAAAGACCTCCGAGGAAAACGTGCAAGAATACAGCAGCATAACTCTGGCACTTGCCGGCGCGAACCTCGTTCGTCGCCTGGGCGGAACTTGGCGCAGAGATCGAGGAATGTGTCTGTGCCCGGCCCACGCCGATCGCGAGCCAAGCCTGTCGGTTCGCGTAGGCCATTCCCGGCTCCTGTTCCATTGCTTCGCCGGTTGCGAGACGCGCGATGTGCTGCGTGCCATCGCGCATATTCAGCCGGGAGCCCTGACTTGTCGCAGCGTTGGCTATGGCAGCAGCTGGCACGATGCAGCAATTGAGTGGCGACAGCAGCGCCTCCTCGATCTGTGGAATACCGCAGGTTTGCTCGGAACCAGTCTCGCATGGCACTACCTTGATCGTCGCGCCATCGACATCGCGCCAGCGGCGTTGCGCTTCCACCCTCGCACCCCACTTGGAAGTGGTGGTGTCCTGCGGTTCCGTCCTGCACTGCTGGCGGCCGTCAGCGCCGGCAATCGTCTTGTCGCGCTTCAGCGTACGTTTCTGGATGCACAGGGGCGCCGCGCGCGAGACTTATCCCGCCCACGGCGACTCTTGGGGCATCCAGGCGACGCCGCTGTTCGGCTAGCGCCAGCCAACGACAACCTGGCGCTGGCCGAGGGGGTGGAAACGGCGCTGTCGGCGATGATCCTGCTTGGCCTGCCCGTCTGGGCGGTGCTCGGTGCCGGGCGGATGGCAAGGATCGCAATACCGGAAGCCGTTCGCCACCTCACCCTTCTACCTGACAATGACCCGGCAGGCCGTCGTGGCGCGCTGGCGGCGTCTGTGGCGCATGCGGCACCCGGCCGGACTATCGAGACGCTCTGGCCCTGGTATGGGCTCAATGACTGGAACGATGTGCTTCGGGCGCGAAGGAAAGGGGGAGTGGAAGGGCTGCGGCAGGCGGCCTGACGGTCAGGTCCGCGGCGTCACGGAGTACCGACCATGTCCCAGCTTCCCATCCTCGTTCCCGCCTCGCGGCTGTCGATGGATCCCAAAAACATCCGACGGAAGCGCAGTACCGCCTTTCAGGCCCAGATGAAGGCGAGCGTTGCCGAAAAGGGCATTCTCCAGAACCTCGTCGGCCGTCCGGTGCCTCGGAAGAAGGGCTGGTTCTATGTCTCAGCCGGCGGAAGCCGCCTGGAAGCCGTCCAGGCCAATATTGCTGATGGCGTGTTCGATGCCGACTATCCGGTTCCTGTGCTGGTTCGCGATGGCAAGGATGCGAGTGAGTCGAGCCTTATCGAGAATGTCCTGCGCGCGGACCTCACCCCTACCGAGGAATGCCGCGGCTATCAGGATGTCTTCAGGATCGACGGCGTCAGCATCGCCGATCTCGCAAAGCGGATGCATAGGAGCCAGCGGTATATCCGTGGCAGGCTTCGGCTCGCCGATCTTCACGAAGCGATCTTCGACGCCCTCGACACAGGTGATATCTCTCTGGAGGTAGCGGAAGCCTATGCTCTTTCGACCGGGGACACCGCCCGTCAGGCTGCTGTCTTCGACCTGCTGAGCCAACGATCCTGCCGCGACAACGTCAACGAAATCCGGCGGCTGATCGCATCCTACAGCTATAAGGCGACCGACCCGCGCTGCCTCCTCGTCGGGCGCGACGCCTATCTGGCGGCCGGTGGGAATCTGGACGCAGATCTGCTGACGGAGCTGGAAGACGAACGGTGGCCAGACACCCATATCGTCGATCGGCTCGTCGATGAGGCGTTGCAGAAGGCCGCCAGTGAGATTCAGGCGCGCGACGGCTATGCCGAAGTAAGGCCCGTACCAGCCCTCGTCGTGCCGTACATGGAAACCTATGACCTTGAACCGCTGTCCGGCGAGCAGGTGCCGACGACGCCGGAACAGGAGAACCGGCTGGAGGTCATTACTGCCGAAATCGAGGCAATCGAGGCGGGATCAGAGAACCCCGATGACGACGACAAGGCGCGTCTTGCGACGTTGCAGGCTGAACTTGAGGCGATCGAGGGGCGCCCGGCGGAATTGGGCGAGGCGCAGCGTGCGAATGCGCGCGCCTATCTCATCATCGGCCCGGATGGTCAGCCTCGACTGCATCATGAAGTGTTCGCCCAGCCGACGCTGATCACGACGCCAGCCAGTATGGAAGAGGGCGGTCATGCCAACGTCGTTGGCGATGCCGGCGACATCGTGCGCGATGACGTTTCTACGACGGATGAGGCGTTCGAACAGCCGATGATGAGCCAGGTGCTGATCGATCGGTTGGCTACGATGAAGACCGAACTGCTCGCCGTCCACGTCGCCAGCAACCCCGCCTTCGCCCTCGATCTCGGCACCTTCATCATGGTCGATCGTGCAATCCGCCCCGGCGATGGCAGCGATATTCCAAGCGAGCTTCGCGCCGACGCGGCGCCGGTTCGTGCACGTGACTTCGACAGCGGCAGCGCGGCGGCTGCCGAGTGGGAGAAGTTCGACGCCGCGCTGGATCGCAGCTGGGCAAAGCATGAAAGGGTCGAAGACCGTTACGATGCGTTTTGCACTCTCCCGGATGGTCTCCGTGCCGCATGGCTCGGCTGGTGCGTCGCCCGGACGCTGCACGCAGTTCCACACGCTCAGCCAGGCGCCGCACTGATCGATCGCGTAGGGCAGAAGCTCGACATCGACGTCGCAGCATGGTGGCGACCGACAGCGATCAATTTCTTCGACAAGCTGACCGTCAGAGCAATGCTGTCGATTCTTGAAGACCTTGGTGGATCGGAATTTCGCGCCCGGTACGGCGCATCGAAAAAGCACGACCTCGCCGCGTCCGCCGAGCGGATCTTCGCCGGGGACACGATCGTCGAGGCGGACGTCAAGGCGCGCGCGCTCGCCTGGGTGCCCGACGCTATGCGTTTCGGCGCCCCCCGGTGAAGCCGGCCGCTTTGGCTGAAGGCGACCTCGAGGATCTGCAATCGTCCGTCGGCGAGGCCGACGAACCTGAACTCGATCAAGCCGCCTGAACTCCCAGCTCGGGGTCGGTCAGTGCCGGCCCCGAATGCCCTTAAGACCCGGAGGTTCTTTATGACCCAGCGAATGCTGGCGCTCGTCCCGGAGGGAGGCGAGCCCGACCGTGCTTTGCGGCTATCAGCGGTGGCCACGGCGATCGCGCGCCACTTCGAACATGGCGACACCATGACCCCGCAAACCATCAAGCGGCTGATGCGGCAGACATTCGGGGGCTCGGATGCCGATGGCGCGTGGTCGATGCGAGATGCCTATGACGCGCTCGAAACGGCACAGGTTCTTGCTCTTCGTCGCAAGGATTGGCCATGCGATGCCGGTGCCGCCCCGGAAGAGGTGTTCGGCCGCCTGCGACACTTTGAGCGCGCTCTGCCGACCCAGTCCTACCGTTCGGAAGGGCAGGTCGAGATGCAACAATTCTCGACACCGATTTCGTTGGCGTGGCTGGCAGGAATGGCGGCCGCGATCGAGGCTGATGACTGCGTCCTTGAACCATCAGCCGGAACCGGGATGCTCGCCATTCACGCCAAACGGGCCAACGCCGCGCTCACGCTGAATGAGCGCGATGTCGGCAGGGCGGATCTGCTGACCCAAACGTTCGGGCAAGCCGTCTCCCGGCACGATGGCGAACACATAGATGACCTGTTACCTTCGGACGTCCGGCCGACGGTCGCCCTGATCAACCCGCCCTTCAGCCGAAGCGAGATGCGGGGGCGGGATCGTCATGCCAGCGCTCGCCATCTTCGGTCGGCATTGGAGCGTCTGGAACCGGGCGGCCGGTGCATTGCAATCATGCCGCCGTCCTTCATGGCGGAGGGCGCAGGCGCGGCAGGCTATGCCAGCGTCGCTGAGGTCGCACTGCCGCGCGTCGAGATCACCATTCGCGGAAACCCCTATGCCAAACACGGAACCTCGATCGCCGTCCGGCTGATCGTCTTCGACAAGGGTTGGGTCGGCAAACCCGATCGTCATGTCGTCGAAACGATCGAGAAGGCCTTGCCGATCGTGCTCGGGCTGCCGCACCGCCTGCGGCCCGATGACCAACCGCCCCCCGCCGCTCCACTGGCAAGACCTCCGCTGGCTCGGAACATGCCGAGATCGGGCGGACTCCTCGGCGGCGCCGCGATCCGTCGCCTGGCCAGGCCTGCGCCGGCTCCGGCCATAGAGACACAGGTCCCGCAACTCTCCTATGCTCTGCTCGACGAACCTCGTCCGGGGGGGCAGGCGGCCGGCATCTATGCCCCATGGCGGCTGGCGCGGTTCGACATACCCGGCGCCAAGCCGCACCCCAACGCGTTGGTCGAGTCCCTCGCCATGGCATCGGTATTGCCACCGCTTGTCGGCTACCGCCCCCGCTTGCCATCCCGAACCGTCATGGCACTGTCCGAGGCCCAGCTTGAAACCGTGATCCTCGCTGGTGCCGCATTCGAGCGCGATCTGCCCGGAAAATTCTGCCGCAACAGGGCTGGAGACCAGCTGGAGGAACATGCCGATGGTCAAGCCTATCGCATGGGCTTCTTCATCGGCGACGGTACGGGCGTGGGCAAAGGCCGTGAGGCGGCAGCGTGCATCATGGACCGCTGGTGTCGTGGGCAACGCCGCCATGTATGGATCTCAAAAAGCGCCGAGCTGATCGAGGACGCCCGCCGTGACTGGACGGCGCTCGGCGGCGTCGGGGTCGACATCCAGGGGCTGGACGCATTTCCCATCGGTGCGGCAATCCCGATGACGAGCGGCATCCTCTTTGTGACCTATGCCACACTGCGCTCCTCACGCGGCGCGCACGCATCACGCCTTCAGCAGATCCTCGCGTTTCTGGGAGACGACTTCGAGGGTGTGATCGCTTTCGACGAAGCGCATTGCATGGCAAACGCTGCCGGCACCGAAAGCGAGTTCGGCCATGCCAAAGGGTCAGAGCAGGGGCTGGCCGGTGTCCGCCTGCAGAACGCCGTGCCGCGTGCCTGCATCCTGTATGTTTCCGCCACGGGCGCGACCGATCCCGCCAATCTCTGCTACGCGGCCCGGCTCGGCCTATGGGGACCAGGCACCGCATTCGATAATCGCCCGGGCTTCCTCGCCGCTATGGAAGCGGGCGGCATCGCGGCGATGGAGGTCATCGCGCGCGATCTGAAGGCGATGGGTCGTTACATCGCCCGCTCGCTCAGTTTTGCCGGCGTTGAGTATGAACCGCTCGTGCATCGGTTGACCCCCGAACAGGTCACGATCTACGACGCCTATGCCGACGCGTGGGCCATCATTCATCGCGGGCTCGATCAGGCGCTGAAGGCGAGCGGCGTGATTGATCGGGTCGATGGCGGAACGCTCAACGCCCAGGCGAAGGGGGCCGCGCTATCGCGCTTCGAGTCCGCCAAGCAGCGCTTCTTCTCGCAGATCCTTATCGGGATGAAGATGCCGTCAGTGATCGCGGCCATCGAACGCGAAGTGGATATGGGCCACTCGGTGGTGATCCAGCTCGTTACGACCGCCGAAGCGGTGCTGGACCGACGGTTGGCCTCGCTGAGCCCCGACGAAAGGGCCAATCTCGATTTGGACCTGTCGCCGCGCGACGCGATGATCGATTATCTGAAGGGCGCTTTCCCGACGCGACAGATGCGCGTGTTCAGAGACTCTGGCGGCACCATGCGCTCCGAACCGATGATCGACGCCGATGGCAACGCGGTATTGTGTCAGGCCGCCATTCGCGCCCGGGATCGCCTGATCGAAGACTTGTGCGGCATGGCGGCGGTACCCGCTGCCCTCGACGAACTCGTCAGGCATTTCGGCCCTGATAGACTTGCCGAAGTCACAGGGCGAAGCCGGCGCATCGTTGTCGACGCGTCGGGGCGGCAGAGGATCGAGCGCCGGGGCAGCCGTGCCAACCTTGCCGATACGGATGCCTTCATGGCTGCGCGCAAGTATATTCTCGCGTTCAGCGACGCCGGCGGTACCGGCCGATCCTACGACAGCGACCGCACCACGAAGAGCGCTGATCGTCGGCGCGTGCATATGGTTCTCGAACCAGGCTGGCGCGCGGCAAGCGCTGTTCAGGGAGTTGGTCGTTCGCACCGTGCCAACCAGAAGACGCCGCCGATTTTCCAACCTGTCACCACTGATTGCCGAGGCGAACTCCGCTTCATATCGACGATCGTGCGGCGTCTCGACGCCTTGGGTGCGCTCACACGAGGGCAGCGTCAGGCCGGAACTCAGAATCTCTTCAACCCGGCCGATAATCTTGAAAGCGAGATGGCCAGGGAGTCCCTCAGCCAGTGGTATCGTCTGCTGCAGCAGGGCAAGCTCGCCAGCGTCAGCCTGCGCGACTTTGAGCAGATGACCGGACTGTCCCTGACCGAAGACAGCGGGGCACTCCGCGAGCAGCTCCCGCCGATACAGCGATGGCTCAATCGTATACTCGCTCTTCGCATTGGCGTGCAGAACGCGATTTTCGAAGAGTATCTCGGGCTGATCGAGGCCCGCGTGGATGCCGCGCGAGCCGCTGGTACGCTGGATGTGGGCGTAGAGACCATTCAGGCTGACCGGGTCGTGGTGCTCGACGATCACCTCCTACGGTCCGACCCTGAGACCGGCGCGGAAACGCGCTTGCAACGCCTCGAACTTCATATCCGTCCGCGCGCGAGGACATTTGACGATCTGATGAACATGGAAGGGCGCGCTGACGATATCGCCTTTCTTCAGAACCGGAAATCGAGCCGCGTAGCGCTGCGCGTGCCTTCTTGGTCGATTACCGACGAGGACGGCCGGCCGATACCGATGTGCCGGCTTGTACGCCCGACCGGATCGGATCGAATAGCGGTAAGCAAGCTTCGCTTAAGCCATTGGCACACGATTCCGGAAGCAGACTTCCGAGCGCTATGGGAAGCCGAGGCAGAGGCCGCGCGCAGCGAGTTGTATCGTGAGGATATCGCGATCGCCACGGGACTGCTCCTGCCGGTGTGGGACAAGCTGCCGGACGACACGGTCCGCGTCCGGCGGATAGTCGATGCTCATGGCTACTCGCTACTGGGCCGCGTCGTGCCAACCTACGCTCTTTCGCGCCTGGCGGAAAAATTCGGCGTCGAAGCAATGTCGAGATTGTCAGTGGACGACACCATCGCCTGCGCCAGGAGCGGCGAGGGCGCCCCGCTTCCCGCACTTGGAACGGCATCGCTGCACCGCACGATGGTCAACGGCGGATGGCGCCTCGAGATTCGTGGTTACCCGCAAGAAAAGCGCGAGTGGCTGAAGTCCCTCGGATGCTTCACCGAGATCATCCAGTATCGGACCAGACTATTCGTGCCGGTCGATCGTGCTGCCACCATCCTGGGTTCGTTGGGGTAATACCGTAAATCTATAGGCACCAGCGCCAGAAAGGAGAGAGGGAAGGGGGAGTAGTGAGCTAAAATTGGGACTTGCTGATCTGAGGTATTCCGATGGCCGACCGTGTCTTTGTCAAGATTACGATTGGTGGCGCCCTGCCGCGATCCAGGTTGCAGGATCTACTGACAGTCGTGGCTAACGAGGGTCTGTCCCTTGATCATGACGACGAAGAGCTTTCGATCGAAGACCATGTCGCCAACGAGCCGCTGACGCTTATGGCTCATGAGGTCGCGTGGGGGAGATTCGATCAACTGGAAAGCTTTTGCCAGAAGTTGGGCTTGGCCTTTGTTCGCTCGTCTGGCGGATATGCCGGCAGCTTTGGTCCGGTACGCGTTGTCTTTGCGGGATGGGGGCAGCCGGTCAGCTATCTCATTACCGAGGAAGACGAACTGGTGTTCGATCTTGCCGCCCTGCGTAAGCTCGGAAGCATGGAAGCGATCGAGGCTCAGGCAGGCGAGGCGGCCTTCGAGCCCGGACCGCTCGTGATCGTCGATACCCCAGTCATGGAGCCGAGCCATGGCTGAAACTCACATTCAGGCGAGCTTCGCCTTTACCTGTTCGCACACTGAAATGGCGCTACTCGAAGAGGCATTTCTGGCGGCCGACAATCTCGTCGGCGATTTCGACTCCGATCCACCGAGCCAGGAGTTCCTCGCCGCCTTTCCGCCATCCGCTGATGACATCTGGGCGGGGTTTCGGCGCCTCTTCGCGGATCCGGGCTTCCCGTGTCTTGGGGCGGAAATCTCCGGAGGGAACTCGACCGAGCACCCCGATCGCAACGACGTCTACGTGTCCGGGATGACCGATTCCGCCCCCAATGCCGTCGCCTGTTTGATCCAGCGGTGTTGCCCGTCAACGCTGTCACAGTCGCCGATTGGCTTCGAATATTGCTGGAACTGCTCGAAGCCGCGGCCCGGCGAGTTCGGCGGCGGCTGGTGTGTCATCCCCGCTGATCGCATTGATAGCGGGACGACCGGCGAAGCACTGTCGGCGGCCCTGCGCACCTAACATCGAAACCCATTGCAAGTCGCCGATCTCGCATCTGCGGGATCGAAGGCGCTTGCCCATCCACCTTCACATAAAGGAATTTTGTCATGACCGACGTTCCCGTCACGCCTGATCAGCACGTCCTTTACAGCAAGACCCTAACCGACGATCGCGGCAACTTCGATTACCGGGGCGATCTCCACCGGCCCGGTGAATCGTTATCCGGACTACATGAACGGATCGAGCATCATCTTGCCGCATCTTTTCCCGAGAGTCGTTTCGCTTTGCGTACCGAGGCCTTTGTTGGCGGCCGTAAGCTTATCGCCGAGCTTCTCGATCATCCGCACGACCTCACCAGCGAAGACGAACGCGACGCGTTCCGAACGACGGCGCGCGACCAGATCGAGCGTTTCGGTTTCACCAGATCGAACTTCTACCAGGATTATCATTCCTGTGCCTTCTACAGCGAGGTTCGGATCGGCAGCGCATATTGGACGACGCTGGCGGCACGCCGCGGGATGGCCCATCCCGTCGATCAGAAGATGACGCTGGCGGCGTTCCGGAAGACGATCAAACCTGGCGACACGTTGAAGCTGATCCACGCACCGTGGTCGAATCCCAACATCGGTGTCGCACGTACCGTCGAGAAGGTTCGCTCGGTCGATCTGGTGATCGGCGGAAGCCACCTCAGCTATCCCCGTGCCTCCGCCTTCGCATGTGATGGCCGCATGGTCCGTATTGCCATGGGAACGGACCGTAATCCTGATGCCCATCTGCTCTACGAATGGACCCGCGATGCCGCCTGACGGGAGCGAGGGCAGGTCGTGGAGTCAAAAATCGAGCGGGCCGGCCTTGTTGTCAGTCTCTCGGAACTTCGCGAGCAGGATCATGCCCATGCGCCCTGCTCGCCCACATGGCTGAACGCGAGGCTCGCCCGATGCGGCACAATAGCTTACCACGATGGAGCCTTCGATGATTGAGACGATCTTCCGTCAGGCTGCCTTTCATCACGGCTGGAGCGATAAAACGCAGACCGCGATCCTGCTGCGGTACGCCTCGCACGCCGGCTCACCGGCTACGCTACGCCGCTTTCTGGCCAGGGCACAGGATGCGGTTGAGAGGGACGACCCGTTCACGG
Organism: Sphingomonas sp. 1185; assembly: GCF_040544655.1. Classification (NCBI taxonomy): domain Bacteria; kingdom Pseudomonadati; phylum Pseudomonadota; class Alphaproteobacteria; order Sphingomonadales; family Sphingomonadaceae; genus Sphingomonas; species Sphingomonas sp. 1185. The sequence continues at coordinate 251,564 of NZ_JBEPKL010000002.1, forward strand.
ACGCCGTCATCGCCATTCTTCGCAATCCCGGCCTGGCGCTCGACGAGTCCTTTCACCGCTTCTGCATCGGCTGCCGAGATTTGCTCACGCCACAGCAGGCCGCCGAGCGGTGGTGCCTCTGGCGAGCCGCTTGAGCGACGTCTGCTCCGGTCAGGCTACTTTAGGAACGCATATGATGACCGATCCGAACGACGCACAGGAGCATCATGACCATGGGTATGCGGCATTGCCCGAAATGTGTGCGGTTTTGTCGCCCATTACGCATCAGCCCATCGTCATCGAGCGAGGACATGCCGGTCACTGGCCTTTGCCGGACGACATGACTATTGAGCGCATCAACGCCGTCTTCAAGGCCGCGCCGCCGCAGATCGAAGCGATGCTGGTCGGCTCGATGTTCGGTTGGGACGTCCCCGGCGCCGACCCCAGCCGTTATGATACGGATGGCAGGCCGCGCCGTAGCTGATCCATGACGATCGAAATCGTCGTCGGTCTGCCCCACCTCTCGAAGGGGCCGCTACTCGACCAGGCTAGGGCCATGCAGGTCCCGGTCCTCGTCTCGGCCAATGCCTTTTCGCGCTGGAAGCGCCGGCATGGGTGCCGCGAGTGGTGCGGCTGGCGGACGCGTACTCTAGCCAACACCCATGGTCTTGCATCGGTCGATCTCGATAGCGCCGGGTTCGTACTGGCCGTGAAAGAACGCGGCATTCCATGGACTGTTGACGACTATATCCGGCTGGCCGGCTCGTTCAAGTTCCGACGCTTTGCCAGCCTTGACCTGTGCTGCGAGGCCGAAATCGCGCACAATCGCGCCGAGGTACTCGATCGGGTCGCACGAACCATCCAGCTCAACCGCGCTTGCCACGCTCAGGCAGTCGATGCCGGCCTTGCTTCGACCTTCATGCCAGTCCTGCAGGGCCGTGTTCCCGACGACTATCTCCGATCATGGGAGGGGATCGCGCATCTGGTACGACCAGGACAGGTGATCGGCGTGGGCAGCCTTTGCCGGCGCCACGTCACCGGGGTTGACGGGCTGATTGCGGTCATCGACCGGCTCGACCGCTTGTTGCCCGCCGACGTGCGCCTGCACGGCTTCGGGGTCAAAGGGACTGCGTTGTCGCTGCTGGCGGGCTTCGGTGGCCGGGTCGCCAGCATCGACAGCCAGGCCTATGGCATCGCCGCACGCAGGGAAGCCTATGACACATGCCGGTCGAAGACCGGCTCGATGGTCGCAAGGCATATGAGACAATGGACGACGCGCCAGCATGCCCGAGCCACAAGAAGACTGCCGGTGCAGGGGCTGCTCGATCTCCCCGCGTCGGAGCCACAATCCAACGATCCCTGGCAGCGCGCATTATGTGACGCGCGGAGCGATATACGCGCTCTGATCGTCGACGGCGAGATCGCCTATGACCAGATTACCGACGGCTGGATCGAACAGTGGGCGGCAGAGTCAATCGCGGCTTGAGCTGTTTACCTGTTTCGGGGAGCAGGATGTCATGGCGTGCCAGCACTTCGACCTAGACGATACTCCTGCAGGAAGCTCGCGCCTGCAATGGGCGAATCTTGCCTGGATGGCGCTCGCTTGTATCCTGCTGCCGATGCCCGCGCTTGCGGACCCCTGCACAGGATCGCTGCCTCGGCCCGGCACACGGTTCGTCGGTGTCGTCCGCCATGTGATCGATGGCGATGGCCTGTGCGTCGGCCCCGCCGGCCGAGCCGACCGATGGATCGAGGTTCGGCTTGCCGACTTCTATGCGCCGGAGCTCCGCGAGCCTGGCGGTGCCGCCGCCAGGGCGCGGCTCGCGTCTCTGACCAAAGGAAGGTCGGTTGCCTGCATCGCTGATCACCGAAGCTATGATCGTATCGTCGCGACGTGCAGCATTGCCGGACGATCGATCGGGACGCGCCTGCGCGAGGAAGGGGGCGGCGAGGGCGGTCGCGGGTTCGGCCAGCGAAGGCGAGCGCGTCGATTGGCCCGGTGGAGCCCGCATCGACGTGTCGTCCTTGGAGACCTTGCAATACCCATATCCGGCGATCGATCAGGGACGATCCCCGTGATGTACCATCAACGCGCCGTGGTTCATGATGTCGGGACGGCGCAATGAGGGAGGAGGGGGGATGGCCAGAGGGCGGATCGGGGTTCGGTCCGTGCCCTAATCCAGCAGGAGGCAATCCCATGGCGACCGAGCTTCACGTCAACGACCGACCCGTCGGCGGCGCCTACCGCGTCGACATCTCCAAAGGTCGCAACATCGATCGTGTCGCTTCGGAATGGTTCTCCCGTCCCGACGACGAACGCTACCTTTCCCTGATCGATCTGTATGCCAGCGTTCGTGGCCGGGCCGAGTGCGCCACCACGAAAGTCGTCGAAAGTGCGCGCATCCGCGTCGAGGCGCGCGGGAACAATCGGGAGCAGTTGACCCTGCTGGTGCCCGACTCCGGTGGACCGGTTGCGCCCACGAACTGGTCCTTCGGCCAGCTTTGTGGCCTCGTCGGCGCTCCCGCTGCCTATCTGCGTCAGCTTCCCGCGGTGCTGGCCGGTATCAACATGCAACACGGTCTACTCCATCACCGTGCCGAGCAGGTCAAGCTCCTCCAGACCGAGGACGGTCGTACCGAACTGCGTGCTGTGACCGGTCCCGATTACGGCCGAATCTGGGATCATGAACTGGTTGCTGCCGTCATGAAGATCGCCGGCAACGGTGTGGGGGATACGCGGTGGAAGGTGCCCGGCCTGCTCGACTGGCGCACGATGTGCCACGACCCCTATGTGGATGTCAGTCGGGAGACGACGACGCTCTATGCTTCGGACCGGGATGTCTTCCTGTTCCTCGTCGACGACACCCACCCGATCGAGGCCGGCAGGTTACCGAACGGCGACCCTGATCTCTACTTTCGCGGCTTTTACTGCTGGAACAGCGAGGTCGGTGCCAAGACGCTCGGCATCGCAACCTTCTACCTGCGCGGTGTGTGCCAGAACCGCAACATTTGGGGCGCCGAGAACTTCCAGCAGGTCAACATTCGCCACTCTAAATTTGCTGCCGCCCGTTTCGCGCACCAGGCGGCGCCGGCACTTGAAGGCTTCGCCGACAGCTCGCCACGCCACTTTGTCGACGGCATTCGATCCGCTCGTGAGCGGATCGTCGCGCGCAATGACGAGGATCGCACGGATTTTCTGCGCAAGCGCGGCTTCTCGAAGGCGGAAACCTCTAAGGTGATCGAAATGGTGCTTGCCGAGGAAGGGCACCCGCCGGCGTCCGTCTTCGACTTTGTGCAGGGTATCACTGCGCTGGCCCGCGGCAGGACGCATCAGGACAGCCGTCTTGAACTCGAGGCCAAAGCGACGAAGCTGCTCGAACAGGCACGCTGACCCTTCCTGACCGCTTGCCGCCCCACCGACACCCGGCCTGGTCAAACGACCTTGCCGGGCGTCGGCATGACCGCGCGTGATGACCTCCCGCGCATGCCGCAGTCGGCAATCCACGTTCTGCCAGGAGAAACCGCCTTGAGCTCCTTACCAGCCCAAGTCCGCGACACGCTGCCGCTTTCCAGGATCGTCAAGGGGAGAAACCCCCGCCGATACTTCGATCGTCAGAAACATATCGAACTGGTCGCATCGATCCGGCTGCGCGGCATCCTCCAGCCGATTGTCGTCCGGCCGATCGCCGGCGACCTGTTCGAGATCGTCTGCGGTGAGCGACGCTATCGCGCCGGGCTGGAGGTCTACGGTTGCGACGGGGATGTGCCTGTCACGATACGCGAGATGACCGACGATGAGGCGCTTGAAGCCGCGATCGATGAGAACGACGCGCGCGATGATGCCTCCGAGACCGAGCAAGCAGATGCTGCTGCTCGTCGTCTGGCGGCCTGCGGCGGCGATCGAGCAGAGGCAGCCCGTCGGCTCGGCTGGTCGCGGGCCAAACTCGATCGCCGCCTCGCGCTGGCCAAACTTTCCGAGACAGTCAAATGCGCGCTCGACGAACGCCGGATCAAGGTCGGTCATGCCGAGCTGCTCGCCGTCGTTCCAGCCGACAAACAGGATGCAGCGCTGGACACGATCCTGAAGGCGGCGCTCGACGTTGCGAAGACGCGCGACCTGTTGATGCGCGTGACCCAGGATCTGTCGGCCGCCATCTTCGACAGAAGCGAATGCACCACCTGTCCGTTCAACTCGGCCTCGCAGCGCACCCTGTTCGAAACCCATGTCGATGACGGGCACTGCACCAACGCCGACTGTTTCCAACTCAAGACCCAAACCGCGGAGGCGATCCGCTTCGAGCAGGAGGAACAGGCTGAAAGGACTGCCCGGAAGGTGGCTCTCACCGCGAAGGACGATGCCGACCATGTCGGCGAGGGCGAGGTCGATGACGCCGACGACGAAACCAGCGTTGGTGACGATGATGAAGCCGAGCGCGCCACCGTGCCAGATGGCGGTGCCGTCGTGTCCCCGTCGCGTTCCGCTTCGACTCCACGCAGTTCGACCAGCGGTCCCTCGGCAACACACAAGCCAGGCGTCACCGCCACGTCGATCGCACGCCGCACCAAGGACCTGCGCGAGGCGACCTGGCGGACCGCGCTCGCTCGCACGCTCGCCGGCAATCCCACTTATGCCCGCGCAGTGATCCTCGTCGCGGCAATGTCGGGCACGCTCTCGCAGATCAGGCCGGAAACGCTGAAGGCCAGAGCCGATCTGCTGGTCGGCAGCGGCTTCCTGGCCCTCGACTTTGCCGCCAGGATCGAGACGATCCGAACGCTGCCGGATGTCCAGAGCGCAACCGTCTTGTCAGCGATCGGTGCGGCCTATGCCCGGGACGTACAGGATTTTGCCCAGGTGGCCAGCCTGGCCCAGGCCTTCGGCGTCGATCTGCGCGACAGCTGGCAGGTCGATCATGCATTTCTGCAAACCTACGCCAAGGACGAGCTCAACTACATCGCCCGCGAATGCGGCCTGATCACTCATATCGGCGAGAAGGCGTTCGCGAAATTGCTGGCGTCGAAGAAATCCGACCTGATCAACGGCATGCTCCACCGGATCGGCTTCGATTGGGCCGGGCGCCTTCCCGGCGCGATGACGCTCGACGGCCAATATGGTCCGCCTCCCTCCGCCACCAGCAACGACGCCGGCGATCGGGCGACGAAGCTCGCCGCCTGACCGTCGTTGCTATTCGCCAAACTGAGGACTGACCCCGATGCTGATCGCCAGCCTGCTCCCGCTGCTTGCCCGTTACTCGCTCGGCTTCGACTTGGTCGCCGGCCCGGACGACACCGTCACACTGACCATCATCCCACGAAAGCCCGAGGGGGCAGCCCACAAGCCTGAACCATCCGAGACGCGGCCGATCTCCCTCTCCGGCACCGCTGCGGAAATCGACGCCGAACTCGCCAGGGGGCCGACTGGTGCGCTGGGCCAATTGATCGTCGTCCGTCGTACACTCGCCGATCAGATCGCTGAGCAGCGCCAGGCAGCCGAAACCGCCCGAGCCGCCGCCGCGGAAACCGCGAAGGCGAAAACCGCTGCAGTGCCTAAGCCACCCGTCAGCGCCCCGCTCAAAACACCAGCTCCGGCGATTCCGCCAGCTGACGCTCGCCCGGAGGAGCCTGCCAGCCTCTGGTGAGCGCCATCTTTCCTCTTCGCCACATCATAGCCGAGGAACAACCGCCATGCAGATCCTCCACCTGACCCGCCGGTATCGCTATGACGGTATCGACCTGCCGGTCCCGCCGCATCTCGCCGACGACCAGGCCTCCCTGCGGGCCTATCATGCAACGCTGTATCCTGCGATCCTCAACGCCGAGATGTTCGATGCCGGCGTATCCGGCGATGCGCACGTCATTGAATACCGTCGTGCGGTCGGCACCAAGGGCTGAGGCGATGGCCAGCCCGAAGCCATCAGCCATCCCCGCTGCTCCGCGCAAATCCCTCATTGACTGGCTCGTAAGCGATGAAAGCGACTCTTCCGGTCTCTCCTACCCCACTTGCGGCGCTCAGGCCGCCCATCTTCACGCGGCAATCCTTGCCGGTCCGCAGGCGACCGAAAGTTACGACCGCCTTGAACCACTTCGGCCCCCGCCCGGATTGCCGCTCGCCCCGCTTGGCTGAACTCGCTGGCCGCGCGGTCCGGTTGTCCGATGATATTCCTGTCGTCTTCGACGCCCCGCTTTCGCCTCAACATAGACTGATCGGCGCCTGGGTTGCCGAACAATACACGAGCAGGGCCGAATATACCCGTCCGCAGGCCCGGCGACATATCGAGCGGGCCTTCGGCACAAAGGTGTCGGACATTCTGGAGCCCGTCGCGCTCGCTGGCCTACGGGTTTCGGTTCGGGGCGACGAGGCAGGTAAAAATACCGCATTGGCCATCATCTGCGAAGGTCTCGGCCAGATCGATCTCGGCTGGATCGAAGACGGCGACGCTCCGATTCCCTGGCGCGCGACGGCCTATTCGGCGCTCAAGCGGATGCTGGGACGGGTCCTCCCTGTTTTTGGGTACCAGGACCTGTTCGACGAATACGCCGCCATCAACTGGGAAGGCGAGACGGAGGACGATGCGGCGCGCGACGCCCTGATCGATCTTCACGGTGTAAGCGAGCACGAACTCGACGGTCAGACACTCCCTTCCACCCTGCATGCCAGCCGCCCGCCATGGATGATCGCAGACAATGCGGTCGTGGACGCCCTACTGCCCCGCTCCTTGCACGAACGCCTGGATCGCGTGCGCGAGGCTCACGACGCTCTTGTCGGTGTTCCACCAGGCAGCGACGCCTGGCACGTCGAACACGACATCCTGTACGACTACATGCCCGAGATGGAGGAACACTACCACCTACCGCCGCTGACACTCGTGCCCTTCGCGCAATTCGCGGGTGAACTCGACGATATCGCCCGTCACGGAATGGAAGTCGGGTTCGCCGACGTTGCCGGCCTGTGTCCGCTCCCCGACGCGTCAAGAATCGACGGCTGGTTCGCCTCGTTCGGACTCGGTGCGCGCTTCCTCTGCGCGGTCCAGGATCTCATCGCCTTCAATCCCGCTCAATCATGAGGTTCGCCATGAACGATAATCGCACCAGCTTCGTTGCACCGGGCGGCAGCCTCACCCTGAGCCACGCCATCCTGCTCTATCGGTCAGGCGGTGCTCTGCAAAAAGCATCCGCCTTTGCCAGTATTCATTTGATCGAACTCGACGACGAGGATCGGCCGACGATCGCGGCGGGTGTGCCGCTGTCACGGGCGCATCTGCGGCATTGGGGCGAGGTGCTTGGCCGCGCCACCAGACCCGAACTTCTGCCAGAGAACGTGCTCGTGGCGCACTCCGAAATGCTCGCCTGGTGGACGCCCGAGCAGGTTCGTCCCGGCTTCTTCGCGCTATCAAATCCACCGCCAGACCTGCACCGGCTTGCCGAGAGAACGATAGTTCCGGTGCCCTATCCGGCCCATCTTTTCGTCGCGACCCGGTCCCGCCTGGGTGTCTTTGCGCTGCCGGTAAACGAGCGGCCGATTGCGGAAACGCTGCTGCGCCATTCTCCGATCCTGAACGTCTTTTCGGACGGCCAGCTTTGCTGGGGCACCGTCCCCCGACCGGCAAGTCTCGAGGTCGCATCGATCCCGGCGTTTGAGCGCGCGGTCTTCGATTCCTGGTCGACACATACCAATCCGGGCCAGGATCTGACAGTGACGGGCAAAGGGGGCCTAATCCGGCTTTGGGATGATCTCGCCGCCCGCGAGGCGAAGCGCTTCCCCGTCCGGCGGCTCAAGCCTTTCGTCGTGAGAGCGAACGCGCGCGCGCGAACGCGCGGGGCTCAGGCTGCAGCCGAGCCGATGACGTTGGCCCGGATTATCGCCCGGGGTGGCAAATGACCCAGCTTGCCGACGATCCTACAGCGGTTTCAATCCTTGCTGCCGTACCGTGCTATCCGGTGCCCGCAATCGGCCGATCCCCTGCCATCGATACGCTACGGGCCACTCGGGTCGGCCATGGTTTCGTGATCGGCAACGATGGCGTGATGCTGATCCTGCGTCGACCCTGGCTAATCCTCGACCTGCCGGTCACGCCACCGATTCCCGCCTATCTCCCGTATGGCAGCATAGGCGCGACCAGGGCCGAGCTGCGGTGCGGTCTGATCCCGCGTGTACATCTTGATGCGATCCGCGAACGCTTCCGTGCCAGCCTGCCTGACGAGGCGGCGGCGTTCATCCTCTGGAACGAGGACAGACGCACCTTCTGCGTCGAATTTCCAACTGTCATCGAGGCCAGCCCGTCGCGCCTCGTATACCAGACACCGGTCCCTCCACCCGGTTGGCATGTCGTCTGCGACGTCCACAGCCATGGGCGATTGCGATCCTATTTCAGCCCTACCGACGACGCCGATGATGCGCACGCGACCAAGGTCGCGATCGTAATCGGTCGCCTCGATGACCCCGCCGGTCCCGATATGACGGCACGACTTTGCGCCGCCGGCATGTTCATCACCCTGCCGCGCAGCCCCTTTGCGGAGACGGATCATGGCGATTGATGTCCAGGTACGCCATTATCTTCCAGCAGGCTTCGACCAGCGAACGATCAGGATCCTGCTCGTTGGCTGTGGGGGAAACGGTGCCCAGATGCTCATGGGACTGGCTTCGCTCAATAGCGGCTTGCGTGCGATCTCGTCGCGATCGCTGCACGTCACCACGGTCGACGATGACATCGTCAGCGAAGCCAATCTCGGGCGCCAACCCTTCTATGCTTGCGATATCGGCGACGCGAAAGCGCGCGTACTCACCGAGCGGATCAACATCGCCCACGGTCTTAGGTGGACGGCGATCCATGGCCGGGCGCCGCAAGCCGTCGACCTCCAGCCTTTCGACATCGTCATCAGTTGCGTCGACACCGCGTCGGCTCGCCGGTCACTTGGCGCCGCGATCGAGGATGCCGCACGCAAACCGACCTATTGGATGGACCTTGGCAATCGCGCGGTGGACGGGCAATTCCTGATCGGCTGCCCCGGATCGGCGGATAAATCCGGACGACTGCGGTTGCCCACCGTGCTCGAAATCTTCCCTGAACTCGCCGATGACCAACTGCCGGATGACGATGCGCCATCCTGCTCGATCGCCGAAGCACTCGAGCGCCAGTCGCTGTTCGTGAACCGCGTCCTCGCTGCCCATGCGCTCGCGCTGCTGTTCGACCTTCTGGGCCGAGGATCGATCGGACATGCCGGAGCCTTCTTCAACCTCGGCACCGGGCAAACCGTTCCGATCCCGTTGCCACGCGAGCGCGAACCTCAAGGGTGAGGGGAGGGGGCGAGGGATTGGCGATCGGAAAGGGAGATCGTCATGCACACCACGCGTTCTCAGCGCTGGCGCGACCGGCGGAGCCGCTGGGTTCCGGCCGCGAGCGAGATCGATCCCAGGCGCCTGGCGGTGGACGTGATCGAGACGCGGAAGGTCGCGGCCCCGTTCGTGCGCGCACACCATTATGCCGCCTCGATGCCTGTCACCCGTTTGTCGGTCGGACTGTTCGCCGGTGGCGCGGGGGGCAGGTCGGAGCTTGTCGGAGTCTGCGTGTTCTCGCATCCGGTGAACGACGCGAGCGTGGCGAAAAATGCCGGCCTGCGCGATCCGCGCGCGGCCTGCGATCTTGGACGCCTGGTCGTGCTCGACAGCCAGGGCGGCAATGCCGAGAGCTTCCTGGTTGCGCGCGCCTTCCGCCTGCTGCGCCGTGAGAAGCCCGAGATCCTGTCCGTCATCTCCTATGCCGACCCGGTGCGTCGGACGGATGCGCAAGGTCATGTCTTCCTGCCCGGCCATGTCGGCGGCCTCTATGCGGTCATGGCTGCTCGCTATCTCGGACGCTCCAGTCGGCGCACGGACCTGATCCTTCCGGACGGACGTCCGATCTCCTCCCGGGCGCTGTCGAAGATCCGCAACGCCGAATGCGGTCAGCGTTACGCGACGGACGATCTGCTCGCCGTCGAAGCGCCGCCGCGGTTGGTTGGCGAGGAACCGCGGGCGTGGTTGAGCCGGCTCGAGCGCAGCGGCTTCCTGCGCCGACAGCGCCATCCCGGCTGCCATGCCTATGTCTTTCCGCTGACGCGCGCGGCGCGTTACGCCGCGGCCCGGATCCCCGCCCAGCCTTATCCGGTGCTCGATCGCACGGCGGTTGCAGGGGACGTCACCGCACTGCCGCTGCTCACCCGATCGGCATGACGATGATTCCCATCGCAGCGGCGGAAGCGGCCCGCCCGGCAGGAGGAGTGCCTGTGACCATCACTGACAGATTTCACATGATAGCAGCAAACCGAGGATGGGCTGCAAGCGAGCAGATTGCCCAACTGCTCGATTTCATCGTCCAGCGGAACGACGCTGCCGGTTTCACCGCATTTCTCGATGGTCGGACTTCGACGCCAGCCGAGGACGGCGATTTGGAACAAGGCCGTTACTGCGTCCTGTCCACCACCCATATCTCCCATGAGACATCGGAATGGCTCGAGAGCCTGTCCGTAGGACCGCCGCCGCCCGCACCGATATCGGTCGCCAGCACCTTTTATGGCTGGTTCGTTGCAACCCGCGAGCCCGACGTGCCCACCGAACAGATTCCCGACGATCTGCTTGCTGCGATGCGCTTCGGCCGAGCGCGGGGCTTCGACCAGATCCTGTTCGATTGCGACGCCAGCGTCGTGGATGGCCTCGACGTCCATGACTGGTGAAGGGTGAAGAGCCGTGGACTGCCGGCCCTGCGCACCGTTCGGCGCGCCGACGAGGGCCTTCATCGGCTTACCAATGCCAAACCATCCTGCAACCCACTTCGGAAACGGAGATCTATGATGACCCCATTGTGGATCGAGAAGCTGAACATGCCTCCGGAAGGCGGTCGCGAACGCATTCGGCGGTACATCGAGCGGGGCTATGGCGCTTCGCTCAGCACCTTCTACCGTTGCCTGCTCTCGAACGACCTGATTGGCGCCATCGAGGGTGCCGACGAAGAAAACCGGGCGGCTCTGCCGCTCTATGTCGAGTATCTGACCGGCTACGCGCCGCCCGGCTGCTATGGCAGCGCAGAGAAACTTCAAGGGTGGCGCGGCCTTTCCGAAGGCAACGAGTAAAATGCCGGCCAAGCGACGCTATCGGCCGTGTCTGCCGGATATTGGTTATGTATCGGTCGAGATACGATCCCTCTCAACGCCGAACGGTCAGCTGCACACTGCGCGAGCAGCCGTATGATCCGGCGATCGAACAAGGCGGTTGTGCGTAATCCCGTATTGGGGTTGCCGGCGATGGTCGTGCTCCAGCGCCTTGATCGCTCGACACGCTACCTCCTGCGGCAACTTCTGCTCGAACTGCGAGCGGACGCCAGGCACCGCGCGGAGAAAAGCTGGCATACCCGCAAACCGCCGATGGCCGCCTATTGGGCCGCAGTCGCTGTCTATGCCGGCCATATCGCCCGCGCGATCGTGTCGGCACCAAGCTCGACATTCCCGCCGGACGATCGAAGCGCGGCGTCAAGCATCGCACAGTGCGATCATCGGAGCGGAAAAGGGGGGATGGGAGAGACTCGCTCAGGGAGACCGTCCATGCCTCTCGATACGCTCTACCGTCATCAACAGGCGCTCGATCCGAGCGCGCTGAGGATCGTCACCGCCGGCGCGCATGCCCTCGCCGCCGCGATCGAAGACTGCCGCGCGGCCGGCCACGATCCCGAGAACGATCCCGCCGTCATCCTCCTCGCTCGCCATCTCGGGCGAATTGCCTGCGCTGTGTCGACAGACGACGCCACGCTCAAACACCACTGTGCTCACGAGATCGCGCGGATCCGCGATGATCGGCATCAGGGCGAGAGGACAGACAACTCGCTCGCGCCACTGCCGCTTGCTGCCTGACGAACGATGTCTATTCCCAACAGCCACTTCGATCCTGCCGACGCAGATTGCTGGATCGCTCATGGTCGCAAGGCTGAACATGCGGCGTTGATTGCGGCAGCGTGGCGCGATTACCCCGACCTGCCGCCTTCAGCCCCGCTCGCGGACCGGCAGGCGCGCTCACGCGCGCGGGTCGACGCCATGCGTCCTGTCAACGAGCAAATCCGCCTGGAATCCGAGCGTGAACAGGAATTGGCCAATTATCGCTTCATCGAGCGCCAGGTCCGCCTTGGCAAGGCATCGCCGCAGGATGCCGCTATTCTGACCGGCCGCGATCGCTATGGCTACCGCTGGCTGATGTCGGTCGCTTATGCTGCGGGCTGGTCTGCGGCGAAGCACGGTTGGGATTTCCACCCGCCAGGTCCCAACCTCCGCGGTGTCGTGCCCTCGGGAACCACCGAAGCCTATGACCAGGGCTTCACTGATGGTGGTGGGCGCCGCGACGACATCTTCGACACGGCACGGCGAAGGCTCACTGCAACGCCCGGCACCCCTGCGGCGACGCCACATTGTCGCGCCCGCGCCCGTCCCTTGCCAAGCGACTGGCCCAAACCGAGCGACGCGCATCGCGCTGTTGCCTGGAACAGGCGTCTCGTCATCCTCGCCGCAGGGAGAACCCATGACCTCAACCGTTCGGCCCCGGCGATAGAGTTCCTCGACCATCCGCTTGCCGAAGAGATCCGACGGACACCAGGCACCTCGCAGGCGCATATCATCATCCTCTCCGCGGCCCATGGCTTTATCGATGGTCATGCGCGGCTGGCGCCGTGGTCAGAAGCGATGAGACCGGAAACCGCCGAGGCACTCTCCCGCTCGCAACGCGTGCGACAGCAGCTCGCCACCCTGCTGAAGGACATCGAGATCGACGATATCCTCGTCGCCGCAGAGAGCGATTACCTGTGGATCATCGACGCGCATGCCGCGATCCTGCCTCTCTGCCGCATCATGGAACGCACTCGCAACACCCCCCTTCAGCAACGCGCGCATTGTCGGACCTGGCTGGCACGCGGGTGTAATGCCGGCGAGAATGTCGGGGCAGGGCACATCCGCTGGAGCAAGGTGATCCAGGGGCTTACCGGCCGGCTCGGCGAGTTCACCGCGCGCTATGGTGGCAAGGTGGAACCGCGCGGGCATCGCATCCTGATCGAGATCGCCCCCGGCGTGCCGGCAGTCGGGTATGTCACCGCCGCTGGCATCGCCCTCGCGCCGGAGATCGTGATCTCGAACAAGGCGCGGATGCGGATCGAGATGGCGCGGGCGTTACGCGCGTTCGGGGCGGCGACCCGTCTCGCGATCGCCGCTTGAGGTCCAGCGATGACCAGCGATCGCACCCTGGATCTGTTCAGTGGTCTCGACCGAGAGCGCCACACGCCGAGTGATATCGATCCAGCATCGCTTCCGACCTTGGCGATACCATGCGGTTTCCGCGACCGCCGGAACATGCCCTGCCGTCGCCTCGGTGTCCGGCCGGTCGCGATCGATGGCGAACGCTTCCACCATGGCGGCTTTGCCATCGTCCATTGCGATCCGGCCTGCTTTCGAGCGGAGAACCCGTGGATCGACATGTCGTAACGGCCATCAGTTGGCGGAAGGGGAGAGGATGGAGGCGGACTGACCGGATGGTCCGGTCAGGAGAATTTTCATGTTCCAATCCGCCGCTGAGTTTCTTGCTGAAGCACCGCTTGGTGCACTGGTCCGTTGGAGCGATGGCACGCCCAGACCGCCGGCTCGGCACGTTCGTAAGATAAGCGACTGGGAACATCGTAACGGCACAGGGCGCCTCGTCGGACGCGACGTTGAGCCCGCATCGATCATGCTCAGGAGCTTTACGATCCACGTAGGTGATTTCGGCGAGGCTGGCACGATCGTGATGCGGATGCATCGTGTGTTCGGCGCTAACACCCCGCTACGCTTCGAGATTGTGTCGGTGCCACAACCAGGCGAAGCGCTGGTGATTACCAGCCTGATGGGACGGGACGAGCTGCAGCACGTTGCCCCGGACCGCGATACAGCCCTGCGTTGGCAGGCCGCCCATGGCTATCGTGACGCGCGGATCGATGTTGTGCCGCCAACCGCGATCGCCGCCTGACAGGGAAAACCTTCGCGCCCGTTTGTCACGCGAGTCGTGAAACGCACGCTGGCCGGGTCCGGAACCGCAGATCGGACGCCATCACCCCGGGGTGCAAGCCGGCATCCGATCGGCCGACCGCCGGCCAGCCTTCCTCGCCATCATCCCTGACGCAACAATTCGGAGACCCTCATGCGCCGCTTCCATACCTGCGTCTGCTCGATGCTGCATCTACCTGCCGAAGAGCGAAACGTTATCGAAGATCTCATTGACGACAGTCGGGCGGGGTACTCGATCCTCAATCGAACGGACCTGACAATTGTACTCCATCACGATGGCTATATGATCCATGTCGGGGTCGTCGAAGACCATTCCCGCCGGCCCGAAACCATTCCGCCCGTTCTTTGGAGGCTCCTCGGCCAAGCGCTGGAAGAGGGCGCGAGTTGGCTGTCGCTGGATCGCGAAGAGATCCCATGCCGCTCTTTATCCGTCTACCCGGAAGAGGGGCAGTCCGGACAGCCGAACAGGATCGCCATTCGCTGTCGTGACTGTGGGGGAGGGGATGTCGTCAGGGATGCCTGGACCACTTGGGACGAAACAACGCAGGCATGGAAGCTCGGTGACACGTACGATCCGGTCTTCTGCAATAGTTGCGACCGGTATGTCGTTCCCCTCGAAGTTCCGCTCGTAGCACCATCCGCGGAGCTGGCTATATGAGGCGCGCCGCAGCCTGCGGCGCCGGTGCGATCCACGTCGCGCTCAGCAGCATCGAACTTTCGATACTGGGCGCCGTCGCCTTCGATCCGGACACGCTGCCGGCGATCCGCAGCGGAACATGGATCAACACCATCGATGCCGACGACAGCGGAACGTTGCGCCACACCATCCCGCTTGACGGCTGGCCCGAAGCGCTCTGGAGGGTACTTTTTCCGATCCTCCTTGCGGCGGGGACCCCAACCCAATCGGTGGATCTGGCAACGCTGTACGCACCGCGTCTCGTCCCGGATCCGGCTGATCGAACTCTCCTCGTATCGCTGACGCCGTTCGAACTCGGGCAAGGTCTGCGCGCGACGTACCCCGATGCGCTCGCGCGCATGGATCGTGTCGCCGCCCGTATCCTCTACCTTGAGGAACTCGAATGGTCACATGACCCGATCGCGCTCATTCCGGGGGACGCGCTGTCCGACGCCGGCTGGGCCGCTGTGGGCTCGGTTCTGCCAGACCCCGATGATCGCTGGCGGTGGTCGCTGCCCTTGCGGATCGCCAGTCGCTCAACCTGGGACGACGATGCCGGTCGCCGACGTCGCGCCACGTTGCGCGTGAAGGAACTTCATGCAGTATTGCACCTCGCCTGCGAACTGTCTTGTAACGGCTATGATGTCGACGGTTATCACCGGGACCTGAGTCAGGCCGTACTTGCCGATCCTGTCGCGCTCGATCTGGTCCGTGATCGCGCGAACGATCCGGCGGACGAACTGGCCATCGTTCGCCTCATTCTCGATCAGGAGCAGCCCGGCTGGTGAAGCACCGATCCGCACTCCGTACTCGCGGCCTGTGTGTGGCCTCGCGCCCCTTCCAGCAATCCGGTTCCCGGGAGAAGAACCTGGATGGAGCGCGATCGACACGCACCGCGGTTGATGCCCGAAGCCATGAGGGTGCCCCCCTTGTCGTCACGTATAACGCGGCCATCCCCTTCGTCGAGAAACTCGACCGCATCCAGTCGCGAACGCACCCTGATTTCCGAGGGGCCGCCGGTGAAGTTCGTCCGCAAAACTGGCCGCCGGAGTATCTCGGCAGGCGTACCGTCCTCGTCCTCTCGAGCGGCGGCACGACACCAAAACCGCCGAGAAGCTGCCGGTGTTCTGTCCGAAGGACGGCACATCCGTCTCGGTCGACCCGTGATCCATTTGTCATGGAGAGCATTGTGATACCAATTTCTCCACTCCGCGCAAAACTTGCCTCGTTCGACCACGCATATGCCGTAGCCCTTCGGTTACGCCGGGCGACTGGGCGTCTGCATTATGTTATCGAGACGCGAAACCCGGTGCAGCCCTATCGTGTCACCGACCGCCAGCCGCCGCGTCCGGACCGAACGCTGGCGATGATCGCATGAGTGTCCACCGCACTCGCTTGCCGGTGGTAGCGGCCTGGGGGGCGGGGGCAAACTCGACTGCGATGATCATCGAGTTGGTGAAGCGCGGTCAACCACCCGACATGGTCCTGCTGGCCCACATGCCCGAGCAACCGCGGACCCGACCGCTTATCCCGCTGTTCCGGGACTGGATGGATGCGCATGGCGTCCCCAACGAGGTCGTCCAATACCGTGTGACGCGCTGCAAGCACTGGCCCCCCTATAACGACCTCCTCGAAGCCTGCCTGACGAATGGCACGCTGCCCTCGATCGCGTTCGGACTCCATTCCTGCTCGGCGCGCCACAAGATATCGCCGCAGGACAAATGGGTGAAGGCGTGGCCGCCAGCTCAGCACGCATGGAGCAACGGGCGCAAGGTCGTGCGGCTGATCGGCTATGACTGTTCCCGGCGCGACAATCAGCGCTATGCGCACCGCGAGGGGCACGTATCCGATCTCTATGACTACCAATATCCGCTACGCGAATGGCGTTGGGACCGTGACGCCTGCGACCGGTGCATTGCGGATGCCGGGTTGCCGCCCTTTCCGAAAAGCTCCTGCTTTTTCTGCACCGCGATGCAGGTGGACGAGGTGAGGGCGCTCCCTCGCCACGAACTGCGCGTTATCGTATTGATCGAGGCGCGAGCCGCGCCGCGCCTCCGCAACGTCGAAGGGCTTTGGCGCCGTTCCACCCGCGCGCGACCAGGCTCCATGACGGCCTTCATTCGGCAGGAGGCATTGCTAGACCCGGAGGAAATCGACGCGATTATAGCCACAGCTCCCCCGGACTTAATCGCGTTCCAGCAGGTGGCCGCTACGTTGCCGCTAGAAAGCAGGGCGACGATGAAATCGTGGCTGGAGCGGTTCCACGAAAGGGGCGCCTCCGTAGCGGCAATCGGCGAACTGTTGAGCGCTAGTCCGGGGGAGCCAAACTTGGCAGAAGTTTGAACTTTTTTGATTGAGCCCGGTGGGCTGGAGCAAGCTAATCACGCAATTAATCTTCAACAAAACAAAATTTAAAATCGGCGCATAAATATAATTATCCGGGATGGCAACCGCTGTTGCCCGACGAAACATGCTATTGATTGCGTTGGACCGGCAACCGCCCGCTAGTTAACAACTAGCGGGAATGCGGCGACGACTCGAAATCTCCACGGTCCACTATATCGGGAGCTTGGCGCGCAGCGTGTTGTCTCCCAGCGATGCTGTAAACGACCGGTAGCACGAAAAGCGTGAAAAGCGTTCCGAGCGATAAACCGGCGACGATCACCGTACCCATTGCAAATCTTGAAGCCGCGCCGGCGCCAGTGGCACTGACGAGCGGTATGACGCCAATCACCATCGCGGCAGTCGTCATTAGAATAGGTCGCAACCGCTCTGCACAGGCAAATTCAACTGCGGCACGTCGAGTATAGCCCTCGCCCAGCCGCGCGTTTGCGACTTCCACGATTAGGATGCCATGCTTGCTGATTAGTCCCATCAGCGTCACCAGGCCAACTTCGGTGAACAAGTTGATGCTTAACCCACCGATGCCAAAATAGATAAAAAGGAGCGCACCAGAGAGCGCAAGCGGCGCTGTGATAAGAATGATTAAGGGGTCGATGAAGCTGCGGAACAGGGCGGCGAGCGCGAGATAGGTAATGAGAAGGGCCAGCCCGATGGTTTGCCCAACCCCACCGGTTTCGGCGAGATACTGCCGCAACGGACCGACCGCATCCGTTGAATAGCCAGACGGAAGCATCAAAGAGGCAAGATTTGACAGATAAGCGGCAGCTTCCGACTGCGAGACACCGGATGCGGGAATGGCATTGATCGTAGCAGCGTTAAGCTGCTGGAAGTGTGAAATCGAGCGGGGCACGACGCTTTCCGACAGGTGTGCGATCGAACGTAGCGGTATAGAAGTGCCTTTGACGGTCGCGATCGGATAATCGAGAACTTGATCGGGGTTGAGGCGGAAGCGCCGGTCCGCAAGGGGTTCGACGCGGTACGAGCGCTCATCATTCAGGAAGAAGCCGACGAAGCCGCCTCCAACAATCGCATTCAGCGACGTTGCAACATTGTCCATCGTAATTCCGAGTGCTGCCATTTTGGCACGATCCACAACAATCGTCGATTGCGGCTGGTCGATGTTGAGATCGCTTTCGGCATAGGCGAAAAGCCCGCTTGATTTAACCCGCGCAAGGAAGCGTTCGGATAGTGCACTGAGCTTGTCGAAGTCACCCGCGCTCTGCAGTACGAAGCCCACGGGCATGCCTTGCGCTCCTGGTAAATAGGGCGGCTGGTAGACCGCTAGGTCCAAACCAGGCACGTCGGACAACTGATTGCGGATTTTCGCTTCCACCTGGTTCGATGTCTGCAAACGATCTTTCCAGTCCGCCAATATGACCCCGCCGTCGACATACGGCGCATCAACCACATGCCAAAAGTGCCTCATGCTTGGCGCGTTGCGATACACGTCGAGGATTTGCGCGTCATATTGTTGCAACGCATCGGTCGTACTGTTTGGGCTCGCTGTTCCACTGACGAGCAGCACGCCACGATCCTCTCGTGGCGATAATTCGTGCTTCGACCCAGTATAAAAGAAGAAGACGCTAATCAGCACGATAGCGGTCAGCGCGAGCATGATGGGGCGTGCAGAAAGGCAGGCGTCAAGCCAGCTGACATAGCGGATTTTGGCGTATGCAAAAATTGTCTCGACTGCGGCTTCAAGCCGCCCGAGCATGCTGTTGGGCTGCTCGTCGGCCGGCCGATGGCGAAGTAGATAGGCAGACATCATCGGCGACAAGGTGAGGGCGACGATCGCTGACATTGTTACCGCCGCCGCCAACGTAAAGGCGAACTGCGTAAACAATGCGCCCGTCAATCCCTTTTGAAGCCCTAGCGGTAGATAGGCCGCGATTAGCACGATGGTCATTGCGATAATCGGCTGGACGAGCTCCGACACTGCCGCCACTGCTGCATCGACTGGACTCACCCCAGTTGCGATGCGGCTGTTGACATTCTCCACGACGATAATTGCATCGTCTACAACGAGGCCTATCGATAAAACCATTGCGAGGAGCGTCAGCAGGTTGATCGAGAATCCCATGACGGTCATGAGGCCGAGCGTTCCAATGAGCGATATTGGGATCGTCACAAGCGGCACAATCATTGATCGAGTCGAGCCGAGAAAAAGGAAAACCACCAGCGAGACAATTACAAGTGCCTCGAACAGTGTCCGAACAACCTCCTCGATAGACAGGCGGATGAAGTGACCATTGTCATTCAAAATTTCAATTTGGAGACCCGGGGGCATACGCGACCGCAAAGCATCGACTTGAGCGGACAGGGCCCGGGTTACGTCCAGTACGTTGGCTTCTGCGTTAGCGCGGATACGGATGAACACCCCAGGACGACCATCGGCGATGACGCTCAGCGACTCCGGCGATCGCCCCAATTCTACACGGGCGACGTCCCGCAGTTGAATAATGCGCCCCTCTCTTTCCCGGATAACGAGCGCGCCAAATTGCTCAGGCGTCTGCAAAACCGATGTCAGTCCGAGATCAACACGCGTGGCACCACCTTGAGTTTGTCCAGCACCCGACACAAAATTATTAGCGGCAAGCGCTGCCTGTACGTCCTCGGGCGACATGCCAACTGCGGCAATTCGTTCGGGATCTAGCCATACTCGCATAACGAGTCGCGGTGCGCCTTGGACTTCTACTGCCTGCACCCCGTGTACCGCCTGAAGCCGCGGCGTGACGACACGCTGGACATAGTCGCTGATCTGTCCAGATGAGAGGGTGGCACTGCTGACCCCCAGGTTCATAATCCCACTACCAGCACTAAGCGAGATCGAAGAGGCTTGTACTCCGGGTGGAAACTCAGCGGTCGCGGCGGTCACATTTGCCTGAATCTCAGCCAACGCGCGAGCAGGATCATAACCTAGCCTGAGCACAGCGACGATCGTGGACAGACCCGGTTCCGACGTGGAGGTGACGTAGTCGATCCCGCTTGCGCGACTGATGCGACCTTCGAGCGGCGTTGTAATAAATCCGGCGACCGTTGCAGGGTCGGCGCCGTAGTACGCAGTGGTCACCGTCACAGTCCCGCTGACCGTATGCGGAAATTGCTCGATAGGTAAAAGACGACCACCATAGATTCCCAGCGCAACAATGGCCAGTGAGAGTACGACAGCCAGTACTGGCTGCCGTACGAACTGTTCGCCGAACCTCATTGCTTCGTACCCCCATTCGGAGACAGGCGAATTGCGGCGCCGTCCCGAAGCTTAACTTGGCCCGCGGTGACCACTTGCTCCCCGGCACGCAGCCCCTCCAAAACAACGACCTGACTACCCTGTTTGTCGCCCAACTTGACCTGCCGCAGGCGTACGTGCCGGGGCTGGTCAGCGTGAGGCGCCGGCTCTAGAACGTAAGTGTAGTCTCCGCTGGGGCTATAGGTAATTGCGGTCAACGGAGCGAGAATAGCCGGCCGCGAAACTCCGATTGGTACGTCGACCACTGCGAACATTCCTGGCCGCAATAACTTGTTCGGGTTCGGCAACGTTGCTCGGGCGGTGACCATACGGTTTGCCTTGTCGAGACGGCTATCAATTGCGGTCAAGACCGCGTTAAATCGCCGGGCAGGATATGCGTCGAACGATAATTGCACCTTTTGACCATCCCTCAAGGCCCCAAATTCCTGTTGTGGTACGTTGAAATCCACAAATAGCGTCTCAAGCGCTTGGAAAGATGCGATCGGATCGCCAGCTGTTAGGTACTGGCCCAAATCGACCTGCCGCAGACCGACTTGTCCTGAAAATGGAGCTCTTACCGTCTTTTTGGCGATAAGAGCGCGCTGCGCGTTGGCTTGCGCTATTAAGCTTTGTAGAGCTGCACGATCGGCATCAACCGTAGCTTGGCTAACCGCCTGCGCTTCAAGCTGGGCAACATCCCGGGCGAGATTCGCACGCGACAATGTTATATTCGCGTCTATTGCAGCAAGCTTAGCTGGATCGTCGTTAAGACGTATTTGAAGAAGGCGTGTCCCATTCTTAACGTGCTCGCCAGACTCGAAATAGATATGATCAACAATCCCCGAGACCTCGGCCGCTAATTCTACTCCACGGACTGCCCGAAGCTCACCATAGGCCTTCAGATGCGGTCGGAACGAAGAAACGGAAAGCGTATCCGCCGTCACCGCCACTGTCTCCTCATCCTCCGGTTTAGAGGGGGTGGGTGTCCGCCAGCGCGTCCAGCCGATTGTTGTGATGAGCACCAAAACGAGCGCCGTTGCTACGATGATGGCAACTGGGTGCTGCCTAGCGATGCGGGAAATCCTGATCATCGGATGGTCTCCGTTGAGGACCGGGCATCTACTCTATCGTGCCACCAGCCGCCGCCGAGCGCTTCGTAAAGCAGCGCGCAGTCCGTCAGGCGGGCTTCTCGCGCGCGTATAAGTTGAGCAACCGCGTCAGCTTGGCTGCGTTGGGCCGTCAGGAGCAGGAGAAAGGGCGCTGCGCCTGAACGATAGCGTGCCGAAGCGATCGAGAGGCTGCGGTTTGCAGCGTGCTCAGACTCTATGGCGAGGTTCAAAGCAATCGTGTCCGACCCAATCCTCGCCAGAACGTCTGCCACCCCCTGAAACGCAACAACAACTTGATCTCGCCAAAGCTCAGCCGCCTGCGCGACTGCCTCGCGTTGAGCTCGTTGCCGGTGGCGCAATGCGCCTCCATCGAAAATCGCCTGCGTGACTTCGACGAGTAGCGACCAGACCGCGCTACCGGGACCAAAGAGTACCTTGCCGCTTCCACCTTGAACGCCCAAGGTCCCGCCCAGCGTCAGCGAAGGCAGACGTAGCGCGGTCGCTACTCCCAATTCAGCTGTCTGGGCGTGCCAATTCGCCTCTGCGGCACGTATGTCGGGGCGGCGGTCGATCAGCGTGGAGGGAAGGCTTAGTGGCAACGTCTCCGGCAATGCAATGGAATCAAAGTCAATTTCCGGCAGATCAGCCTGTTCAGGGGGGCGGCCGAGGTAACTCGCCAATTGGTTTCGCGTGATTGCGAGTTCAAGGCGCAATGATTGGGCAGCCGCCTTTGTCTGTGTAACCTGCAATTCCTGTAATGCTACTTCATCCGCAGTAACTGCACCCAAGTCAAACCGGCGCTGAATAATCCGAAGTTGTTCGATCGCGGCGCTACTGATCTGGTCGGCCGCCCGGATTTGCCGCGCAAGCGAGGCCGCCGCTATCGCATAGCGAACGACCGCGGAAGATAGCGCAAGGCGAGCGGCTTCGA
Source organism: Sphingomonas sp. 1185 (assembly GCF_040544655.1). Taxonomy (NCBI): domain Bacteria; kingdom Pseudomonadati; phylum Pseudomonadota; class Alphaproteobacteria; order Sphingomonadales; family Sphingomonadaceae; genus Sphingomonas; species Sphingomonas sp. 1185. The sequence goes on from NZ_JBEPKL010000002.1 coordinate 273,931, forward strand.
GTTGAAACCGCTGATAGTCCGTCTGCGCTTTGGCTGCCTCCACACCGCGGTGCAAACCACCCCAAAAATCGGGCGTATAAGCCAACTGCGATGTGCCGGCAGAAACTAAGCGGTTGCTTCCGGTCGAAGCGACATTCCCTCTGCTAACAGTAACATCCGCGCTAACCGTCGGCAGCAGCGACGCGCGTTGCGCTTGCTCAAGTTCGGCAGATCGGCGGAGGGCAGCGGTCATTGCACCTATTGATGCATTTTCCTTCAACGCACGTTCGACCATTACGTTGAGAGATGAGACGTGGAACCCCTCCCACCAATTCGACGGAACGTCGCCGCCAATAACCAGCCGCTGGTCGGAGGTCATCGCCCCGGAAACATTTTGGTCCTCAGAGTAATGCGTTACGGGTGGGGGTGCTGGTCGGCGAAATTCAGGTCCTGTAGAACACCCCGATGTAATCAACATTGCGAGAATCGGCGCGGCCCGCCACCTTACATCTTGGCGCAGATGGGAAATCGAACCGTGAAAACGATCGCCTCGCGGTTTCGACGCCGAACACCAAAACCAAATGTTCATTATCCGTCTCCGTGGCGCGAGCTCTTACTTTCATCTTCATCCGGAATGAATTCAATTAGATCGCCAGGCTGGCAATCCAATTCCCGGCAAAGGCTGTTCAGTGTAGAAAATCGGATACCCTTTACCTTCCCACTTTTGAGCAAGGAGAGATTGGTCTCCGATATCCCGACCAACGCAGCAAGTTCGTTCGATCTCATCTTGCGCTTGGCAAGCATCATATCGAGCCGTATGATGATAGACATCAGATGTATGTCTCTCGGTCTTGCTCTATGGCGTGGCCAAAAGACATCACGCGTGCGATCGTTATAATAATCAGGCCTAGGATAAAGGCATTGATCTGCCCGCCTGGTAGTTGGAAAGTTATCGGCGAGAGACCGGCAAGGTAAAGACCGCCACGAGTAATTACCGGCACCAGCGCATAGCCGATTAACACGATACCCATCCGCCGAATCTGGTCGGTGTTTTCAATGGAAAAGATTCGGCCACGAGCATAGAGATCAAACAAGCGATGGAGGTACCAGAGGATTAGCAGTCCCGGTAGCCTTCTAAGTAATAGCAGTGCCCCCATAAGAGAAGATTGCCAGACGGTCAGCTCAGAAACTGGCCGGAATCCGACGGGCTCGGGGTCATCATATGGCGGGATAGGGAGCCAGATTCGAAAAGCGAAGCTGCCGTCCTTGATGCCTGCAATCCAACCCTGCCGCAACAACATCGTGCCCACACAGACGATCATGTACGCCGCAAAAAAAACGAACAATATTAGAAAAAATCTGGATAGCCGGCGGCTATGCAGCAGCAGCAGGCGATCGGGGGCCGGCTCGTCGGCCGCTTCGTCAACTTTCGTCTTCATCGCAACAGCCTTCTGGAGACGTGCTCGACGGTGTTTTTCACCATCGGGTGCGGAACAGAATCTCGCTCCGATGAGTATGCTTAAAACGACAAAGAATTTATGTCAAACGACAAAACTAGCGGCTGGCCGCGCCGATGGCTGCGCGGCGGGTTGCCATCGCCGCCAGTCGGCCCTGCTCCATCCCGTCGTCGAGTGCGTCTAGCAGCGCGGCGGGTGCCTTCAGGAACTCGTGATGATCACCGGGAAGGACAGTAGAATGAAAGCGGCCTGTGTCGGCGTAAAGCGGCCAGCCCGTCATCTGATTGTGAAGGATTTCGACATCCTCAATCCATGAGATTGTCCGGAGTAGGCCCGGTAGACGAACCGGACCCGCAAAGACATATTGCCGGTTCGCCTCGAGGTCGAGCTTTAGAGTTGTGAGGCCAACCTCGATCAACTCCGCATTTGGTTCGCCTCCAAGCCGGCGAACAAATCCGCAGAGTTCTTCGCGCAGTTCGTCGTCGTCAAGATGGAGGTAGCGACCGAAGGGTCCGTCATGCGGCGCAACTTGCGACGAGATGAACAGGCAGGTCGGCGTTGGCAGGCCGCGCCTATGCAATTCGAGAGCGGTGGCGAAGCCGGGTAGGGCACCTCCGCAATGGCCGAAAAAACCGAACGGCCTGTCGAAATAGGGGAGCAAGTTCTCGATGACCTGCTTCGCAAGTTCCTCATAGGTGCCGTAATGGGGATCGCGGATACGGCGCTCGCGTGCCGGCGGCTGTATCAGGCAAATTTCAGTCGTCAATGTCTTCCTTGGCCAACGATGATAGATTGAGGCACCGGTGCCGGAATAGGGGAAGAGAAAGAGCCTATTCGGCCGATCGCCAACCGGTTCCCTGAGAAGCCATCGGCTTGGCGAACGTTTTGCATCCATGGGTGTATTATCCTTGATGTTGCGGTGGCTTCAAATCACTATTAGCGGCGCGCAGTGGATTGCCTAATGACGTCGCTTGCACCCGGTCGAAGGCGGGCAAGGATCGGCATCGACTTCATGCCGCCGACGAAGTTCGATCCGAGATGAACAATTGGTCCGACTACTTCGAACCGCTCAACGACCTTGCAGATTTCCTCGAACAGCAGCCGCAGCGCGATCCGGGCCAGAGGAGCGCCCACGCAAAAATGCGGGCCAAAGCCGAACGCAACGTGCCTGTTTGGCTTGCGCGTCACTGAAAACCGGAAAGGATCGGGAAACGCTTCGATGTCGCGATTGGCCGACGCAAGCCAGAGAACTACGGCTTCGCCTGCGCGTAAGTCTACGTCGCCGACTCGCGTATCTACAAGCACGTGACGCATGAAGTGAATTGTTGGCGTTGACCACCGAAGGCCCTCTTCGACGGCACTTTGCACGGTCGCCGCATCGACGATCTTGTCATATTCTACCGGATTTTCAGCGAGGGCCGCGATGGTTCCGGTTACAGTGTGAGGAGTTGTTACGTTAGCACCGAGCAGCATACTGTAGCAGTTGTAGACGACTTCATCATGTCGCAAGCGGCGATTGTTTATTGTAATCCCTTGGAAGAAGCTAATAAGATCTTCGCCGGGGACCTTTGCACGCTTTGCCGATGCGCGCGACAAATACGAGAACAACTCGTGATGCGCGGAAGCCAGCGTGCCAGATCCGTTACCGGTGCGGTAGTCTGGATCGTCGGGAGCGATCGCGCTCGTTGATTGCCGGGTCAGCGCAGGCCAGTCCTCGGGCGGAATGCCCATCAATATGCCAGCAAACGCCATCGGAAATGGTGCGATCGCGTGGGCTAGGTCGAAGGGCTCGCCTGCTAAGATTGGCTCTAGCATCATGTGAACGACCCGCTGTACCTCCGGTATGAACGGTTCGAGTGCACGTCGGGAAAGAACTTTGGTCAGCGGTTCACGAATCGCGGTGTGGATTGGCGGGTCGCTGGCGACCAGCATCTTGTCAGCTGCGGGATCCGGCATCCCCAAGATTGACAAGACTGTCCCCCCGCGTGATGTGAAGCGTTCGTGGTCGCGTGCAACCGCGATCACATCGGCATAACGGGTAATCGAAACAAAAGATCTGCCGTCAGCGCGGCAATGCCGGCGTATAGGTGCCTCTTCACGCATTTTAGCCCAAATGGAGTGCGGATCACCGTGCGAATACAGTAGCGGATCGCTAAGATTGACCTGATCAATATCGACGTCCGCGGGCTCGGAGGAGGGAGAAAGGCGCATGTTAGGCCGCCGCGTTCGTTGGGAATACGCTGCTGACCACCTCGCCAATAAGCGCTGCGACGTCGCGCGCGCTTGGCGACTCATAGAATCGATGGACCGGAATATGCGCGTTATACTCCGCCCTAATCTCCGCCGTGATTTTAATCGCCAAAAGCGAGTGGCCGCCCAGCTCGAAGAAATCATCGTCGATACCGATCTCCTTGACTTCCAACAGATCGGACCACAACTGGACGAGCCAACGCTCGATCTCGGTTTCTGGACGACGAAATTGGGTTGCGACGTCCGGACGTGCCGGTAAGTCAAACCGCTGGAGCGCAGCGCGATCGATTTTTCCATTTGCATTAAGCGGTAGTACGTCGAGCCGGACAAAGGATGCTGGGATCATGTAGCTCGGAATATATTCGGCCAGCATACGGCGCATTTCCGATCCAGGGATTGGTGCCTGTGCCACATAGAAGGCCACCAACCGAACTTGGCCATCCGGGCCTTTACGTGCAATGACCGCCTTGTCGTCGACCTCTGGATGCGCAGACACCGCGACCTCGACGTCACCAATCTCGACGCGATAGCCACGGATCTTGCACTGGCCGTCGACCCGTCCAAGAAACTCCAGACGGTCATTCCCCAGGTCACGGACATTGTCGCCCGAGCGATAAAGCCGATGGCCTGCGTACCCCGGACGTGGGTCTGCGACGAAGCGTGCCGCCGTGAGCTGCGCGTCTCCGAGATAGCAACGGGCCAAGCCTCTGCCGCCGATATAGAGTTCGCCAGTTTCGCCCGTCGCAACCGGCGCAAGGTGATTGTCTAGAATTGCAATGTGCGTGCCAGCGATTGGTCGCCCGATTGGCACGTTGTTGTTGACGATCGGTGCAAGCACCGCGTGCGTGCAGGTAAATGTGGTATTCTCGGTCGGCCCATATCCATTGACGACGATCGTATTGGTCAGGATGGTGCGCGCGCGCTCGACTTGGTTCGGCGACAATGTGTCGCCTCCGGCGATCAAATAGCGCAGCCCCGTCAATCGTTCGAACTCAGGCTCGCCAAATTGGTGGAATAGACCGGCGGTCAACCATAATGTCGTCACCTCGAAATCGTCGACCACGGCGGCGATCTCCTCGCTGGTCAGCGGACCGGACGGAGCAACCGCGAGCTTGGCGCCGTTCAGTAATGGTCCCCAAATCTCGAGGGTAGACGCATCGAACGCAATAGGGGCGAAATGAAGGAACACGTCGCTCGATCGGATGTCAATAAAATCGGAGTCGACCACCAGCCGCAAGACAGCGTCATTCGGTATACACACTCCTTTCGGACGGCCAGTCGAACCTGAGGTATAGGCGACATAGGCAAGGTCGGCGGGACCGATGTTGCATGGCAAAGTAGCGGATGGAACGTCGACCATCTCCATCGGATCGTCCAGAATGCGGATATACTGGCCGTCGAGTGAATTATTAAATTCGGTATCGATGGGCGCCGACACGACGAGGATCGTGACCTTGGCGTCCCTTAGCATTGTCATAGTGCGAGCGATTGGCTGCGCCGGGTCGATCGCGAGATAGGGGGCGCCACTTTTTACGATCGCGAGTATTGTTACGATTGCTGCGACGGATCGTGGGAGCATCAAAGCCACCGGCGTGTGCTGGGCCGCGCCAAGCGCGACCAGTCGGCGTGCCAGTCGATCGGACATCGCGTCCAGATCCGCATAGGAGAGAGCAAGGTCGTCGCCTACCAGCGCTAAAGCGTCTTTATGCTCGCGTGCTATGTGAGTAAATCGTCCCACGATCGAAGCAGAACCAACGTCTTGTGCTGCCATGACCTGCTTCCCTTTCATTTTAGACCTTAGCGTTGTCGAACGCATGCGGATAGAATTTGCCGTACCATTCATCGACATCGGCGTCCGATGCGTCGAGGAATGTCTTGAGTCCCGGAGTCCAGCAATAGCCGATATTGACCACTGTGATTAGGAAGCCGAAGGTAATGTAGATCCAACTGGTTGACGACAGGAGGATTGCAAACCCAGCGATGGCAGGTCCGATGATGCTGGCGACCTGAGTTAAAACGGTGCTTGTCGAGGTCATCCGGGTTCTGAAACTAGCTGGAGTTGCGATAATGCGGCGCGAATATCCCATCATCACGACCAGCGAGTTGAACACTCCGGCTAGACCCAGCGAAACGAGTAATAGCGCGGGCCGTTCGCTAAGTCCGGTCAGCACAAATGCCGGACCTAGGCTCATTGTGGCGATCAGCCGCAGGCGATATCGACCAATCTTCTCTACGATCCGGTTGCTAGCACCGATCACGGCGCCGCTCAGGAGGCCGGCACTCATGGCTGCTTCGGCAGCCGCGAACCAGCTACCCCCTAGTCCCAGTTCTCGAATCTTTAACGGCAACAGCAATCCGACGCAGGGCACTAGGAATATGGCCACCATAAAGCTTATGGCCGTCCAATTGCGCTCAAGCGGGATACGCCACTTCGCTCGAATACCGACATAGACGTCGGTCAGCCACGTGTCGGTGTGCACGCGGGAAGGCGTTTGCTTCCGACCACCGATCATCAAAATACTTGCAAGGGCCGTCAATCCCGCCTGGACCCACAGGACTGCAGCGACCCCGGAAGCAGCTAATACAGCACCGGCGACAACCGGACCCGCGAGCTGAGCGGCAGATTGGACCAGCTTCTGTTGTTGCAGCGCTCGCGGCAACGCTGCGGCAGGGAGCATTTCGGTCGCCGCCACATTGATGAGCGAGAAGGCTAGTGCCACGCCGACGACTTCAACGATCGCGACTGCCAGCACAGGGCCGATCGCGTAATACGACTTAGTCGCCAGAAAGGCCAAGCTGGCGGCGCTCGTGACATTGATCGCCAGTCCAAGACGTATGAGCCCGTACTGATCGTGGCGGTCACCGAGTGCCGCAAGCAGCGGCGTCGCAAGGCATCCCACTACCGCTGCCCAGAACGCATAGAGCGCCAAGTCGCGGGAACCTCCCGTACTAACGATCCACCAAGGCAACGCCACTTGCCCCATCGCCAGGGCCAGCAACGCTGCAGCGTTGCCCGTCAAGAACCTGCCGAAGAGTCGGTTGCCGCACTGTTCTGCGATGGAGGGGGAGGCAGGATTGCTCATCGCTGAGTCGCCTTGCTATGCCGAGCGGCGATACAACTCTCCAGCAATCGAGCGGCCGCGATCAGCAACGGATCCTCGTTAGGATGGGCAATCAATTGGATGCCGATGGGCAAGCCGCCCTCATCCCGAATACCGGTCGGCAGCGTCAGGCAAGGCAGATGTAAAAGTGTCCAGAGGAGACATGGCGAGGGATCTCCCGAACTGCCGCGGCGCGGTGCTGGCCCGGTAACAGATGGAGCAAGTATAATATCTGCCCCGTCGAACCAGCGTTCGAGGTTGGCGCGGGCGTGGGCAGCGCGTTCAACTGCGGCGGCGAACTCGCCGGGGCACGGCGATTGTGTGGCGAAGACGCGGCGGGTTGTCGCGCGCAGGCTTGCAGGATCGTCGAGATGGCACGATAACGCAGCGCGCGCCTCCCAAATAGCGATCGTCGCGTGATCACGGCGCAGGTAGGCGTCGTCGGCCTGTAGGGCGATCGACCGAACTGTCGCACCGGCTGATAAGAAGCTGGCCGCTGCCTCCTGCAGTGCGGCAGCGACCAGCGGATCAAGTTCATCTTCGGATCCCAGATACAAGCCGACGCGGAGCGACCGCGCCGCGACAGATAGCAGCGGCCGATCAACGATCGCGGCGGTGCATCGCGCGACCCAATCGACGCTACGCCCAATGACAGCAACGGTATCGAGGCTCGGTGACAGCGGCATCACCCCACGACGATCGATCAACCCGAAGCTCGGCTTAAATCCGACGACACCACAATAGCTTGCTGGCCGGATCGCAGAACCGCCGGTTTGCGTGGCCAACGCGATTGGTGTCATATCCGCTGCCACCGCGGCGGCGGAACCTGCCGACGATCCGCCGGGGCTCCGCATTGACGCCAATGGATGGCGGGTCGCGGGCGGAGCAGACAAAGCAAACTCAGCGGTCGCGGTCTTGCCCACGACAATCGCGCCGGCCGCTCGGGCACGTCGCACGCACTCAGCGTCATGGGGCGACGTTCGGCGTGCGTAGGTGCGATTGCCGAACGCCGTCGGCATGTCCGCAGTCTCGATAACGTCCTTAACGCCGATTGGCACGCCATGTAATACGCCCAAGTCTCGATCGACTACGTTGGCTCGTCGGTCGAGTTCATCCAGTCGGTCCGCCTGTGCCCGTGCCTGTGCCGCCCCGACATAGGCCCAGGCACGGATCGCCCGATCTCGCGCCGCAACGCGCGCCAGGCAGACTTCTACGGCCTGAGTAGCGCGCCCACCAACGTCGTGCGCGCCGCTGGCGGCCCGCTTGGAGCAAACCTCAGTTCCCATGACCCGGCGCACCCTGAGGATCCAACAATGCGGCGAGGACGAGCCGCTCGCCCGTGAACGCCCGCCGGCCATGCGCAACTTGCAGGTTGTCGATCAGCGCGACATCGCCGGTCTGCCAATCCAGATCGAATGCAGCGCTGTTATATGCACCGCGAATTTTCTCCAGGGTCTCCAGGGCGATGGCGCCACCGTCTCCGTAGCGTGCATTGCGCGGTAGACCTTCCTCTCCAAAAATCTCGAGCATCTGCGTCGCCGTTGCCTCGCCCAATGCCGATGGATGAAAGAGATTGGCTTGGTTAAATAAAAACTGTTCGTTCAAGATAGGATGTCGGATCGTACCCTGGCTGATTTGCCAGGTCCGTAAGGTTTCGCCATCAATCCATTCGTGGTGAATTTCATTCGCGTCGCAGAAGCGCGCGACTTCGCCGCGATCCTCAGTCTGGAACACGTCCTGCCAAGGAAGATCGACATGAGGATGGAATACCCTGTCATACCGTACCCCACGGCGATGGAACGTTTCGAGCAAATCTGGGCCGAGGGTCTCACCAACCTTGCGCATGTCAGCAAGAGTCGTGGCGCCGCCAGTTTTCGCTGGGATCATGCAAGCGAATGCAAGCTTGCCGGGCCAACTATGCTGGTACGAATTTTCATTATGAAGGGGTATCTCGCGTCCCGCGGGGTATTCGGTCGCCGTGTAGACCCCGCGCCCTCGACTTTTCCGAGGTGTCGAACGATAGCGATAGTCTAGGTTGCCAGCATCCAACGCATCGACGAACGCCTGAAAACCTTCGACGCTGTTCGTGTCAAAGCCACGAAATTGTATAACCCCATTATCCAGGAGCATCGCGTCGATATCGGCACGATAGCTCGAAAGGAACGTCACGATCGACTGACCCGGCTTCGATGAGGCAATGAGCCGTGGCATGCGCTGCGAGGGCGAAAGCGAATGCCTGTCGTCGATGATCATGACGCTTCCTCAGCCTGGGTGGACGTTTGTCGCGTTGTGGGAACTGCCGTTTGAAGGGCGCGTGCGATGGCGGGGGTGATGAGGTCGAGCGCAGCACCGCTCAGCAGATCGTGATGGCCGATCGGTACCTTTACGTACGCCTCCGGCGCCGTTCCCCACCAGCGCGCCATGTGATGCGGCGACTCCGGCGGCAGGTCTACACGATGCGCTTCGACGACATGAGTGGGCGCTGCGATGTTCGAACGGACGAACGATTCCAGCAGGCGGCCATGTTGGGCACATGTAGCCACCAGACGCGCTCGCATCGCGGGCTGTGCGAGGAAGGGAGAATTCGCTTCGGCCAGGATCGCGTCAATATACTTGGCGATGTCGTCGCTGCTGCGGGGACCGTGTCCATAGTGCGCTATCGCATCGGGTGGCGTGGCATCCAGCACGATGACGCAGCTGATGTGACGACCCCGCGCCTCAAAGCGCGAAGCGAGCGCGTGTGCGACGTAACCACCAAAAGACCAGCCCAATAGCGCAAGCGGACCGTCCGGATGATAGGCTTCAATCGTTGCGACATAATAATCGATCAGCTTCGACAGCGAGTCATCCACAGAAATTCCCGTCAGCCTGGGGGCGTTGAGAGCTATCACGGGTTGATCGTTGTCTAGCCGGGCAGCTAGGCCAGCATAGGACCATCCAATTCCGATGAGCGCGGGAAGACAGAACAATGGTGGCCGGCTGCCGTCTGGATTGAGCGGGATGATCGGCGGTAGCATGTCCGCGATCGCTGCCTCTTCGTTGTTAGTACTACTCCCGGCAGGGATCGTGTCGTCACTTCGTGCAGCGGAGCTCATCAACGCGAACCAATGATCTATCAGAGCTTCAGGTTCGTCTGTTGGGAACACGCCTGCCGCCCAACTCATGTCGACGATCAATCGTGCGCCGTCCTCCCCCTCTTGGATCAGCGTGTTGATTGAGATCGCATGGCTGAGAGCCCGATCGGGTTCGCCATGGAAGGAATACGGGATGTCGATTGGCTGCCAAGCCTTGGTAACGTTAGGCATTCGCGACCACCCGAGATAATTGAACAGGATGCCTGCGCTTCCTTTCGGTGCACCGGCAGCCGCGATATAGTTCAAGACACCGTAGCCGATGCCCTTATGGGGCACATCGCGCAGTTGCTTCACCATCGCGGCGATTTGATCGGAGACGTTGCTTTCATCGCCATGTGTGACCTGTAAACCGACGGGATAAAGACTGGTAAACCAGCCGATCGATCGTCCGAGGTCAGCTTCGGCAATTACCGTTTCGCGGCCGTGGCCTTCCACATCAATGCGGATATAATCCGTCGCTGCCCAACAATTTTGTTCGCGCCAGTGCGCGATGGCCAGCCCTAGCGTTGCAAGCAGAACCTCGTGGATCGTTGTGCCCTTCAGGCTGGACAGGGCGGCCGAGATATCCGCCGCCAGCGTCCGCCGAACCGAGCGCATCGACCGGTGGCGGTCTCGGTCGGGATCGAGTTGACCCGCCCCGAATGACACATCGGGAAGTCGGGTTACATGTTCCCAATAGGCTCTTTCGGCTTCGAACCTGCCGTCGCGGGCGGCCTGTTGGATCAGGTCGGACCAGTCGGCGAACGATATCTGCGGCCGCTCCAGGATTGGCGCTTTGCCGCCGATAGCGGCCATGTATGCCGTTTGCAGATCGTCGATCAGCGGCTGCCAAGAAACGGCATCGATGGCGAGATGATGAACGACGAGGCCCAACACGGGAGTACCGTCATGGACGAACCGGACTGCGCGCAGCATGCGGCCATGGATGGGATCGAGCCCGTCCTCCGCCGCACGCATAGCCGCCGCCACGTCCGTCTGATCCATTGATGTCGCTAGGCACGTCCCTCCGTGGATCGCACTTGGAGGGAGCACTTCAAGGGTTTCGCCGTTCAGCCGCAGTCGCAGTGCGTCGTGGCAATCGATCACTGCGGCTATCGCCCTTCCCAAACTGTCATCGGAAGCGTCGCACGGCAACTGCACGATCATCGACTGGTGGTACCGCCGCAACGGGCCTGGCGTCTCTAGAAACCATTTGATGATTGGGGTCGCCGGGACGGTGCGGTGCGGCCTCGCGTCGCATACGTCGGTCAAAGTGGGCTTGAAAGGCGATGTGGGGCGGGCAACGCCATTCGAATCAATGAGCTCCGCGGCTGCCGCAATACCCGCAGTTGTCGGATGGCGAAACATGTCGCGCGGCGAAACCCTGAGTCCGGCCTTCCGAAGCCGGCTGATCAACTCAATCGATCGTATGCTGTCGCCGCCGAGATCAAAGAAGTTGTCGTTGCGCCCGACGGTATTAACGCCGAGGATAGTCCCGATCGCATCGGCTATAATTTGTTCGCGCGGCGTCTTCGGCTCGGCACCAGCCTCGCTCGCGAAAATTGGGGCCGGTAAGCGGCTCGCATCGAGCTTGCCATTGGGGGTCAGCGGAATCACATCGACCACCACAATTGCTGCTGGAACCATATGACCGGGAAGTTTGCTTTCCAGATCGGATCTCAGCGTCCGGGGATCCGGGTGGTCACTTCCGGCAGCGGTGACATAGCCGACCAGTTGCTTGGCTCCCGACGCGTCCTCACGGACGACCACCACTGCCTGCCCTACATCGGGGCGCATCGATAAGAGCGCGACAATCTCGCCGGGCTCAATGCGAAAACCACGAATTTTTACCTGTTCGTCGGTTCGTCCGAGATATTCGAGCATTCCATTCCGGCGCCGCTTCACCAGATCGCCGGTGCGGTAGATCCGCTGACCGATAGCGAAGGGATTCGCTACGAATCGCGACGCCGTCGTTCCCGGCCGTCGCCAATAACCCTCGGCCAGTCCCGCGCCGCCAATATAGAGCTCACCCGGAACGTTATCAGCTACGGGCCTGAGGTGGTGGTCCAAGATATAGAGCCATGTGTTCTTGATGGCTGTGCCAATCGGAACGGCGCCCGTAGCTGGCCCGTAGACAACGTGAACGGAACACCCAACCGTGCTCTCGGTAGGTCCATACTCGTTCACAAATATCGGTCCGGGTCCGGCCTCAAACCAGGGGTTCACAGATGCGTGATCCAGCGCTTCCCCACCGACGATCAACATCTTCGCGATTCGTGGCAGCGACGAAGCGCTGACCTGGGCATTCACGAAATCCAGATGGGACGGTGTGAGCTTCACAAGGGCGAACGGTTGCGAAGCGCTTGCTCGGCCGATGAGGGCAGTAAGCTCCTCATGCCTAGCCGGCAGGATCACCGTCGCGCCCGACATCAGCGGCAGAACCATGCTCGTAATCGTTCCATCGAACGACAGCGACGTCGTAACCGGCACCTCATCATCCGGTGCCAGCGCATAGGCATCCCGCGCCCATGACAGATAATTGGCCAAGCTGCCCGACGAGACAACGACGCCCTTTGGCCGCCCGGTCGATCCTGACGTGTAGATGATATAGGCTGGGTCTTCCGCACGGAGCGAGCAGGCACGTAGCGATTCGTCTATGGTAACGGCGAAGTCGTCGATGCCGTCCATCATCAGGACGGTTCGATCGAATGTAAAATGCTGGATATCGTTCGTTCGGGTGATAACGCAGACCGGATCTGCATCCTCCAGCATCATGTTGACGCGTTCGGCGGGATAATCGTTGTCGATAGGGAGGAATATGCCGCCCACCTTGGCGATTGCGATAATCGCGATCACGGCTTCGGCAGATCGCGGCATTACAATTGCAACTACAGCACCCGGGCCAACGTTCAATGCGAGCAAACGCTGCGCCAGATAATCGGCGCAGCCGTTGAGTTGTGCATAGGACAATTTGCGCTCGCTCTCCGCCACCGCTATGCAATGCGGGGTGCGGACACACTGACCGGCGAACGCTTCGATCATAAGCGGTGCGCCCCGATCAAAGCAAACTTGTGAGGTGGCGGACATCTCCTCTTCTTCATGCGGTAGCAGGATGTCTAGCCGGTGGATGCCTGAGGTTGGCGTTGTCACCAATTGCTTGAGCAATCGGACCAGCCGAGTTCCAAGGGTCGAAGCCGTGGATTCATCGAGTAGATCGACGGCGAACTCGATTTCGCAGTAGATGCCAGATGGTACGGATTCGCATTGCCGCTCTGAGAACGCGAAAGTGAGATCGAACTTGGCGGTGTCGAGCGCGGTGGGCAGTTCCTCGACCTGCAGTCCGGCCAGGGTCGCCTGGCGCTCGAGGTTGTTCTGCAGCACCATCATGACCTGCACCAGCGGCTGGTGTGCCTGCGAGCGGACAGGGTTGAGGTCCTCGACCAGCCGCTCGAAGGGGACGTCCTGATGGGCATAGGCGCCAAGCGCGGCTTCGCGGACGCGGGCGAGGACGGTGAGGAAGTCGGGGTCGCCCGACAGGTCGGTGCGGATGACCAGGGTGTTGACGAAGAAGCCGATCAGATCGTCGAGCGCGGAGTCCGTCCGCCCGGCGATGGGACTGCCGACAGCGATGTCCTCGCCCGCGCCGAGCCGGCCCAGCAGGACCGCGAGGGCGGCATGCAGCACCATGAACAGGGTGGCGTTGTTCTCGCGTCCCAGCGCGACCAGCCGCTCGTGGGTGGCGGCATCGATGGTGACGCCGACCGTGCCACCGCGATAGCTGGCGATGGCGGGGCGGGGCCGGTCGGTGGGCAGGGCGATAACCTCGGGCAGTCCGGCGAGCGCCCCGCGCCAATAGGCGATCTGATCCTCCAGCACGCCTGCGGACCCGTCGGTTCCGTCCAGCAGCGCGCGCTGCCACAGCGTATAGTCGGCATATTGCACCGCCAGCGGTGCCCAGTCCGGCGCCGCGCCGTCACGCCGCGCCGCATAGGCGCGTTCAAGGTCGCGCCACAGCGGCGACAGCGACCAGCCGTCCGATGCGATGTGGTGTACGACGATCACCAGGACATGCTCGTCGTCCGCGACATCGAACAGCCAGGCCCGGATCGGCAGTTCGGACCGGAGATCGAACCGATAGCCGCAAGCATCCGCGATATTCGACGACAGCGCGGCGGCATCCGCCGTCTTCTCCCGGGTCCAGATCACCTGCACGGCCGACGGTGCCAGCACCTCCTGGTGCGGCATGCCGTCACTGTCGCCGAACGTCGTGCGCAGGCTCTCGTGCCGGACGACCACATCGTCCATTGCCGCCGCCAACGCGTCAACATCGAGCAGGCCTTGGATGCGCAGGGCGAAGGGCACGTTATAAGTCGCGCTCGGCCCCTCCAACTGGTGCAGGAACCACAGCCGTCCCTGCGCAGGCGAAACCGGCAACACAGCCGGTCGCGCGACCGGTGCGAGGACCTGGCGCGCGCCACCCGCCACCCCCAGCCGTTCCGCCAGTCCGGCCACCGTCGGTGCTTCGAACACCGCGCGGATGCCGATCTCCACCCGCAGCGTCGCACGGATCCGGCTGATCAGCCGTGTCGCGAGCAGCGAATGGCCACCCAGCGCGAAGAAATCGTCGTCGATCCCGACCGGCCCCGACCCCAGAACCTCGGCGAACAATCCCGCCAGAATAGCCTCGCGCTCGGTGCGCGGTGCGCGGAAATCAGCCGGCAGCATCGGTGCGGGCAGCTCGACAAGGATCATCGGCGCGACATCGGCCGGCATATGCGGATCGCGACCGATGGCGTCGAGGAGGCGGGCGAAGCGATCGGCGAGGCTCTGGGCGGTGGCGGGGTCGAACAGGTCGGCGGCATATTCGAGCTCGCCGGTCAGTCCGGCCGGGGCGCCTGCGGCATCGTAACGCTCGCTCAGGCCCAGGGTGAGATCGAA